>JBMOQZ010000281.1:0-10052 GCA_049322475.1 Myxococcota bacterium | reverse complement strand
AGGTGCCGACGGCGTCGCCCGCGTCCACGCCCTCGAGCTTCACGTCCGCGCCCGCCAGCGTGCCGCTCGACATCGCGGCCGTGATCACGTACGCCGCGCCCGCGCCCGTGCCGCCCGCGTCCTCGCCGGGCGCGCCGACGAACACGTCGTACAGCCCGTCCGCGTCGACGTCGCCCGCGGGCCCCACCGCCGTGCCGGCCTCGTCGCCGTCGCTCGTCCCCGTGAGCGCCACGTCCGCGCCGGCGAGGTCGAGGTCGCCCGGGAGCCCGAGGACGACGTAGGCCGCGCCCGCGTCGGTTCCCGCGCCGTCCGCGCCGACGACGAGGTCGCCGAGGCCGTCGCCGTCGAAGTCGCCGACGCCGGCGACGGCCGAGCCCGCCCCGTCGTTGCCCGACTCGCCGACGAGCTTCGCCTGCGCGTCCGCCACGAGCTCCACGCCGCGCACACCGCAGCCGTTCTCGTCGCCGTCGCAGTCGTTGTCGACGCCGTCGTTGCAGGTCTCCTCGCCGTCCGGGTTGACCGTCGCGTCGGAGTCGAGGCAGTCGGAGTCGTCGGACAGCGTCCCGGCGGGCTGCGAGCACTCGCGCACGGGCGCGTCGGGGTCGCCGTAGCCGTCGCCGTCGCCGTCGGTGTACCAGGTGGCCGCGTCGGCCGAGTCGGGGCCGTCGGTGGCGCCGTCGCAGTCGTCGTCGAGGCCGTTGCAGACCTCGACGGCGGAGGGGGAGACGTCGGGGTTGCCGTCGTCGCACTCGTCGCAGAAGTCCCAGCCGTCGCCGTCGGCGTCGCCGAGCACGTCCGTGACGCCGTCGCAGTCGTCGTCCACGCCGTTGCAGGCCTCGTTCGCCGCGGGGTGCACGGCGCCGTCGAGGTCGTCGCAGTCGCCGGCCCCCTCCACGGTGCCGTCGGCGGGCGAGCAGGTGACGACCTCGGTCGCGGCGTCGCCGTAGCCGTCGCCGTCGCCGTCGTCGTACACGGTCACGACGTCGATCGCGTCCTCGTCGGTCCGACCGTCGCAGTCCTCGTCCACGCCGTCGCAGCGCTCGTCGGCGCCGGGGTGGACCCCGCCGTCGCCGTCGTCGCAGTCGTCGCCGCCGAGGGCCACGTCCACGTGGCCGTCGCTGTCGAGGTCGCCCTCCACCAGCGTGAAGCCGACCTCGGCCGTGGCGACGTCGCCGTGGGGGTCGGTCGCGGAGACCGACAGGGTGTAGGACCCGGCGGGGAGGTCCGGGAGGTCGAACGAGGCGGTGCCGTCGGCGGCCGCGGCCGTGGGCGCGTCGGCGCTGCCGGCGGCGACCCCGCCCCAGGCGAGCACCACGTCCGCGAGATCGTCGTCCTCGTCGGAGACGACGAGCGAGACGGCGACGGGCGCGGACGCGACGAGCACGTCGCCCTCGGCGGGGGACGAGAAGGCGACGGCGGGGGGCGCGTTGTCGGTCACGTCGAGGGTCACGGCGTCGGAGCCGCTGGCGCCGTCGGCGTCGATGGCGGTCAGCGTGACGACGTGCTCGCCGGCGGAGAAGGAGGCGACGGTGAACGTCACGATCGTGTCGGCGAGGGCCTGCGTGCCCTCGAGCGCGCCTTCGCTGCCCGAGGCCCACACGAGCGTGAGGTCCTCCGTGGGGGTCTGCCCGTCCTCGACGTTGGCGACGAAGGTGACGGCCTCGGACGACCGGACGGACAACGCGAGGACGGGGTCGGTGAAGACGACCTCGGGCTCGGTGTTGTGGACCTTCACGCCCGTGTCCTGGCACGCGGCCAGCACGAGCAGGGGCGCCAGCCGCATGGGAGACCTCTCCCATGCAGGATCCGGGGTGGGCGGGCGGCTGTCAACCCGGGGGAGCGCCGGTCGGGTCACCCCCCCGGCGACCGCCACACCACGGTGCCCTCCCGATAGCGGGTCACCACGGTCGTGGCGTTCACCTGGACCGGCGTGAAGGGGGCGAGCTCCGCCGCGGACAGGCTGAGGGGCAACTTCGGATGGGCGCCGGGATCGCGAGCCCAGGTGCCGGACGGTCGTGTGGTGGACCGGGCCGGCGTGGGCGCGGCGTCCCCCACGACCACCTCGTCCCGGGGGTCCACCAGCTTCGGGTGCCCGGCGAGCTCCACCGTGGCCCCCTCGGGGAGGGTCAGCTCGCCGCGGAGGTCGGCGCTGGCCCACTCGCCGCCGAGCTCGCCCAGCGTCACCCAGGCCCGGGCGCCGGCGTAGGGGACACCCGCGGCGTCGCGCAGACGCAAGACGTGGGTGGGGAGGGCGTCGTGCCGGACCAACACGCCTTCGGCGGTCACCTCGACCGACGTGCCGAACCAACCCGACTCGTCGTGGGTGAGGATGGGCTCGTAGGGGCCGGCTCGCGCGTCGCCCGGCGTGGACGTGACGAACGGCCAGGGGATCACCGCGGCGAGCACCACGGACCCGCGGAGCTGGCGACCTCTCCAGCCCCACGCCGTAAGCGCGCGGGGGTCCCGCGCGTCCGCGGCCGAGAGCGCGCGCCGGCACGTCAGCGACAGCGTCACGGCGCCGCGCCCGCCCCAGCGCTGCGGCGAGGCGCGGAAGTCCAGCGGGGCGGCGTCCGTGGGCCCCACCACGACGACGGCGCCCGGGGCGTAGGCGCCCCCCCCGACGATCACATCGGCGTCGTGGCCCGCGGCGCTCGCCGGCACGGTGACACGCCCGCCCCGCACCTCGCCGGACCAGCCCGCGCGCGCGACGAGGAAGCCGTCCGCGGACGTGCCGTCGCAGGTCTGGATCCGGATCTCGACGTCGACGCCTCGGGGATCCGGGTACGCCGTCGGGGAGCCGAGCATCGCGCGAGACAACGGGAGCGCGCCGTCGCGTGACGGGGCGCGGGGCGCCCAGGCGTTCGGCTCCAGCTCGAAGAGCGCGTCGTCGAGCCACACGAGCCCGGGGCCGGTCGCCACCTCCTCCACGGGCCCGGAGAACCGCGCGAGCTCCTTGCCCGAGACGTGGGTGACGCGCGTCACCGCGGGGCCGGACGTGACGAACCAACTCCCGTCCGGGCCCCAGGCCATGGCGCGCCCCTCGCCCACGCGGCGCTCGGCGCGCGTCGCGAGGTCGACGAGGACCACGTCGGCCCCGCGCGACAGGAGGAGGCGCCGACCGTCCGGCGAGATCATCGGATCCCGCCCCGTCACCTTCCCCTCGGCCACGCCGGCGATCGTGCCCCAGACGACCGTGGCGTCCCCGGTGGGCGTGCCGCCCTCGAGCCAGGCCATCCGTTTGGCCGAGACCGCGCCGGGGCCCGCGGGACGGCGCCCCAGCGGCACGAGGGGACCGCCGTCGAGGGGGGCGAGCGCGGGGCGCGCGACGCCCCCCGACGACCTCGCTTCCACGAACAGGGCGTCGCTCCCGGGGACCCCGTGGTGGTGGAACGTGTCCGCGTCGGCGCCCGCGGGGAGCTCGACGAGCCCATTCGGCGACAGGCGCAGGAGGGTTTGCGTGGTGCCGTCGTCCCGGAGCCACCAGAGCTCGCCACCGTGTCCGCCCACAGGCTCCGCCCCGGCGCCCCACCGCTCCTCGGCCTCGCCGAACCAGGCCCCCGCCTTCGTCTGGACCCCCCACGCCTCGATCGCACGGACGTCGGCGACCATCCCGACGAGGCGCAGCGGGAGTTGGGTACACGCGGGGTGGGAGGCCGGGTCCGGAGCCCAGGAGCAGACGCGCGCGCGTCGCTCCAGGGAGAGCACCGCGCAGCCCGGTGCCCACCCACGCTCGCACGACCCGTCGTCGTCGTCCCCGGATCGCGCCCGCCGCACGGCCTCGACGCGCTCGCACGCGACGGTCAGGTCGAGCCGACAGGCTTCGTGCCATGCCGCGAGGGCCTGGGCCTCCCGCTGCGGCTCGGGCGCGCCCACTGCCACGCTGTTGGCCCACGCCCACTCGGCGGCGTCGCCGAGCTCGAGGCATGCGGCGGCGTCGCCCTCGTCGCAGCGCGCGAGGACCCGCTCGGGGGCGTCGAGGGCGAGGGTCGCTGCGCGCGCGGAGAGCGCGAGGAGCAGGGCGCCGACGTGGACCATCGCGCGAAGGTAGTGCGCGAGGGGGGCGGGCGCACGGGGGAGCGGGGCCGGAGCGCGCGTCCGATCGCGAGGAGACCGTGCTACGAGTGCACGGTGTGGCTCCTACCCACCAACGTGGCCGCCGCCGAGGGCAACGCCAACCTCGGCGTGGACGCCCTCGTCGTGGCGGATCCCGCAGCGACGAAAGACGTGCCCGCCGTCGTCACCGGCGGCCTCCGGTTGGACTTCGTCGGCACGGACATCCCCTTCGCCTGGAACGCGGACCTGGCGCTCGGCGCCGGGTCGCACGGCGGCCTGGCCCACGAACTGGGCGGCATGGTCGGGGTCGGGACGTGGTTCTCCGCGCCAGGTCGCTCCGACGCCCGCCCCCGGGTACTCGGTCCCCGTGCAGCTGACGCTGCTGGGTCACTGGTTCAGGCCGGCCTCCATCGCCCTCTGGGTGCGCTCGGACTGGATTCCCGCGCCGGAGTCCGAGCGGCGCGGAGGGACCACGCACGTGCCCTTGCTGGACGAGTTCCACGCGGGCGTCGACGTCTTCTTCGGCGGTGAGTCCAGGCTCGAAGGTGCACCGCCCTTGGTCGCCCCCTTCGTGCTCGGCGTCCGCTACACCGAGACCATGGGGACGTGGGCGGTCGGCGCGCACGTCGGGATCGGTGTCTCGACGCGACCGCGGCGCTACACCACCGCATTCGAGGCCCTCCCCCCGGAAACCACGTCTGCCGAGCGCCCGCCCGCTCGGCAAAAATCCCGGGGACCCCTACATTCGGCACATCCTGGCGAGCATCGCCCCGACACGACGAAGCTCCTGCTTACGCGAATCCCCCTCCGGGAGATCGACGAGCTCGAGCACCGCGTGGACCTCCGCCGCCGAGCCCAGCGCGATGCGGAAGTGGTTCCGCCGCGCGGCGCCGGGCTCGTGGCCGCAGCCCTCGCCGATGTTGAGGACCATGCTGTCGGCGGCGCGGACCAACTGGTCCGCGAGGTGTTTCCGTGACGGCGGGAGGACCTGCTTCGCCGCCCACCGGGCGACCTCCTTCGCGACACGGAACACGTCGAGCCGCTCGTGCGCGAACGTGTAGGGACCTTCGTACTTCGTTTCCATCGTAGCCTCCGAAGGGCCGCGGGGGGTGAGGAGCGGCCCTCACCTGGCTGGGGGCCCGACGAACCCCCCGCGGACCGGAGGAGGCGGGTGGAGACGGCGGTACCGAGTCGAGATCGTGCTCGAGGTCGTGCTCGAGGTCGTGCTCGAGGTCGCGCTCGAGGTCGTGCTCGACCACGATTGCGAGCCCGAGACCGAGACCGAGCACGACCACGACCACGAGATCGAACCCGAGGTCGAAGTCCACCTACCCGGCCCCCCCGACGAGATACTTCCCTTTCCCCCGATGCCGCTCCTCCCGCTCGACGCCGCCATCTTTCGCCTCCTCGCCGGCGAGATCGTCGCCGTGCCCACGGAGACGGTCTACGGCCTCGCCGCCCACGCCACGAACCCGGACGCGATCCGGGCCGTGTTCGCGCTCAAGGGCCGCCCGCCGGGCCACCCGCTCATCCTCCACTGCGACGGCGACGTCGACGCCCACGCGGTCGCCGACGATCGCGCCCGCGCGCTCGCCCGCGCGTTCTGGCCGGGGCCGCTCACGCTGGTGCTCCCGCGTCGCCCGCACGTGCCCGACGCGCTGACGGGGGGCCGCGACACCGTGGCCGTGCGCGCGCCCGCGCACCCGGTCGCCCGCCGGATCGCCGCCGCGCTCCCCTTCGCCGCGCCCAGCGCGAACCGCTTCGGACACACGAGCCCGACCACCGCGGCGCACGTGCTCGCCGACTTCCCGGACCTGCCGGTGGTCGACGGGGGGCCGTGCGAGGTGGGGCTGGAGAGCACGATCGTCGACCTCACGGGGCCGCGGGCCGCGCTGTTGCGCCCGGGCGGCGTCGCGCGCGAGGCCATCGAGGCGATCGTGGGGCCGCTCGGCACGTCGGACACGCCGGCGCCGGGGACCCTCCGCGCGCACTACGCTCCGCGCGCTCGGGTTGTGCCCTCGCACGATCCGCTGGGCGATTCCGCACGCCTCCGCGCCGACGGGCTCCGCGTGGTCGTGCTGCGCGCGGGCCCCGACTACGCGCGCACCCTGTACGCCGCCCTCCGCGAGGCCGACGCCGACGTCGTCGTCGCCGAGTGGGCGCCGTCGAGCGGCCTCGGCGAAGCGATCAACGACCGACTGCGCCGCGCCGCCGCGGCGACGGGAGACGACGATGGGGATCCGTGACCGCCTCAAGTCCGCCCTCGGGCTCGGCCCGAAGACCCACCTCGCGCCGGGCGACGCCGCCCCCGCCATCGACGTGCCCGACGCGAGCGGGAAACGCTGGACGCTCGCCGATCTGCGCGGGAAGCCCGCCGTGATCTACTTCTACCCGAAGGACGACACGCCGGGCTGCACGAAGGAGGCGTGCTCGCTCCGCGACGCCTACGCGGGCCTCGGCGGCGCCACGGTGCTCGGGGTGAGCACCGACGACGCCCGCAGCCACCAGGCCTTCGCGCAGAAGTTCAACCTCCCCTTCCCGCTCCTCGCCGACGTGGGCGGCGAGATGGCCCGCCGCTGGGGCGCCCTCGGGGGGAGCAACGCGCGTCGCGTCACGTTCGTGCTCGACGCGGACGGGCGCGTGACGCACGTGTTCGACCCGGTGCTCGACGTCTTCGGGCACGCGGGCGACGTCCGGAGGGCGCTCGGCGTCGCCTGATCCGGAACGGATCTTGCCTGAACGGGGTCTGTCCGCGCGACTCTCATCCACTTCCAACGAAGCGTCGAGGTTCGCGCGAACGCCACCGGGAGACATTCCCGGGCAGGAGGACTCGGATGCGCATCCTCGTGATCGAGGACGAGAAGCGGATCGCGGACTTCCTCTCGCGCGGGCTCTCCGAGGAGGGCCATCGCGTCGAGGTGGCGACCGATCTGGCGACCGCGCGCGACCGCACCCGCGGGGAGGCCTGGGACCTCTTCGTGGTGGACCGCATGCTCCCCGACGGCGACGGGCTCTCGCTCGTACGCGAGCTGCGTCGCGGCGACGACGCCACCCCGGCGATCTGCCTCACCGCGCGCGACCGCGTGGAGGAGCGGGTGGAGGGCCTGCTCGGGGGCGCGGACGACTACCTCGTGAAGCCGTTCTCGTTCGACGAGTTGCTCGCCCGCATCGCCAGCGTCACGCGCCGCGGCCGTCCGCAGGCGCAGGCGGTCACGGTCGGCGACCTCACGATCGACCTCGGCGCCCACCGCGTCACGCGCGCGGGCCGGGAGATCCGCCTCACGCCGCAGGAGTTCAACCTGCTCCGCTTCCTCGCCGAGAACGCGGGGCACGTCATGACGCGCACGCGGATCCTCGACGCGGTGTGGGACATGCGGTTCGATCCCGGCACGAACATGGTCGACGTCTACATCAGCTACCTGCGCGCGAAGGTCGACAAGGGCTTCGACATCCCGCTGATCCACACGGTCCGCGGCGTCGGATACGTCCTCGAGGCCCGGAGCCGCTGATGCGAGGGCCGCGCAGCGCGGTCGCCCAGACGACGATGCTCGCCACCGCGGTCACCGCGGCGGCCCTGGTCGTGTCGGGCGCGGTGACGGCGACGCTGCTGTACGCGCACGCGCGCGTGGTCGCCGACGCGATGCTGATCGAGGAGGTCCTCGAAGAGGAGGTCCGCCTCCCCGAGCCGCCTCCCGACCACCCCTCGGTGCACGGCCTCGAGGTCCGCCTGTGGACGGCCGGCGACGACCCCGTCGTGCCCCCGTCGGCGATCCGCGAGGCCCAGGCCCACGACGAGCCGATGCTGGTGGACGCCGGCGACCGCCGCGCCGCGCTGCTCGGCGTGAGGAACCCCGACGGCGCCGTGTTGATCGCGGACAAGCCGCGCGTGACCGTCTGGCGCGCGACCGGGCCCTTCCTCGCGGTGTACGCCGGGGTGGCGTCGATCACGCTGTTCACCGCCTCCGTCGCCCAGGCCCTGCTCGCCCGACGCGCCCTGCGGCCGCTCCAGGACGCCGCCGCGCGCGCCCGGCACGCCACCGGCGCCCCCGCCGGCATCCGGCTCGCCGAGACCGGCCCGGACGAGGTCCGCACGCTGCTCGCGGCGCTCAACCAGCTGCTCGCGCGGCTCGAGGAGTCCGCGCTGGCGCAGTCGCGCTTCACCTCCGAGGCCGCGCACGAGCTGCGCACCCCGGTGGCGGCGATGCGCGGCCACCTCGAGGTCACGCTCCGACGGCCCCGGACCGAGGAGGAGTACCGCGATACGCTGCGGGTGACCCTCGCCGACACCGTGCGCCTCGGCGAGCTCGTCGACGGGCTGCTCGCGCTCGCGCGGGTCGACACCGGGCAGAGCGAGCGCGGGCGCGTCCACGAGCACGCCGCCGTGCTCACGCACCGCGCCGCGGCCCGCGAGCGCGCGACGCTGGACGAGGCCGGGTGCGCCCTCGAGCTCGACTCGCAGGTGGACCCCGAGGTCTTCGTCCAGGCGCCGCTGGTGGAGGCCGCGGTCGCGAACCTCCTGCGGAACGCCGCGCGCCACGCGCCGAAGAGCCGCGTGCGGCTCGCCACGACGCGCATCGGTGACCACCTCGCCTTCGTCGTCGACGACGACGGACCCGGCGTCCCCCCGGAGGAGCGCGAGACCGTGTTCGCGCGCTTCGCCCGCGGGAGCGCGGCGCGCCGGGCGGGCTCGGAGGGCATCGGCCTCGGCCTCGCGTTCGCGCGCGAGGTCGCGCGGCGGCACGGCGGCGACTGCGTGCTGGGCGAGAGCCCCGCCGGGGGCTGCCGCGCCACCCTCACCGTCCGGCTCGGCGACGCCCCCGCGGAACTGGCGACGGCGCCGGCCTGATCGCGGCATGGGCCTTGCAGTCCGGGGGGTCCATGTTCACGCGACGCACCCGAATGTCGGACGCCCTGGCGCAGCGCCCGGTCCTCCGGGACATCCTCCCCGCGTTCCATCCGGCCTTCGCGAAGCTGAACCACCCGGTGCTCGGGAAGGTGCTGCCGAAGCTCGTGACCGTCGAGGACGCCGCGCGCATCGCGGGCGTCGACGTCGAGGCGATGCTCGCGGTGATGAACCTGCCGGGCCCGCCGGCGCACGCCGCGCCGCCGGCCGAGCGCACGAGCCAGCCGACGCCCCCGTGGCTCGTGGGCGCGCCGGTGCGCACGCTCGACGCGCGGCCCTTGCTCGACGCGGGCCTCGAGCCGTTCGCCGAGGTCATGCGGGCCCTGCGCTCGCTCGCGCCCGGCGAGGTGCTCACGGTGCTCGCGCCTTTCGAGCCCGCGCCGCTCCTGCGCCTGATGGGCGACCGCGGCTGGGAGACCCACGTGGCGTGGGAGGGGTACGTCTGCCGCGCCTCGTTCTGGTTGCCGCCCGACAAGACGCTCGATCCCGAGCCCGTCGAGTTCGGCGAGCGCCTCGAGCGCAGGCCGGGCGGCTGGCGCCTCGACGTGCGGGGCCTCGAGCCGCCGCGGCCGCTCGAGCTCGTCCTCGCCGCGATCGAGGAGCCGGGGTCGCTCCCCCTCACCGTCGTGCACCACCGCGAACCGGCGCTGCTGTTCCCGAGGCTGGAGGAGCGCGGGCTCACCTGGGAGGTCCGCCGCACCGCGGACCACGTGGAGATCCGCATCGATGCGCGCTGACGTGCGCACGCTGGCGCCTCTCGGGACGGTGGTGCCGATGCTCGTCGCGTCGGCCGTCGCCGAGGTGGCCGCGTGGGCCGTGGCGTGCGCGCCGGGCACGCTCGCAGGCGCCTGGTACGGGCGAGCCGAGGTGCTCGCGGTGGTGCACCTCGTCACCCTGGGCACGATCGCGACGGCGATCGTGGGCGCCGGCTGGCAGATCGTGCCGGTGGTCACGACGCGCCCCTGGCGTCCGTCGCTGGCCCGGGAGGTCAACGGCGCCCTGATCGCGGCCGTGCCGGTCCTCGTCTGGGGGTTCTGGAGCCGCGGGCCGGTCGGGCACGCGGCGGCGGGGATCGCGGTGCTCGCGCTCGGGGTCC
>JBMOQZ010000280.1:0-10133 GCA_049322475.1 Myxococcota bacterium | reverse complement strand
GCGGGGTCGCCCGCCATCGCGAGCCCCACGCCGTACGCCGCGCGCGCGGCGGGGCTGGGGCCGGCGGGCACCACCCGGTACGGCCGCGCCTCGTCGATCCGCTCGGGCGAGCACCCGCGCAACAGCGCGCACCCGCGCTCGCGGCGGCCCGGGAGGAGCCAGGTCTTCTTCGACACGCCGAGCGTGGCGCCGGCGATCAGCGCCTCGAGCCCGCGCCCGCTCACGACGCCCTGCTCGGCGTGGAACGCCTCCAGCCGCGCGATCGCGTCCAGCAGCGGGTCCTGTTCCATCGCCACGGCTTCCATCACCGAAGGTCCAGCAGCAGCGTCTCGGGCTGCTCGAGCACGCGCTTGAGCGCGCTCACGAACCGCGCGCCCACGGCGCCGTCGATGACGCGGTGGTCGAAGCTCGGCGACAGGTACATCATCGGCCGCACCTCCACCTTCCCGTCGATGGCGACGGGCCGGTCGTGGATCTGGTTCACGCCGAGGATCGCCACCTCCGGGTGGTTGAGGATCGGCGTCGCGAAGCGCCCGCCGATGTTGCCGACGGACGTGATCGTGAAGCTGCCGCCGGTGAGCTCGTCGAGCTTCACCTTGTTCTCGCGCGTGCGCCGCGTGAGGTCGGCGACCTCGCCCGCGAGCTCGAGCAGGCTCTTCCGCTCGACGTTCTTCACGACCGGCACGTACAGGCCGGCGTCGGTGTCGGTGGCGATGCCGATGTTCACGTCCCTCTTGAGGACCAGCGCGAACTCCTCCTCGTCCATCACCGCATTCAGCGTGGGGAACTCGCGGAACACGATCGAAAGCGCCTTCATGATGAACGGCAGGTACGAGAGCTTCACGCCGCGGTCGGACGCCGCCGCGTTGAGCTGGGCGCGCAGCGCGACGAGCCGCGAGGCGTCCACCTCGTCGACGTACGTGAAGTGCGGCGCGGTACGGTAGGCCTGCACCATCTTCTCGGCGATCTTCCGGCGCAGGCCGATGATCCTGATCCGCTCCTCGCCGCCCGTCGGGTGGATCGCGGGCGGGGCCTTCACCTCGGAGGGGTGGGCCACGAAGGCGTCGATGTCCGCGCGCGTGACGCGGCCGTCCTTCCCGCTGCCCGGCACCTCGGCGATGTCGACGCCCGCCGCTCGCGCGGCGTGGCGCACCGCGGGCGACGCGAGCGTCCGACCGCCCACCTGCGGCGGCGGCGGCATCTTCGCGGCGATGGGCGCCGGGATGGCGCCGTTGCTGGGCGGCGGGGGCCGGGGAGCCGGCGCCGGCCGGATCTCCTCCACCGCGGCGGGCGCGGCGACGGGGGCGGGGGCGTGCTCGCGAGGCGGGGTCGCCGGCGGGGACGTGGCGGCGGCGCCGAGCTCCAGCTCGACGAGCGGCGCGTGGACCTTCACGACGTCGCCCGGGTTGCCGTGCAGCTTCGCGACGCGCCCGCTCTTCGGGCTGGAGATCTCCACCGTCGCCTTGTCCGTCATGATCTCGCAGAGCGGCTGGTCGGTGGACACCGCGTCGCCCGGCTTCACGAGCCAGCGCACGATCTCGCCCTCGACGACCCCCTCCCCGATCTCCGGCAGCTGGAACACGAACATGGGCGAACCTCAGTAGTGGATGGCCTGGGCGACGGCGTCGGCGACGGCGTCGGGCGCGACCGCGACGAGCGGGCTCTCGAGGTGCAGGAACGCCTCGCGCAGCGCGACGAGCAGGGGACCCTCGGGCCCCACGGCGACCGCGCGCCCGGTCTTGCGGACGCTCGCCCCCACCGTCGCGGCGTCGATCGGCGAGAGCCCGCGCAGGTCCACGACCTCGACGCCTTCGACCGCGAGCGCGGCGGGCACGCCGTCCCCGACGGCGAGCACCGTGCAGCCCGTCCCCGCCCGGCGCACGACCGCGGCGCCGATCCCCGGCACCTCCGCCGGCGAGCCCTGCGCCTCGAGCGCGCAGTCGGCCTCGAGGAGCACGACCGGCTCGTCGCCGGCGAGCGCGTGGGCGAGCAGCCCGACGAGGTCCTCGGCCGTCGCGGCGACGGCGACCTTCACGCCCGGGACGCTGACCGGCGCGTAGGGCGCGCGGACGACGATCGGGGCGGTCCACGACCCGTTGGAGCGCGCGCGCAGGGTGGCGACGTCGGCGAGCGCGTCGGCGGCCCGGGCGAGCCCCGCCGGGTCGACGAGCTCGACCACCACCCGCCGCCCCGCCATGGCGAGGCCCGCCGCGACCGCGATCGTCGCCGACTCCGAGAGCGGCGTGCGGATCAGCTGGGGACCCTCGGGGAAGCCCTCGGTGACGCCGTGCACGCCCACGGCCTCGCCGACGAGGGTGACGTTCGGATCGCGGAGCGCAGCCCGCAGCAGGTCGCGCCCGGTCACGCCGTCACCCGGAGGTGCTGGCGGATGAAGTACTCGCCCGCGCGGTAGGACGACCGGACCAGCGGCCCGCTCGCGACGTACTTGAAGCCCATGTCGCGACCGGCCGCCTCGATGCGCGAGAACGACTCCGGGTGGACCCAGGCGACGACCGGCAGGTGCTTGCCGCTCGGCCGCAGGTACTGGCCGACGGTGAGGAAGTCGACGTCGGCCTCGCGCAGGAGCCGCATCGCGTCGAGCACCTCGTCCTCGGACTCGCCGTGGCCGACCTGGAGGCTCGTCTTCGTGAGGAAGCCGTGGGCCTTCGCGTCGCGCAGGATGGTGATCGACTGGTCCCACGTGGCCCGGGCGTCGCGCACGTAGCCCTGCAGGCGGGGCACGGTCTCGACGTTGTGGGCGAGCACGTCGGGCTTCGCGTCCAGCACCTGCGCGAGGAGATCCACCCGGCCGCGGAAGTCGGGGATCAGGACCTCCACGAGCGTCTTCGGGCTCTTCTCGTGGACCTGACGGACACACGCGCCGAAGTGCGCCGCGCCCTGGTCCGGCAGATCGTCCCGATTGACCGATGTCACGACGACGTAGTCGAGCTCCATCTCCCGGATGGCCTCGGCGACGTTCTCCGGCTCCCGCGGATCAGGCGGCATCGGCATCTTCGCGGTGGCGACCGCGCAGAAGCGGCACCCGCGCGTGCACGTGTCGCCGAGCACCATGAAGGTGGCCGTGCCCCCGCCCCAGCACTCGCCCACGTTGGGGCACTGGGCCTCCTCGCAGACGGTGTGCAGCCGGAGGTCGCGCGCGCGGGCCTTGATCCGCCCGTAGCGCTCGCCGCCGGGCATGCGGACCTTCAGCCATTCCGGTTTGCCGCCCATGAACACGGACTCCAGGGTGGGGCGCCGCCCAGGCGCGCGGGCGAGCCTCCTACCTCGTTGGGCCGCGGTTGACCATCGCGGCGGCGCGCCGTACGCTGCCCACATGACACGCGAGCCCGCGGCAGCGGCCGGGGCCCCGGGACTGCCCGGGGGGCCGAAGGCGCACGCGAGCGAGGCCTCGGACGCCGGGGATGCGCTGATGGTCGAGTCCCGCGCGGACCTCGCCCGGCGCGTGCGCCGCATGGAGGCGCTGCAGGCCGTCGCGCTCGCGTCCGGTCGCGGGCTGCCGGTCGTGCAGGTCGCCCAGGTCGCGCTCCTGCGGGTGGGCGCCCACGTCGGCGCCCGCGAGGGGCGGATGTCGATGCTCGAGGGCGACACGTTGCGCACGGTCGCCTGCGTGCGCGCCGGCGTCGCGGTGCATGCGGAGTCCCGCGTCGTCATCGTCACCTCCCCCGCCGACGCCGCGCGGGCCCAGCGCACGCCGATCCAGGTCGGCGTCGAGCACGTGGACCGCTGGCCCAGCCTCCGCCTGCTCGAGCCGGGGATCCGCCACGTCCTCTTCGTCCCGCTCGAGGTCGAGGAGGCCATCTTCGGTTTCCTCGAGCTCTACGCCGCGGCGCCGTTCCCGCCCGAGGACGTCGCGCTGGCGGTCGAGGCCGCGCGCATGGTCGGCGGCACGATGGTGCGCGAGCGCCTGCTCGAGCAGATTGCCCGCCACGCGCAGACGATGGAGATGCGCGTCGCCATGCGCAACGAGGAGCTCCTGCGCACGAACGAGCAGCTCGTCCAGGCGGCCAAGCTCTCGAGCATCGGCGAGCTCGCCGCGGGCCTCGTGCACGAGCTCAACCAGCCGCTGAACGTGCTCGGCGGCTACATCGAGCTCCTCACCGAGGGCGGGCTCGACGAGGCCGGCCGCGCGCGGGCGCTCGAGGTCATGGACCGCGCGGTGACGCGCATGACCACGATGGTCGAGAACCTCCGCAACTTCGCCCGGGGTGGCGCGCCCCAGCTCGCCCCCGTGGAGCTCGCGGAGGTCGCCCGCGTGGCGGTCGAGCTGACGGCGGGCTCCCAGCGGCGCGGCGTGACGGTGGACGCGAGGCCCGGCGCGGTCGTCCTCGGCGACGCCACGCGGCTCGAGCAGGTGGTCATCAACCTCGTCGCGAACGCGCTCCAGGCCGACGGCGACCCCGTGGAGGTCAGCGTCGCCGTCGACTCGGGCGATCGCGCCGTGATCACGGTGTCCGACTCGGGCCCCGGCGTGCCGGCCCACCTGCGCGAGCGCATCTTCGACGCCTTCTTCACCACCAAGCCCCCCGGGCAGGGCACGGGCCTCGGCCTGTCGATCAGCGCCCGCATCGTCCAGGAGCACGGCGGCCGCATCGAGATCGGGGACAGCCCCACCGGCGGGGCCGCCTTCCGTATCGTGCTCCCGCTGCACCGCGGCCGCGAGCCCTCCGCGCCTTGACAGGCGCGCGCCCGTCGCGTAGACCGGCCGCGTTCTTTCCAACTCCCCCGACGCTCGGGTGCTCACGCTCGCGTGAGTGAAACGGGAAGCTGGTGACGCGCCTCGGGGCGCGGAGTCCAGCGCGGCCCCCGCCACTGTGACCGGGGACCCCCACCGCGAAACGCCACTGACGGACACGTCGGGAAGGCGCGGGAGGGGGGTCGATCCGGGAGTCAGGAGACCGGCCCTTGCGTCCTTGTCGCCGTCCTTCGGAGGGAGGGGCGCGGCGCGTTCGGCGAGCCGGGCGCGACGCTCCCCGCGGGACGGGAGGTCGCCATCGCTCTCTTGCCGCCATCGCTCGCACACGCGCTCGACGAGGTCGTCGTCGAGGAGGTCCGCGGTCCGGACCCCATCGAGACGTCCGCGTCGGTCACGGTGCTGCCGCTCGGCGCCGACCTGCCGCCCGGGCAGGACGTCGCGTCGGTCGTCGAGTCCGCGTCGGGCACGTCGGTCCGCCGCCTCGGCGGGCTGGGCGACTTCTCGGCGGTGAGCCTGCGCGGGTCGACCTTCCGGCAGGTCGAGGTGTTCCTCGACGGCGTCCCGCTCAACCCCGACGGCGCGAGCGTGGTGGACCTCTCCGAGCTGCCGCCGAGCGCGTTCTCCCGGCTCGAGCTGTACCGCGGGAACGCGCCGGCGGCGTTCGGCTCCAGCGCGATGGGCGGCGTCGTCAACCTCGTCACGCCCGAGCGAGCCAGCGTACCGACGTCGATCGGCGCCTCCGGCGGCTCGTGGGGCACCGCGCGCACCTGGGCCGTCGCCGGCCGCGCGGCCGGGCCGGTCGACGCGTTCCTCGCCCTCGACCAGCTCCACACCGAGGGCGCCTGGCCCTACTTCGACGACCAGGGCACCGACTACAACCGCTTCGACGACCGCACGCCCGTCCGCGAGAACAACGCGGTCGACCGCGTGAGCGCGATCGGCCGCGTGCGCTTCGGCCCCGACGCCTTCCGCGTGCGCGTGCTCGACGCGTTCGTGTACGGCGACCACGGGCTCGCCGGGCCGATCTACGCGACCGCGTCGCGCGCGCGCTTCGGGGTGGTGCGCAACCTGCTCGTCGCGGAGGCCGAGGCCCCGTCCGGGCGGTGGGCCTTCACGCCGCGCGCGTGGGGCCTCGTGCGCGCCGAGGAGTTCGACGACCGCGGCAGCGAGATCGGCGTCGGACCGGACTGGTCCCGCGACACCTACAGCACCGCGGGCGGTCAGATCGAGGCCCGCTGGGCGCCGCGCCCGTGGCTCCTCGGGAGCGGGCTCGTGCGCGTGCGCCGCGACGGGTACGCCCCCTACGACCTGCTGACGGAGCAGGCCGACGGCGTGCGCGCGCGGCTGGGCTACACCGCGGCGGCGTCCGCGCGGGTGTGCCTCTGGGGCGAGCGCGTCGTCCTCACGCCGGTGGTGCAGCTCGAGGTGCTCGACAACCGGCTGCTCGGCGAGGTCCCGTTCGAGGACGTGCCCGTTGCGCCCGAGGGCGAGGACCTCGCGGCGTACGTGTTGCCGCGCGGCGGCGTGCTCGTTCGGCCGCTCGACTGGCTCGCGCTCAAGGCGAACGCCGGGTCGTACCTGCGCCCGCCGGACTTCACGGAGCTCTTCGGCGACAGCGGGCTCGTCATCGGCAACACCGACCTCGTCCCGGAGCACGGGTTCGCCTACGACGCGGGGCTCCGCGCGGAGGGCGAGCTCGCCGGCTTCGCGACGGCCTCCGTCGACGCCGCGTACGCCGAGCGGTACGCGACCGACCTCGTCGTCTTCGTCCAGAACTCGCAGTACACGCAGGTGGCGACGAACGTCGGCCGGGCGTGGGTGCGCACCACGGAGCTGGCGCTCGACGTCGACCTCCTCGGCGTGCTGGCGAGCCAGACGAACGTCACGTTCACCCTCTCCCGCAACCTCGATCCCGACCCGGCCTACGCGAACAACGAGCTGCCGCGTACGCCACCCACCGAGCTCACCCAGCGGACCGCCCTGCGCTGGCGGGAGCGGATCGAGGTCGCCCACACCTACAGCTTCACGTCGGCGACCTGGACCGACGCGACCAACATCTTCCTGACGGCGCCCCGCTCGCTGCACGGCGTCTCGCTGCGCGCGAAGCCCGCGCCCCGCTTCCCGGCGATCGGCGCCGAGGTCCTCAACCTCTTCGACGTCCGCGGCATGGCCGTGGACCGCAACCCCCTGTCGGACGACGACGACACCCTCGTGGTGAAGCCGCTGACCGACTTCTCCGGCTACCCCCTTCCCGGGCGCACCGTGATGGTCTCGGTGTCCTGGGACGACTCACCCCAGAAGGAATGACCCATGCGACTCGTCCCCCTCGCGCTCCTCCTCGTCGCCTGCCCCGGCCCCAAGGTCCCGGAGGACACCGAAGAGACCGACACCGACGCGGACTCCGACACGGACACCGACGCGGACTCCGACACGGACACCGACACCGATACGGACACCGACGCCGACATCTACACCGGCATCATCGTGACCTCGGACTACACGTCCGGCGTCGTCGCGACGGTGACCGAGGACGGCGTCGTCACCCAGGACGTGCTCGCCGTGACCGGCGACACCGTGGTCGCGACGCAGGCCGACTGGACCTTCCTCCTGAACCGCTCGTCCGAGGACACGGTCCAGATGTACAACGGCAGCGACTTCTCGGCGCCGATCGCGGAGTTCTCGACCGGCGACGGCACCAACCCGCAGGACGCGCGGGTGTGCGGCGACCACCTCTTCGTCTCGTTGCTCGCCGCCGACCACCTCGGCGTCTACGACTACGGCACCAGCCTCTCCGTCGGCACCGTCGACCTGTCGGCCTTCGACGACGGCGACGGCTCCCCGGAGGCGGGCGCGCTCTGGCTCGCGCCGGACGGCTACCTCTACGTCGCGCTGCAGCAGATCGACTACGCGATCACCTACGCCTCCGCCGACGGCAGCGGCACGCTCGTGAAGGTCGACTGCGCCGCGATGGAGGTCGTCGACAGCTGGGACATCGGCCCCAACCCGGTGCTCGCGCCCCACGGGAGCGACCCGGACAAGGTCTGGGTCTACGGCGGCGACTACTACCTCCCGGACTACAGCGGGCCGAAGCTCGACGGCGGCATCTGGAGCTTCGACAGCGCCGCCGCGAGCCTCGAGGGTCCGTTCCTCACCGAGGAGGACGCCGGCTACAACGTGGGCAACCTCACCGCGAACGCCGACGGCAACGCGCTGATCACGCTGGACGACGGCTACGCCTGGGGCGTCTACTGCCTCGACCTCGCGAGCTGGGAGTACACGCTGGCCGCCGACGGCAACCTGTTCGTGGCGGGCGGCGCCACGTGGCCGGACGGCTCGGTCTCGGTGGTCCAGCGCACCGGCTTCGGCAGCGGCGCGGGCACCGTCGGCACCGTGACCTACGACCTCGCCACCTGCACGGCGACCGAGACCCACGCCACGACGCTCGAGCCCTACAGCTTCGCGATCGTGCAGGAGTAACGCATGATGTTCGCGCTCCTCCTCGCCTGTGCCCCGGACGACGCGTGCGACGCGATGTGTGTCGCGTCGCGCGAGCAGTTCGAGGCCTGCATGGAGGAGCGCGGCCTCGTGTACGGCGAGTCCGTCGGCTACGTCAGCGCGGCGGACTTCGACGACTGGTGCGACACGTGGACCTGGGAGACGCGCCTGCTCGAGCAGCAGGACACTTGCGACCAAAAGCTCGCCGTCTTCGAGTCGGGCGACTGCGACGCCTGGTACGACGCATGGGACTGATGCTCCTCCTCTCGTGCGCCGCTCCCGAGAAGCCCGAGACGCACTGGGTCCGCGGCGGCCTCCTCACCGCCGGGACCTTCGAGCCGCGCCCCTGGTCTCCGGGGGTCGACGGCGCCCCGCTCGTGGCCGAGTGCGTGCCCCTGTTCCACGTGGAACTCGAGGACCGCGACCGCCTCGCGGCGATGGGCGCGCCGGCCCCCGCCGCGGCGATGGCGTTCTCCCCGGACGGCGCGTGGCTCGCGATCGGGAGCGACGCGGGCTCGCTCCGCGTGGTGGACGGCTGGACCGGCGCCCCGCGGGCCGAGCGGCGCATCGCCGAGGGCGCCGTGAAGCAGGTGGCCTGGAGCGCGGACGGCGCCACCCTCTACGTCGGCGAGCAGTCCCCCGACGCGCTCGTCCAGGCGCTCGACCCGGCGACGCTCGCCACCCGCTGGTCCGTCCGCCTCGCCGACGACCTCGAGACCAGCGTGCTCCCGCCCGAGGACGACGTCTACGGGCTCTACTCGCTGCCCGGCGCCTACGCGGTCCGGGTCCTCGACGACGGCACGCTGCTCGTCGCGGGGGCGCACGGCTGGACGCCTGCCGACGGCGTGCGTCGTAATCTAAGCCGTTTGTATCATCTTGCGTCGGACGGTTCGCGGCTGGGTGTGTGGCCGCGTGACACATCCGCCGACGCGATCCTGCTTCACCCGGCGGTGCACGGGCGACGCGCCCTCGTCGGGGTCTCGCGGTCTGCGGCGGGGCCGGCGCCCGAGGGGCTCCCGATCGGCGGCGTCGCGGCCGTCGACGTCGACCGCATGGAGGTCGCGTGGACGCGCACGTGGTCGCCGCTCGCCCCGCACTTCTCGAGCGTGTTCCTGTGGGAGGGTGTCGGCCTCGGCGACGACCTCGCCTTCGCCGGGCTCGGCGACGGGCGCGCCTTCCTCTTCGACGGCGCCGGTGCCGAGCTCGCCGTGCTGACACCCGGCGTCCCGGTGATGTCGCAGGGCGTGCCCATCTCCGCCGGGGTGGGCTTCGGCGCCGTGGTGGGCGACGCCGCCTACTTCCTCACCACCGTCACGAACATCCCGTGGGGTAGCGCCGACCCCATGACGCGCCCCCCGAGCGCGCATCCGGCCCAGCACACCGTCCACGCGGTCCGTCGCGACGGCACCGTGCTCTGGAGCCGCCCCTTCGAGCACGCGGTGCAAGGCATCGTCGCGTCCCCCGACGGCGGCGAGCTCCTCGTCGGCGCGGCCGAGCGTGCCTTCGACACCCGCGCCGACCTCTACGGCGCCCTGATCCTCGACCGCGCCACCGGCGACGTCCGCGCCACCTGCGCCACCGAGGGCCCCGCGCACTTCCGCCCGGTGTTCGCGCCCGACGGCGGCCGCGTCGCCGTCGCCGAGAGCGCCTTCCTCGCCGGCGAGGAGGTGCGCGGCGCGTACCGCGTGACCGTGTTCCGATGATCGCGGCCCTCCTCGTCGCCTGTGCCGACGAGCCCCTCGCCCTCACCGCGACCCCCACCCCCACCGGCGTCACCGTCGTCGCGACCGAGCCGGTCGACCGGATCGAGTTGCGCTCCGGCGACACCGTGCTCGCCCGCCGCGCCCTCCCCGCGCCGTCCACCACGGCCGAGCTCTCCGCGCCGCTGCCCCCCGGGACCTACCGGGTCGTGGGGGGGGGGGGG
>JBMOQZ010000279.1:0-10145 GCA_049322475.1 Myxococcota bacterium | reverse complement strand
GCCCCGACGAGGGCGGCGCCCCCGAGGGCAACGCCGGCGAGGGTGGCGAGGGCGCGCGTCGCAAGCGGCGCCGTCGTCGCCGCGGGGGTCGCAAGGACGGCGGCGCGCAGCCGACCGAGAGCGCGCCCACCTGATAGGATGGGGCGATGATCGTCCTCGTCGCCTCGATCGCCCTCGCCCAGGAGATGACCTACGAGGGCCAGAACTCCGGCAGCGCGGCCAACTACGTGGCCGGCAAGCCGGTCGCGGTCACCCACAGCGGCGGCAACGTGTCGGTCCGGTGCTTCGACACCGACACGTTGTCCGCGCGCCTGCAGTACGTCGTGACCGGCACGGCCGAGGGGCCCATGCAGGCCGCCGGCAACGGCGTCGGCCTCGCCGTCTGGGGCGACGCCAACGGCGGCGGCGTGAAGACGCGCACGCCCTCGAAGCAGTCGGGCGTGAGCGACGTCGACGTCACCCTCACCGTGAACATCCCGCGCGGGACCAGCGCCGTCACGGTCACGCAGACCGGGCGCGGCTGGGTGCAGGTGCTCGACTGCAGCGGGAACGTGAAGGTCTCCGCCGGCGCGGGCGGCGCCTACGCCTCCGGCACGCTCACGTCCGCGACGGTCAGCGCGAGCGGCGGCGACGTGAAGGTCGACGTCGACGCGAACACCGTGCTCAAGGGCACCACCACGGTGTCCGCCCCCGGCGGCAACGCCACGCTGATCCTCGCGCCCGCGCAGGGCGGCAAGCTCACCGCAAAGGGCGAGGAGGTGAGCGTGCAGCAGACCGTCATGGGCACCAACACCGGCACGCTCGTGCAGGGCGACATGGGCGTGGCGGGCCCGGCGATCACGGTGTCGGCGAAGAAGCGGGCCGAGGTCACGCAGCATTGATCGCGCTGCTCGCCGGGTGTGCGGGCGAGCCGGACACGGAGTCCCGGCACGTCGGCGACGACTCGGGCGAGCCCGCCGACACCGACGACTCGGGCGAGCCCGCCGACACCGACGACTCGGGCGAGCCCGCCGACACCGACGACACGGCGATCCCCGCGCTCCCGGAGGTGCCGGCCTGCGAGGGGCTCGAGGACCCCTGGGTCGCCGACGCGTTCGAGGACGTGCTCCCGACGATCTGGTACGGCACGCCCGATGTCGTCGACATCTGGCACGTGCGGGGCGCCGCCACGTACTCCGCCGAGCTCACCGGGTGCCCGCGGCTGAGCGAGGACGGCGGCGTCACTGTGATGCAGGACGATTGCGAGCTGGAGGACTTCGCGTTCTCCGGCCGCTGGGCGTTCGACGACGGCACGGACACGCTCGAGGTGGTGGCGATCGCCGCCGAGGGGCGCACGCTGACGGGCGACGGCTGGCTCGCGTACGATGCGTCGACCGACACCCTCACGGCCGACCTCGCCTACGCGCAGACCGGCACGACGAGCTTCGACGGCACGTTCGAGTATCGGGACTACACCGCCACCTACGCGGACGGGTTCTCCTCCATCGACGGGCGTCTCGCCCTCGACGTCCCCGAGGGCGCCGGCGACCTCTGCATCTGGCTCGACGAGCGGCCCACGACCTGCGAGATCGAGCCGCAGCAGGTGCTCGCGCTCACGGGCACCTCCGCGTGGGTGCTCGTCTACGACGGCGAGACCCACTGCGACGGCTGCGGCGGGCTCTACCGGGACGGCGAGCTCTACGACTGGGGCTGCGACGGCTGACTTCGACGGGCGCGGTCACCGACGCCACCCCTGTCGAGCAGGTCCCCCCTCCATGACCGCCCCGCGGTCACCGACGCCACCCCTGCCGAGCAGGTCCCCCGTCCGTGACCGCCCAGCGGTCGCTGAGGCCACCCCTGCCGAGCAGGTCCCCCCTCCGCGTCCGGGCCTCCGAAGCTCACCCAAAGACCGCGTACTCGGACACCACCGTGGTCAGCTCTTGCGGAAACGGAAGCCCTCGCGTCACGTCGAGCACGCACACGTCGAGGTCGCCGTCGCCGGTGGCGGAGCGAACCACGTGCGCCTCGGTGACGGAGCCCTTCACGACCGTGAAGCCCACCGAGACGACGACCGGCCCGTTCGATCCCCTTCGGGCGGCGGCCTCGATGCAGGGCGAGAACCGGTCGAAGGAGCCGCGGAACGTCCCCCAGACCACCATCTCGACGTTCCCGGGCGCGGACAGGTCCGGCGTCAGCTCGGTCCAACCGGGGGGCCGCTCACCCGCGCCCGTCCCCTGCCTGCCCGTGAAGGCGTACGCCACCACGACGGTGTCGAGCGCCGGCGGGAAGCGGACGCCGCGTACCCGCTCGACGACACACCCCCCGAGCCGGGGGTCCTCGGCGGAGACCACGTGTGCTTCGGTCACGCGCCCGGACGTCACCGTGAAGCCGACGGTCACCGTGCTGCCGGCGAGCTTCGGCGTGGACGGGTACACCGCCTCGAAGCAGTTCTGCAGGCTGCTGGCGCGCTCGCGGATCGCCGCGTCGATCCGGTCCGCCTCGGTCCCCGTGGGCTCCTCGCCGGCGGTCGGTCCGCCGACGCGGTCGCACGCGGCGGCCAACAGCAGCGGCACGCCCGCGACGAGCCCCCTCAGGTCACCGCCCACCACTCCCTCCCCTCCACCAGCTCCGGCCGCATCCGCGCGATCTCCCCGCGGATCTCGTCCCGCGCGCCCCGCGCCCCCACCGCCACGAGCAGCAGGTCGAGGTCCAGCGACGCCAGCGACGCCGGCGGCCGGATGGGGACCCCCGCTCGCGACACGCCCGGCTTGATGTCGAGCGCGGCCACCACGTTCACGCCGCGCGCGACGAGCCACCGGATCCAGGGCGTCCCCGCCTTGTTCGCGCCCCACACCACGACGCGGGGTGCGCCACGCAAGAGGTTCCTCGCCACCCAATCCTGCTTCAGGCGCAAGAACGCCGCCGGCCGGTAGCGCGGGTCCGTCCGGGTGAGCCGATCCGGCCGGTCTCTCAGCGCGACCACCTCGCGGTCGACCGCCACGAGCCGGCCCACCTCGGCGAGCCGCAGCCACAGGTCGTAGTCCTCGGGGAAGTCGCCGTCGCGATACCCGCCGACCGCCTCGACGGCCGACGCGCGCAAGAGCACCGCCGGATGGAAGAGCGGCGCCTCCACGAGGAGCTCGCGGTGCAAATCCGCGAGCCCGTTGACCCACGCGACGTACCGGCGCATCCCCTCCCCCTCCGCGTCGGTCCGCGCGCGCCCGCCCACGGCGACCACGCCCTCGCCCATCGCGGCGCGCTGGGCGGCGATCCGGCCGGGCAAGGCGACGTCGTCGGCGTCCAGCCGCGCGAGGAGCGGCGCGTCCGTGGCGTGTCGCCCCGCCTCGAGCGCCGCCACGATCCCGAGCGGCGGCTGCCGGATCACGCGCGCGCCGTCGAGCCGCACCGGCACGCGGCTCCCGTCGTCCACCACGATCACCTCGTCGCCGGGCGAGCACTCCGCGCGCGCGGACGCCACCGCCCCGGCGAGCCAGCGCTCGCCGTTCCGAACCGGGATCAGCCACGCTACTCGCAGCGCGCCTCCAGCCCCTCCAGGGTCACGTCGTCCGCTGGCTCGCGGACGTCCGCGGGCACCGGCAGCGGCTCGAACTCGGCGTGGGCGTCGACGTCCGCGCGACGGTAGAGCGGCCCCCACCCGGGGTACTCCTCGTGGACGTGCGCGGGCAGGTCGGGCACGTCGAGGCCCTCGCGCGCCACCCGCTCGGGCGACGGCTCGAGGAACTGGAGCACGAGCCACTCGCCCCACTCGTGGGCCTCCACCCCGATCTCCACGGGCCACGCGGCGCGGCGCGCCGCCATCTCCGCGTCGACCACCTCCACGCGCGCGACGAACGCCGCGTAGCCGGGGTTGTCCGGGTGCCCGCGCTGCACCGCGCCCTCGTGGCACCACATGCACCGCCCGGGCTGGCCCGCGGGCGACGTCGCCGCGTACGGCAGGAGCGCGCCGTCCTCGCCGTAGACCGCGAACCGCTGCTGGCCGTTCTCCATGACGTCGACGACCTCGTGCTCGCCGTGGCCCTCGGTCGAGGCGAACGCGAGCGAGCCCACGTCGAACCGCACCTCGCGCGAGCCCTCGACGAGCAGCGACTCCGTGACCGTGTAGGTCTCGACGTCGCGGAGCAGGCGCGCCTCCCACTCCGCGCGCGTCGCGCACGCGCCGGTGAGGGCGTAGTAGCGGGCCGGCGCGAACACGGTGAGCGCGAGGAACCGCCCCACGTCCATCGCGCCGCGCTCGGCCACCTCGTCCGACTCCCGCAGGGGCGCGATCGCCTCCGTCCACGCGTCGGTGTCGGGCACGGTGAGGGTGAAGGTCGCCTCGTCGTCGCCGGCGACCACGTCGGCGAGCTCGCCGGGGACGACCCCCGCGTTGGCGAGGTCCCACCAGAGGCCCTGCTCCGCCATCTCCCAGCTCTCGTCCGCGCCGCGCACCCAGCGCAGGGGCAGCTCGCGCGGATCGTCGGGAGCGGCGCAGGCGAGAAGCCACATCGTGGCACCATAGCGCGCGCATGACCGACGACACGACGACGATCGCCGCGCTGCGGGCCCGCCTGCGCCAGTTCAACGCCGAGCGCGACTGGGGCCGCTACCACTCGCCGCGCAACCTCGCGATGGCGCTCTCCGTCGAGGCGGGCGAGCTGCTCGAGCTCTACCTCTGGAGCGAGGACGCGGGCCCCCAGCCCGCGGTCGAGTCGCGGCGGCCGCGCGTCGCCGACGAGGCCGCGGACGTGTTCATCTCGCTGCTCAACCTCTGCGAGGCCGCCGGCGTCGACCTCGCCGCGGCGACCGAGGCCAAGATCGCGAAGAACGCGGAGAAGTACCCGGTCGAAAAAGCGAAGGGGCGGATGGAGAAGAGCGACGAGCTCTGATCACCAGCCGGTGTCGCTCCCCCCCTCCACCTCGAGCGGCCCCGCCACGTTGTCGTCCTCGTCGGTCTCGTCGACGGAGTCGTAGCTGTCCACCAGCACCCAGCTCCAGCAGTACCAGCAGGTGTTGGTGACGTAGAAGCCGGCGTATTCCGTGTCACCGGCGTCGAGGCCGTAGACCGTCGTGGAGGTGTCGCCGTCGTCGTAGAGCTCGGGCTCGCCGGACTCGTCGACGAACAGGTCCACGTAGAAGGTGCCGGCGTCCTCGGAGCCCGAGTTGGTGACGTCGACGTAGTAGTAGATGTACGAGGAGCTGGCGTAGTAGCTGAAGTACGTCACCTCGAGGTTGGGGCCGCCCCAGGTGGTGGTGGTGCCCCACGTCGTCGTGGTGTCGCTCGAGCCCGAGGACACCTCGGTCGAGAACGTGTTGTTGCCCTCGTCGGACTCGCTCACGCCGTAGTTGGTGTCGGCGCTCACAGTGACGGTGTGGGTGCCGTCGGTGTCCGGGTACACGGTCAGCTCGACGACCTCGCTCTCGCCGGGGCCCACCCAGTCGACGAGCGTGTAGTCGTCGCCCGTGCCGTCCCACTCGACGTCGCGGTCCACCCAGGCGTCCACCCAGAAGCTGGACGCCCCGGCCTCGCCGGCGTTGGACACCGTGACGGAGAGCGTGATCACGCCGCCGCCGCCCACGCCCTCGACCGCGGTGATGCGCAGGTCGGGGTCGGCCGAGGCGGCGAGCACCGTGACGGGCACGTCCGCGGACGTGGTGCCGTCCCAGTCGGCGTGGATGGTGGTGTCGCCCTCGCCGGCGCCCGTGAGCACGCCGCCGGTGGCGATCTGCGCGACGCCGCCGTCGTCGGTGATCCACCGGACCTGCGCGCTGGCGTCGCCGCGGGTGCCGTCGGACCACGCGGCGAGCGCGGTGAGCTGCAGCGTGTCGCCCTTGGCGATCGACACGCTGGAGGGCTCCACCGACAGGCCGACGAGCGACGCGTCGGTGACGGACACCTTCGCGACGTTGGACTCGACCGCGTCGATGCTCGCCCAGACCTCGGTCTCGCCGGCGTCGCCGCCGGTGACGAGGCCCTCCTCGTCGAGGTCCTCGCTCACGTCGGCGACGTCGTCGTCGCCCGTGTGCCACTCCACGAGCGCGGTCACGTCGCGCGTGGTGCGGTCCTCGTAGAGCCCGGTGGCGGTGAGCCGCACGGACTCGCCGCGCGGCACCACGAGGTCCTCCGGGCTCACGAGGATGCCGACGATCCCCTCGGTGCTCTCGAGGTCGTCGCCGACCTTGTCGAGCCGGTCGCACCCCGCGAGCCACAACCACATGCCCTACTCCCGGACGAAGCTCGTCCCGATGACGTCGAGCACCGTACCATACGGCAGGTACGGGTTCTCGGAGTTGCCGCTCGACACGCTCGTGGGGTTCTCGTAGGGGATCCACGCGAAGTCGGGGTGGGTGTTGTCGTCGTCCCAGGTGCCCCGGAGCACGAGGCCGTTCTCGTCGGTGACGAGCGAGTAGCCCCAGGTGTAGTCGGTCGTCTGCTGGCCCGCGCCGCCGCCGATGTAGGTCTCGGCGACGCCGTCCGTCGCGAGCGTGACGTGCGCGCTCACCTTGAACGTGCGCTCGGAGGCGGACACCGCGATGAGCGACTCGATGTCGGCGTAGATGCCCTCGCCGATGCCGTCGACGTTCTTGACGTCCTCCTTCGCCTGGAAGGGGCCGTTCAGCTCGCGGTACTCCACGATCCGCGCGGCGAGCGTCTCGCCGATGCCCGGGAGCTCGTCGAGCTGCTCCGGCGTGGCGGTGTTGACGTTCACCTTCGCGGAGCCGCCGCCCTCGGTGGTCTCGGTGACGGTCATCCCGACGTCGTACGCCGGGAAGTTCCACACCTCCTCGCTCGCGGTGGTGTCGAAGACCAGCGGCACGCCCTGCTCGCGGACGTAGAAGCTGACGAGCTTGTGGAAGGCCGCGGGGGTGAGGTCGCCGAGGTTCTGGTCCTTGCCGTTGTAGCGCTCGCCGTAGAAGCGGCTGTAGGTCGAGTAGTGCGTCTCCGACAGCAGCCCCTTGATGTCGGCCGTCGTGTACGTCACGGCGTTGCCGTTCATGTCGTACGACACCGACGACGTCGGCTCGTCCGTCAGGATCGCCGCCGCCGACCAGCCGTTGCAGTGGCCCCACCAGGAGCCGCCCGCCGGGCTGTAGTGGTTCAGCAGCTCCCACGCGGGCCCGTAGAACGGGTTCGGGCTCGTCTCGCCGCGGTAGTACATGGCGAGCGCGACCTTGTCCATGGGCGAGAGCTCGTCGAGCGTGTAGGACCAGCCGTCGACGTGCGTGATCTTCCCGTTGGCGACCGTGAGGCGGCCGCCGTCGAGGTCCTGCAGCACGCCGTCGTAGAAGGCGACGAGCTTCTCGACCAGCTCCTTCTGCTTCGTCTGGTACTCGGTGACCTTCGCGTCCTTCTCCGAGCCGTCGGAGAGGTTGCGGATCTCCTCCGACAGCTTGTCCATGTCGGTCTTGATCGGGTCGATGTCGGTCTTGATCCGGTCGGAGATCGTGTCGCGGCCGTCGTAGCCGAACACGAGCGCCGCCTCGCTCTGCTTCCACCAGCTGCCCGACCAGGGGATGTACTCGTCGTACACCGAGTCGGACCAGCCGCCGCCCATCGTCTCGGCATCCAGCGTGAGCGCGGACTCGATGTCGATCGAGGCCGAGAGCGCGGCCTTGTAGTCGAAGTCCTCGGGGGCC
Source organism: Myxococcota bacterium (assembly GCA_049322475.1). Taxonomy (GTDB): domain Bacteria; phylum Myxococcota_A; class UBA796; order UBA796; family SXON01; genus JBMOQZ01. The sequence continues at coordinate 2,531 of JBMOQZ010000279.1, read as the reverse complement.
GAGCCGGCCATCGGGCGCACGCGGGCGCGCTTGGCGTCGACCTCCTCGCCCGAGAGGAGCCGGATGTCGACGTTGTCGCTCACGGTCCAGGTGGGCCAGGGCGAGCCCTTCTCGTAGCGGCTCACGACCATGCCGCCGCCGAGCTCGTCCTCGTAGTACACGTCGACCGTCTCGTCGCCGTCGAGCTCGGTGGTGACCTCGCTGCCGTTCTCGAGCGTACGCGTGCCGTCCTCGTACGCCGCGCTCCAGGGCGCGAGGTAGGTCGGCGCCGCGGTCAGCATCGACTGCGAGAGCGGCGACCAGCTGCGGCCGTTCTCGGTGCTGGTCCACGCCATCTCGGCGCGGCTGCTGTCCGTGTCCATGAACGAGACGACGGCGGCGAGCCGGTCGCGCTGCTCGTGGAACACGAGGTAGACGACGGGGTCGGCGGCGAGGAGCTCGCTGTCGTCGTTGAGCGACGCGTCGAGCCACGCGCGGACCACGCTGATGGCGACCGGCTCGCCGTTGCCGTCGAGCGCGTACTCGTAGAGCTCGTCGCCCTCGTCCGGGACGAGGCCGGTCTCGACCACCTGGTAGGTCCACACCACGTCGTCGGTCCAGTGCTCGCCGAACTCGGCGACGCCGCCCTCGAGGTCCGTGGGGATCTCGTCGGTCTTGACGTTCGCGACCCGGTAGCTCGCGGCGACGTGGAATTCGTCGCCGGCCTCCCACTCCAGCTGGATGGCGTTCTCGGGGATCTTCGAACCGCAGGCGACCAGAAGCAGGAGCGACATGGCGGATTTTCTCCGTGGAAAGCCCGCCATGGGCGACCTGCCCATCGCGGGCCGCGGCTTCTATCTGAAGTGGGTCAGGCTGTCAAGCAAGCACGTGGAGAGCAACCCCGCGATCGGGACGTTCACCGCGTCGACTCCCTTTCTTCACCGTCTCAGTGTACAAGGCGCCCGCCATGCCCCCCACCGTCGTGCTCGTCCTCGCCGCGCCCGACTACGAGGACCTCGAGCTGCACTACCCGAAGCTGCGCCTGCAGGAGGCCGGCTGGGACGTGAAGGTCGCGGGGCTGGGCGAGCGCCGCTACTTCGGCCGGCGTCGCCTCCCCTGCGACGTCGACGGCGACGTCGGCGACTACCCCGCCGGCGAGCTCGCCGGCGTCGTGGTCCCCGGGGGGTGGGCCCCCGATCGGATCCGGCGCGCGCCCGAGGCGCTCGCGCTGCTCCGCGCCGTAGAGGGACAGGGCAAGCTCGTGGCCGCCATCGGGCACGGCGCCTCCGTCCTCGTCTCCGCCGGGCTCCTGCGCGGCCGCCGCGCCACCTCCGCGGAGGGCATCCGCGACGACCTGGTCCACGCCGGCGCCGACTGGATCGCCTCGCCCGTCGTCGTCGACGGGAACGTGATCACCGCCGCGAGCGACCTCCCCGCCTTCGGCCACGTGCTGGTCGACTTCCTCGAACGCTGGAAGAAGCCATGACGCTCCTCCTCCTCCTCGCCTGCACCGACAACACCCTCGGCAAGGCCGATCGCCCGCCCACCGTCGACATCGTCACCCCCATCGAGGACGGCGCGTTCGACCCCTCCGAGATGCTCGTGTTCTGCGCGCAGGTCGCCGACGAGGACGAGCTGTCCGAGCTTCGCCTCACGCTCCAGTCGAGCGTGGACGGCGTGGTGTGGACGAGCGACGACGGCGGCGCGGTCGAGTGCGACGGCGGCAACGTGGGCCTCGAGCTCCCGCTCTCCGGCACCGACCACACGCTCTCGCTCACCGCGGAGGACACGTCCGGCCAGACCGCCGAGGACACCGTCCACATCGTCCCCTACAGCAACGGCGCCCCCAGCTGCGACATCCTCGAGCCCACCGACGGCGAGGCCTTCGGCGGCGACGTCGCCATCCCCTTCACCGGCTACGCCACCGACCCGGACGTCGACAGCGCCGAGCTCTCCGCCGTGCTCGCCAGCGATCTCGCCGGCGAGCTCTGGTCCGGCTCGCCCGACTCGACCGGCGCGATCGAGATTCCCGACCTCGCGCTCCAGAGCGGCGACCACCTCCTCACGCTCACCGTCACCGACCCGCAGGGGCTCGTCGACGTGTGCGGCGCCTCCATCCTGGTGGACCGCTGCGCCGACGAGGACGGCGACGGCGTCGAGGACTGCGACGGCGACTGCGACGACGGCGACGCCACGATCTACCCGGGCGCCCCCGAGGAGCTCGACGGCGACGACGACGACTGCAACGGCACGGTCGACGACGGCACCGTGCTCGTCGACGACGACGGCGACGGCTTCACCGAGGTCGACGGCGACTGCGACGACGCCGACGCCGCGGTGAACCCCGACGCGACCGAGACCTGGTACGACGGCGTCGACGACGACTGCGACGGCAACGACGACGATCGGGACGGCGACGGCTTCGCGGTGGCCGACGACTGCGACGACGGCGACCCCGCGGTCAACCCCGTCGCGACCGAGGTCTGGTACGACGGCGTCGACGACGACTGCGACGGCAACGACGACGATCAGGACGGCGACGGCTACGCCGT
>JBMOQZ010000278.1:0-10233 GCA_049322475.1 Myxococcota bacterium | reverse complement strand
AGCACGAGCCCGACGGCCGCCCCCGCGAACGCGAAGCTCCCGAGCCCCCCGCGGGCGAGCGCCCACGCGGCCCCCGCGGCGGCGAGCACCGTGGCGGCGTCGATCTCCGGGTAGAGCGTGAGGTTGCGCGGGAGCGTCGCGACGAGCTCCACGCCCGCGCAGGCGAGCGCGGCCGCCACGCCCGCGACGCGCCCGCCGAACGCGCGCGCCCAGACGTACGTGGCCGCCGACATCGCGCCGAACGAGATCAACGCGGCCAGCGCGAGCGCGTCGTACGGGCCCGTCGCGTGCGACAGCCAGCCGGCGAGCATCGCCGCCACGCCCGAGCGTTGCCCGCCCGCCGCGTCGCGCAGCACCCCGTCGTGCAGGTGGCGCACCACCACGCAGTACTGGTCGTGGTCGGAGCTGTCGACGGGCACGCCGGCGAAGTTCGACGCGTACGTGACGAAGCCGGCGAGCCACGCCGCGAGCCCTCCGCTCGCCAGCGCCAGCGGCAGGTCCGCGCGCCACGACCAGCCCTCCGCCGGGGCCGCGCGCGGCAGCGCCCGCAGGAGCAGCGCGCTCGCGAGGAGGATCACCGGCCCAGCGCCTCGGCGACCGGGCCGGCGAGCGCGTCGCCGATCCGGGGCCCGAGGTCGCGCCGGGGGTGGATGCGGTCGGCGTCGGACTCGGTGAGCCTCGCGAGCGGCCCGAGCCCGGCGAGCGCCGCGCGCCCGTCGACCTGCGCGACGTCGATCGGGGCCCACACCTCCCGCATGCGCGCCTCCTCCGCGCGCAGCGCGACGAGTCGGGCGTCGGTCTCGTCGGGGTCGACGAGCGCGGGGAAGTGGAGCACCGCCATCGGCACGCCGTAGGCGGCCGCGACCGCCGCGCGGGCGCAGCGGGCGACGCGATCGCCGAGCTCGCCCGCCTGGGTCGCCGTCGAGCGCGCCACGATCGCGATCTGCACGAGCCGGGAGCGCAACGCGAGCGTCGGGACGCGGCGCCACCCCCCGTCCCACGCGACCGACGACCACGCGCCGTCGGGCAACACCACCGCGGAGCCGACGTGGTCGTTCGGGCAGGTCTGCAGCAGCACGGCGTCGGGGCGCTCGGACGCGACGAGCTCGGCGAGCGCCACGGCCTCCTGGCAGGTGTTGTAGCCGGAGGTCGCGGCGTTGAGCAGCGTGACGCCGAGCCTGCGCGCGAGCGCGTTCGCCCACTCGCCCTCCGCGACGCTGTCGCCGACGAGCAGGAGCCGTCGACCGCCGGTGGGCGCGCCGGTCAGGAGCCCGCGGTCGTCGCGCCCGCAGCGGCCCGCGACGATCCAGCCGCGCGTGGGGTGCCGCTGGGCGCAGCTCTGCGTGCGCGCGTCGAGCGTGCCCGGCGCGAGCGAGCCGTCGTCGGGCCAGAGCCCGCGGGCGGCGACCTCCGCGCCGGCGAGGCTCGCGAGCGTCCCGACGACGAAGAGGGCGAGCCGGCGGGCGAGCCGCATGCGGGCGAGGATAGCCGATCGCCGCGCTACGACCCCGGCCCCACCACGGCCCCGGGCTCCACCCGCTCCGGCGTGCACCCGCACGTCTCGCTCGCGGACCAGCAGGCGCGGCCGCCCTCGACGAGCACGACCGCGTCGTCCGCGCGCACCTTCGCGGGGCACACCCAGCCGTCGCCCAGCGCGAGGACCGCCACCGGGGGCGCGTCCTCGCCGCGGACGGGCGCCGTCAGCATCGGCACGCCCGGGGCCGGCGCGGGCTCGGCGACCACGCAGGCGCCGAGCACGGGGCGCACGTACGCGACCTGCCACGCGCTGGCCTCGACGAAGGCGCGCCCCTCGCGCGCGGCGGCGGCGTCGAGCGCGTCGAGCGCCTTGCCCCAGTCGGCGTCCACCAGCGGCGAGACGGTCGGCGCGCCCCGGACGCGCCGCACGCGGTCGGCCTGCGCGCGCACGGCCTGGGCCGCCTCGCGCCACGCCGCGCCGAAGCGCTCGATGCGCCAGCCGACCTCGAGGCGCGCGGCGTCCGCGCACGGATCCTTCGGCGGCGGGGGCAGGGTGGTCCACGCGACCTGCAGGCGCGCCGTCGCCGCGCCGACCGCCTCGGCCGTCACGAGCAGCGCGCGCAGCCGCCCCTCCGCCTCGAGCAGCTCGGGCGCGCCGGGGGCGAGGTCCGCGGGCGAGGCGCCGAGGAGGAGCAGGAGGATCATCCGCGCCCCCCGAGGAAGCTCCGCTCGAGCGAGGACCCGCGCCGCACCTCGGCGATCAGCGCGCCCTCGCCGAGGAGCTCGCCCAGGAGCCGCGTCGTCGCCGCCTCCACGTTCTCCCCCTCCGCGACGCGCAAGGTAACGACCTCCTCGCGCCCGGGGGGCAGCGGCGGCGCGAGCCGGACGTGCACCTCGCGGTCCCGCCCCGTGACCGTCGCGAGCGGGCCGGCGCGCGTGCAGCGCCCCTTGTCGATGAACACGACGTGGTCGCAGAGGGTCTCGAGCTCCGCGAGGTTGTGCGAGCTCACCAGCACCGTGGCGCGGCCGCGCAGCCCGGCGATGCGGTCGCGGAGGTGCCGGGCCTGCGCGGGGTCGAGCCCGGAGGTGGGCTCGTCGAGCATGATCAGCTCGGGCTCGCCGAGGAGCGCGCTCGCGACGGTGAGGCGGCGGCGCATGCCGTGCGAGAGCGTGCCGATCCGCGCGTCCGCCCGGTCCGCGAGCAACACGTCGTCGAGCACCGCGGCGATCGCCCGCGCGGCGCCGCCCGCGTCCATCCCCTGAAGCCGCGCCCACACGTGGAGGAGCTGCCGGGGCGTCGACGCGGGCGGGAGCTCCGCGTCCTGCGGCAGGATGCCCACGCGCCCGCGGTGCCTCGCCGGGTCGAAGGGGCCCGTCCCGAGCAGGTCGACCGTGCCCTCGTCGGGCTTCACGAACCCGGCGAACACCGACATCGCCGTCGTCTTGCCGGCGCCGTTCGGACCGATCAGCCCGCAGATGGCCCCGGCCGGGACCTCCAGATCGAGGCCATCCAGCGCGACCGCCTTGCGGTACCGCTTCTTCAGGCCCCGGCAGGCGAGCGCCGCGCTCACAGGTCCCGCCTCGCGAACACCCCGTGCCCGGCCGCGTAGTACACGACCGACAACACGACGCACTGCGCCGCGGCGATCCCGACCGTGCCGGGCTCGGCGCTCCAGAAGTCGTCCCACGTCGCGGGCGCGTAGAAGAGCATGGCGAGGTCGGCGAGCCGGCCCGCCGTGTCGGGGCCGACGTGGTCGCCCAGCCACGCCGTCGCCCAGCTCATGAGGCCGAAGACCATCACGGCGAGCGCGCGCGCGCCGTTGGGCGAGGGCACGACCTGCGAGACGGCGAGCCCCAGCCCGGCGAACGGCAACGCGTAGACGCACGCGCGCCCGGTGCGGGAGACGAGGGCGGCGGCGAGCTCGATCGGCGGGTTCCCGACCATGAGCGTCATGCCCATCCCCCACGCCACGATCGAGCCGAGGACCGCGGCGACGAGCGCGAGGAGCAGCTGCCCGGCGAGCTTCCCGAGGCCGATCTGGAGCCGCCCCGTGCGGCAGAGCAGGTACCGGATGCTGCGCGTGCGGACCTCGCCCGCGACGGAGCCGGACGCCGAGAACAGCAACACCATCGGCAGGAGCGCCATCGCCACGGCGCCGGTCCAGAGCGCGAGCACCGGCTCGTCGAGCAGGTGCGCGACGCCGTCGGCGCCCGTGACGGGCTCGAGCAGCTCGTCGAGCTTCCCGCGCTCGAGCAGCGTGTTCATCATCGCGCCGGGCCGCTTCGTGGGCGGCACGCCCATGCTCTCCGCGAGGGGCTCCTCCATGTGCCGGAGGATCTCGGTGAAGAGCCACGTCGCGACGGCGACCCCGCCGGCGTACGCGAGCAGCACGAGCTGGAAGAGGCGGGTGCGCACGGCCTCGCCGAGCTCGTAGACGGCGACCCAGACGACGTCGAGGAGGAAGCGGCTCAATCGTCGAGCCCGGGCACGTCCTGCAGCCGCGTCAGCGAGTCGAGCGTGTCGCCCGAGAGGTAGGAGAGGGGGTCGAGCGCGCTGTCGTCGACCTCCGCGTAGACCTCGTCGCCGAGGGCCTCGCGGAGGCGGTCGTCGGTGGCGATCACGATGTCGAGCGACTCGGCGGCGAAGTCCATGATGTCGCGGCGGTCGACGTCGCCGCGGGCGACGGCCTCTTCCACGAAGCGGTCGACCTCGACCTCGAGCTGGCGGTTCATGTCGTCCATCACCGCGTCGATGCCGGCGATCTCGGCCTCGTCGAGGTCCGCCTGCTCGGCGAGCGCGGCGAGCGCCTGCGCGCGGCGGGCGTCGAGCGCGGCGGCCATCTGGTCCTTCACTTCCTCGGCGTCCTCGACGGGGAGGGCCTCGCCGCCGATCTCGATCCGCGCACCGTCTTCGGCGGGCGGAGGCGTCGCGGGCGCGGCGGGGGCCTCGCCGTCGTCGGGTTCGGGCGCGTCGGGGGGCTCGGCGCGCAGGATGGTCCGGATGCTCTCGGCGGCGCGCCCGCGGCACGGCCGCTCGGCCTTCGCCCGCAGCGTGTCCGCCTCCGCGCGCAGGGCGAGCAGCTCGCCGCGGGGCTGCCACGCGCCGAGCAGGATCCCGACGACCAGCGCGGCGACCGCGGGGAGGAAGGGCTTCATGGCCCGTTTCCTAACGCGGCGCCCGGGCGGGCCGCCGTCTTCTAGTGTGTTCTCCTAGCGGATCTCTTGACACGTCGATAGACGCCGTGGGACGCTCCCGAGACCCTCGTTCGTTTCCCTCCCGGAGGCCCCCCCGATGATCCCCGACGCGCTGCGCTTCCCCCCCGGCGGCAAGCCCTGGCTCCTCTACGGCCTGTTGGGGACCAGCATCGTGTTGAACCTCGGGCTCGCCCTGCGCTACCACGGCGACGACGCGACGGAGGCGGAGCCCGCGGCGATGCCGTCGGCCCCGGCGACCATCCAGCCCATCGGCGAGGAGACGACGATCTCGAACCCCGCCGTCCCCCCCGAGCTCGTGGCGCCCCTGCCCGAGCCGAAGGGCGTGGCCGTCGCGGCCGGCACGATGGTGTTCACCGGGGTCGTGTCGAGCTCGCTCTCGGCGACGTTCCAGGGCGCGGAGGGCACCAACCCCGCGGCGCTGTCCGCCGTGTACTCGCGGCTGTTCGCGTGGGACCTCGACCTGCGGCGCGACCTCCACAAGGGCGACGTCGTCGAGGTGCTCTACGAGCAGCCCGACAACGCCGAGCCCCTCGTGCTCGCCGCCCGCCTCCGCAGCCAGCCCGGCTCGCCTGGCGAGAAGGTGTACGCGGCCTACCGCTACCAGGCCCCGGGCGACCGCTTCGCCAGCTACTGGTCGGTCGACGGCGAGGAGGTCCCCCGCCGCCTCATCGACGGCCCGCTCGCCGAGTACGAGCAGATCACCTCGCTCCTGAAGGACCGCCCCACCCACAAGGGCATGGACTTCAAGACCCCGATCGGCACGGACGTGACGACGCCGCGCGCCGGCCGCGTCACGCGGACGAACTGGAACCACGCCGCGAACGGCAACTGCGTCGAGGTGCAGTTCGGCGACGGCGTGCTCGCCAAGTTCCTCCACCTCAACGAGAACTTCGTGAAGGAGGGGCAGACCGTCACCGCAGGCACCGCGGTCGGGAAGTCCGGCAACACCGGCCACTCGACCGGGCCCCACCTCCACTACCAGCTCGAGCGCGGCAGCTCGACGGTGGACCCCATCGCCTACCACGGCACCCTGCGCCGCCAGCTCCCGGCGGACGCGATGCCCGGCTTCCAGCAGGCGATGGGCGAGCTCGACGCGCAGCTCGACGGGCGCGTCGCGGCGCGCTGAGTCACTCCACGCGCCAGACCGTGGCCCACGCCTTCTGGCCGTCCGAGAGCGAGGCCTCGAGCGTGACGGTGACGCCGGCCTCGGCGGCCACCCTGCGGACGTCGGCCTCGGCGGGGGCCCAGTCGTAGATCATCGGCGCGCTGGGCCGCACGGAGAGGTAGTGCCCGCCGCGCGCCGCGCGCAGGACGTCGGCGCGGGCGGCCTTCGCGGCGATCGCCGGCCAGGTGTGCACGACGGCGATCTCCGGCGCGCGCGCCTCCAGCATGCCGTAGACCTCGTAGTCGCTCGTGACGAGGCGCTCGACCCCGGCGCCGCGCAGCGCCCCCACCAGCGCGGCCTGGCCGTCCTCGGTGAAGGTGCGCGCGCGGGCCGTGGCGACGACGGCGTCGGTCCCGGCGAGCTGCCGGACGCCGGCGATCGCCATCGGGAGGACGAGCACGCCCGCAGCGAGCGCGCGCCGCCACGAGCGCGGCGGGGCCAGCTCGCCGGCGAGGCGGTCGACCGCGAGGCCCATCCAGAGCGCGAGCGGGGTCGTCGCCTGGGCGAGGTGGTGCAGGTCGCGGTTCGCCGCGAACAGCATCGCGATCTGCGCGGGCACGAAGATCGACAGGAAGCGCAGGAGCCCCGCCGCCGGGCTCTTCGTGCGCGTGCGCCACTCGAGCGCCGTGCCGGCGACGAGCACGCCGAACCCGATCGCGCGCAGGGGCGAGACGGGCGGGAGCGCGACCGTGCCCCACGCGGCCGCCAGCGAGGCCCGGGGGTCGCCGAGGAAACACGCGAGGTTCCACGCCGTCTCGCGCCCGCCCGAGGTGCCGAGCCGCCCGAGCTGGAGCGCGATCGAGTCGTGGGAGGGGATCGCCGGCAGCGGCAGCGCCGCGTGCAGCGCCCACGCGGCGGCGAGCGGGGCGAGGCACACCGCGGGGATGCCGACGAGCACGCTCGCGCGCACGCCCACCGGGGGCTTCACGTCGGGGTGGTCCCACCGCGTCGCGAGCACCGCGACGGCGAAGGCGGCGAGGGTGCAGGCGAACGTGGCCTTCGCGAGGAGCCCGAGGCCCACGCCCACCGCGATGGCGACGGTGCCGTGGACGCCGCCGCGCCACCGCCGGCTCCACAACGACCACAGGACGAGGAGCGCCGCCGCCTGCAGCAGCACCTCGGTGCCGCCGAGCACCTTCCGGTAGAACACGAAGCACCAGTCCGTCGCGAGCACGAGCGCGGCCGCGCCCGCGGCGATCGGCGAGCCGTAGAAGCGCAGGAAGCGGTGCGCCAGCAGGAGGAGCAGCGCCCCGAGGCCCACGTTCACGGCCTGCCCGGCGCCGACGCGCCCGGTGATCGCCCGCGCCGCGCGCGCCGGCCAGTCGGGCGGACCGCCGGTGTACGCGTTCACCGCCAGCGGGAGGCGCGCGCCGCCCACGACCAGCGACGCGGTGGGCCGGGTGACGCGCGCCTCGAAAGGTCCCGCGCGCGCCACCCCGTCGCCCGGCGGGTCGAGCGAGGCGAGCACGCGCGGCGGCTCGGGCAGGGCCCAGCCGATCGCCACCTCGCCCACGATCCCCACGGACGCTGCGCAACACGCGGCGAGCGCGAGGTACGCGACGACCGCCGCGAGCGCCGCGATCGACACGCGCGCGGGCGCGCCGATCAAGCGGGCCAGGGGAAGATCCGGACCCCGTCGCGCCTTGTTGGGCCGGCATGCTTTTGGAATGCGCGCACGGGCCAGCTATAGTTGATGTGCGACCGCGCGGGAACCCGGAGGTCCGATGAGCGACAACCGCCGAGACGAAGGGCCCCCCGAGCAGGCGGCGAAGAAGCCGGATCCGCCCGGATGGTTCGACGAGCTCCGCGAGAAGTTCGCGGACTGGATCGCGCCGCTCCTGCACCCGCCGATGGCGCCGGTGCCGGTGCCCGTCCGGCGCCGCCGCTAATCCCGCGCCACGCCCGCGACGGCGAGGGTCTCCTCCCACACCACGAAGCGCGACGCGATGCTGGCGAGGAGCGCCTGCTCGATCTGCGCGCGGCCGTCGGGGTTCCAGTCGGGGTCGGCGAGCTTGTGCTCGTAGAAGCGGCGGTAGGCCTCGTCGGGCCAGCACTCCACGCGCGCGCGGACGGCGACGGCGCCCTTCGCGGCGGGCACGTCGTAGCGCAACGTGTACGTCTCGTCGGGCAGGAGCCGCGTGTCGAACACCTCGGTCTTCGCGTCCACGGAGAGGCGCCGCCCGATCACCCCCACGCGCCGCGTCGCGCCGAGGGGCCGGCCCGCCGCGTCGAGCTGGTCGACGTAGACCACGATCTCCGGCGTGGAGTAGGTGGGGAGGCGGTGGCCCGCGCCCACGTTCGTGACGCGGACCTCGCCGGCGAGCCCGTCGAACCGGGCCTCCGCGCGTAGCCCGCGCCGCACCGTCTCGGGGTCGTGGACGCCCTTCCAGGTGTGGCGCCCCTCGGGCATGTGGCAGTCCTGACAGGTGACGCCCTTGGCGGCGTAGCGGCTCGCGCGCCACTCGAGCCAGGTCTCCTGCACCTTCTTGCCGTAGAGGCTGCTCTTGTCGGTCTCGAAGTCGTGGCACGCCTCGCAGAACCGCCCGTCGCGGAACTCCTCGCGCGCGACGAAGCCGCCGTGCGGCGCGCCGTCCATCGGGGGCCCGTCCTTCGGGGGGCCGTGGCGGGTCCACGCGCGCACGTGGCAGCCCGCGCACGTCAGCCCGTCGTCGCGCAGCGCGGGCACGAAGGCGGGGCTCGCCGGGTGTTGCTCGGCGAGGGGCGCGTGGCAGCGCTGGCACTTCGCGACCATCTCGTCGTCCTCGCCGTCCCAGGCGACGAGCTGGCCCATCGTGCCGGGCCCCATCGCGAGCGCGTGCCAGCTCTCCTTCCAGTCGAGGTACTGCTGGACGTGGCAGGCGCCGCACGCGGCGGGGTCGAGGTCGGCCTCGAGCGGCGTCCACGCCGCGGGCGCGGGCCCCATCGGGGGGAGGTCCTTCGCGAACCACGCCTCCACCCACGCGAGCGGCTCGCGCTCGACGGCGAGCGCGGCGGCGTGGGCCGTCTCGGGCGCTTCGCCGTCGCGAGCGGGGGCGGGTCCCCACCGGTCCCACGCGAAGCTCCCGATGAAGGCGAGGAGCCCGGCGCAGGCGCCCCACGTCGCGCGCTCCGCTGTGGTCATGCCGCGCCCGTCTATCCCAAAAAAGCGAACCCCCGAGCGCCTCGCGGCGCCCGGGGGCTCCGTGCGTGAGCCTTACTCGGCCGCGCAGGCGTTGCAGGCGTTGTCGTCGCTGCCACCGGAGCAAGCGACGAGGCCACCGGCGAGGGCGGCGAGGAAGGCGAACACGATCGCGGGCTTGAACATTGGGAGATCTCCTCTTGCGGTGAGCTGCCCGGGAGTCGGCCCGGGCGCCGTCCTGCGCGGTAGCCTGTTCTTCACGGGCACGGCGCAGCGCTCGCCACTATGCACGGGCGCCCCTACAGCGTCAAGAGTCGTCACCGAAATTCGAGCGGCGGCGACGCGCAACGCCGAGGGCCGCGAGCGCGGCGGCGAACGCGACCGCGTCGATCCCGCCGGCGGTGCACCCGCACCCGCCCGACTTGGTGATCCCGCCCCCCTCGTCGCAGGCCTCGTCGACGGTCCCCTCGCAATTGTTGTCGATCTCGTCGCCGCAGTGCTCGGCCTCGAGCGAGCTCACGTTCGCGTTGAGATCGTCGCAGTCCTCGCCCCCGCTCACCGAGGAGGGGTCGCCGTCGCGGTCGACGTCGAAGTCGTCCTCGCCCGAGCAGTCCTGGTCCACGAAGTCGTCGGCGACGTCGATCGCCTCGCTGTTCACCGCCGCGTCGGCGTCGTCGCAGTCGCCCTGGGCGATGCCGTAGCCGTCGCCGTCGTTGTCGGCGTTCAGCGCCTCTTCGTCGACGTCGCCGTCGCAGTCGTTGTCCATCGCGTCGGCGGGGTCGTCCGCGCCGCCGTAGACGGTGGGATCGAGGTCGTCGCAGTCGTCGACGTTGTCCATGTGGCCGTCGCCGTCCATGTCGCGGAGGCCCGGGTTGTCGGGCAGGCCGTCGCAGTCGGCGTCCACCCCGGTGCGATCGTCGTCGGGCGCGCCGGGGTAACGCTCGGCCGGGGAGGGCCGGCCCTCCTGGGTCGTGTCCCACGTCGTGCGGTCGTCGCAGTCGCCGGCGAGCAGGTCGAAGCCGTCGCCGTCGTCGTCGCCGGTCGCGGTGCCCTCGTCGACGAGGCCGTCGCAGTCGTTGTCGGTGCGGTCGACCGGGCGCTCCGGCGCGCCGGGGTAGGTCGCCACGTTGTGCTCGCCGCAGTCGACGTCGCTCGTGTAGCCGTCGCCGTCGAGGTCGACCGGACCCGTGTCGGTGTCGGTGTCGGTGTCGGTGTCCGTGTCGGTGTCCGTGTCGCTGTCGGTGTCCGTGTCGGCGTC
>JBMOQZ010000277.1:0-10502 GCA_049322475.1 Myxococcota bacterium | reverse complement strand
CGAGCCACGCGAGCTGCTCCACGTTGTCGCGCGCGGGCCCGAGCGAGAGCGCGAGGCACGCCGCCGCCACGAGCACCCAGGGGAGCGCCTTGAGCGGCCGCAGCGCCGCGAGCCCGAGCGCGCCGGCGATCGTCGCGACCGGGATGAAGCCCGGCCCCAGCGTGAAGTCCCACGGGCGCTTGTTCGTCCCGTGCTCCCACTGCCACCACACCCGCACGAGCGTGCTGTTGGTGGCGCGGTTCTCGTCGCTCGCCGAGAGCGGCAGCCCCCAGTACGCGACGACGATCATCGCGCCGGCGAGCCCCGCGGCGAGCGCGGTGGCGACGAGGTTGCGGGGGCGCGTGCCCCAGACGGCGACGGGCACGAACGGCAGCGTGAACACGGCGTGGTACGGGCTGTCCAGGGCCGTCGCGCCGCCGAGGAGCCCCGCGGCGATCGGCCAGCCGAGGCCCGCCGCGCGGCGGGCTCGCCAGAGCGCGAGCAGCGTCGCCGGCACGCCCCAGAAGGCGACGAGCTCCGGCGTGCCGTCGCTGATCGCGAGACAGAGCATCGGCTGCACCACGAGGAGGGCGCCCGCGAGGAGCCCCGCGGCCGCGCTCCCGGACACCTCCTCGACGAGCAGCGCGGCGGCGAGCCCCGCGGCCCAGGTGAGCGCGAGGATCCATGCGTCGTAGCCGAGCACGGGCCCCAGCGCGGCGTGGAGCGGCCAGCCCCAGACGTTCGACACCATCGGGAGCGCGAGGAGCTTGACGCCGACGGGGAACCCGACGTGGTCGGTCCAGAAGGGGAGGCCCGGCAGCGCGTCCGCCGTCACGGCGAGGCCCCACGCGGCCCGCGGGGCGTCGGTCCCCGGGGCGCCGAGCAGCCCGCCCTCGCGCAAGAGCGGGGCGTTGACCCACATCACCAGCGCGGCGAGCAGGGCGGCGTTGACGCGGCTCACCCGCGCGAGTCTACGCGAGGCCCAGAAACGCCGTGCGCCCCCGGCGCCCCTTCAGCCGGTTCAGGAGCGAGCGCACGGGCGCGTACGCGCGGAAGAACACCACGAGCGCGACGCGGTCGCCGCGGCGCAACGGCCCGCACACGAGCTTGTCGTCGGGCACGCCGTCGTCCACGAAGCGGACCCGGGCGACCACCTCGCGCTCGACCTCCTCGCCGGCGCGCAGGCGGGGGCCGAGCACGATGGCGTCCACCTCGTCGCCGTCCGGGGCGAGCTCGCCCGGCACACACCCGTAGTTGAACGGACACGGGATCGGCGACACGTACTCCACGCGCCCGGCCCCTCGCTTCACGAAGCCGAACCGGGGCACCTCGACGCGGACGCGGACGCGCATGAGGCCCTGATACACTGCGCGCGCGGAGGACGGCATGCTCTGGACCCTGATCGCGTGCGCCACGGACACGGGCGTCGGCACGACGCCCCAGGACCAGGAGGTGGTCGACGGCAGCGGCGGGATCGAGGTCTCGCCGGCCGAGTTGCTCATCGAGGACTGCGACGTCGGCTACGCGAAGAGCGGCTCGCTGACGGTGACCAGCACGGGCGACGCGAACCTGCTCATCTACACGGCGGGCATCGTCTCGGGCGGCTCGGTCTTCTACACGACCGCCGACGAGGACCTCGAGGGCGCCGAGCTCGCCCCCGGCCAGACGGCCCCGATCACCATCGCCGCCACGCTCCCGACCGACGAGCCCGCCGAGGGCGTGCTGCGGCTCCACACGAACGACCCCGAGAACATCGATCTCGACGTCGTGCTCACCGCGTGGCCGGTGGGCTACGTGCCCCCCGAGGACACCGGCACCACCGGCGGCACGACCCCCTGATGGCCCGCGTCGGCGATCGCGAGGTCGCGACGCGCTTCCACGTGCCGTCGGGACGCGCGGGCGACGTGCTCGCCCGGCTGGACCGCGAGGCCCTCGGGCTCGCGCGCGCCCGCGTCGCCGCGAAGCTCGGCCTCCCCGACCCCTTCCACCTCCGCGAGGCCCTCGCCGCCGATCCCGACGCGCGGGTCGAGGGACAGGACGGCGAGCCCCTCGACGCCGACGCCGCCAACGCCGCGCTCGTCGCCGCGGGGGAGGTGCCCGAGCTGCACGGGCTCTTCGCGTGGGCGCCGCCGGGGCCGAAGGTGCGCGCGCTCCCGGTCGCCCGCGAGGCGCTGCGCTGGCCCCGCACCGATCCGCCGCCGGCGCAGGTGGGCCGCGTGGAGACGTGGACCACCGCCGAGATCGGCGACGCCGACGTCGCGACGGTGCGCTGCGCGCTCGCCGTGCCGGGCGGCGTGGCGCTCGGCAGCGACTACGGGCTCACGCTCCGCCGGCGCGGCGTGTTCGAGCCGTTCCCGTGGCCCGGCGGCGCGCGGCGCGAGGCCCGGCGCGTGGAGTGCATGGCGCTCCACGAGGGGCGGCTCGTCGTCGGCACGACCCAGACGCTCTACGCCTGGGACCTCCGCGAGCGCGTGACCTCCGAGAAGTACGGCGCGGACGACGAGGGCGGGTACGACGAGCTCGCGTGCGTGTTGTCGACGGGCGACCGCCTCTACCGCGGCTTCCGCACCGGGCTGCACGGCGGCGTGGGGCCCCGCGACGCGCTCTCGCTCGCGGCCGACCCCGCGGGCGTCGTGTTCGCGGGCACACGCAAGGGCGAGCTGCACGTCGTCGACGGCGGGCTCCTCCGCGCGTTCGGCCCGCGCCCCGTCCGGCACCTCGCGTGGGCGGACGGGCGGCTCTGGGTGGCCGCCGACGGCGCCTGCCACACGTTCGACGGCGTGGCGTGGTCGCGCGTCGAGCCCGAGCCCACCGCGTTCGCCGTCGACCCGCGCGGTCGCCTGTGGGCGCTCGCCGAGGGCAGGCTCCACGTCGGCGAGGGCGCCGCGCTGCGCGAGGTGCCCGTCGCGCTCGAGCGCCCCTGGTGCCTCGCGGCGACGGGGCGGGAGCTGTGGATCGGGGGGAAGGGGAGGGTGTGGTGTGTGGAGATCTGAGGCTTCGGGCTTCAGGCTTCGGGCTTCAGGCTACTTCTTCCGGGGGTCATCCTTCGGGTCGACGTACTCGATGCTCCAGGGGCCCATCCCCGTGATCTGGATGGTGGCGCCGGAGTCGGTGGAGACCGTGTGCTTCACGGGCGTGGGCGTCAGGTAGAAGCTGCCGGCGGGAAAGGTCTTGCTCGCGCCTCGTTCCAGCGTGACCGTCACGCTCCCCGCGAGGACCGTGACGCGCTCGTCCGCGGCGTGGGTGTGCTGCGGAACGCGGTAGCCGGGCGGCAGCTCCATCCGCATCGTGAACGTCCCGGCGGCCTTCGGATCGCCCTCGAGCACGGCGGCCTTCGCGCCGGGTGGCACGGACGGCGGGCTCGGCCCCCATCGCAGGTCTGCGGGAGCGAGCTGCACGAGGTCCGCGGCGAGGGCGATCGCGAGGAGGAGGCGCATGCCGGCCACTTAGCCCGAAGCCCGAAGCCCGAAGCCCGAAGCCTGCCTTTCACTGACACCCGCACGGCCCGAACTCCGGCCCGCCGCCGTTCAGCCAGGTGGGCGCCCGGTCGGTCGCGGTGGCGTCGATGGCGAGGTCGAGGGCGCTCTCGGCCTCGAAGCCGCCGGCGGCGCGGTCGGTGAGGGCGCCGACGGACGCGGCGCCTCGCGCGCACACAACGCCGCGCGTTCCCTGCAGCACGGCGTCGAACGTGACGTCCATCGGGGCGGCGCCTTCGATCCGCGTCCACTCGCCGCCGCGGCGGGCCCAGCCCTCGACGCGCCCGCCCCAGGCGCGGGCCTGCACGAGCCCGGGCACCTCGACGAACGCGCCCGCGTAGGCCTCGTCGGCGTCGACGTGGACGGAGCCCTGCACCTGCGTGTTGGGGCCCGCGACACGCCACGACCACTCGCCGACGAAGCGCCCGCCGCCGCCGGCGTCGGCCTCCATCTGCGCGCTGTTGCCGGCGTCGACGACCATGTCCGCGCGGCCGCTCGCCTCGGCGCGCACGAGCCGGGGGTGCACGGCCGCGTCGCCCGAGGCCGTCCCCGCGCCGATGGCCCACGCCTTCGTGATGCACTCCTGCCGCCCGCCGCCCGCGCCGGGGAGGCTCACCTCGAGCATCTCGCCGCGGCTCGCGAGCAACAGTCCGCCCATCGGATCGTCGGTGGGGCACAGGTCGGCGAACATGGTGTCGCCGAAGTGGACCTCGACGTCGGCGCCGGCGGCGCTGGTGCCGTCCTCGCCGTCGCGGGCCTCGTCGCGGTCGTCGCGGGCGAGGACGCGCCAGTTGCCGTGCGCGGCGGCGTCGGCCTCGGTGGCGGCGCACAGGCGGGTCGTGCCGGCGAAGGCGGGCAGGGCGAAGAGGATCAGGGTCATGGGAGCCTCGGTCTCGCCCTCCCTGTCGGCGGGCCGCGCGCGGACTTGAGCGTGATAAGCGCGGCGCGCCATGACCCGCCTCGCCGACTTCGTCCCCGCCTCGCTCGCCGACGCCGGCGCGCGCGCGCTCACCGACAACGCCCGCGGCATGACGGGGTCGCTGATCCTCGGCATCGCCGCCGAGATCCGGGCGCTGCAGGCGCAGGGCGCCACGATCTGCAACCTCACGGTCGGCGACTTCGACGCCCGGCAGTTCCCGGTGCCGCGCGCGCTCCGCGACGCGACCGTCGCGGCGTACGACGGCTACCAGACGAACTACCCGCCGTCGGAGGGCATCCCCGAGCTCCGCAAGGCGATCGTCGGATGGTACGCGCGGCACCTCGGGATCGACGTCTCGCCGGACTGGGTGGTGGTCGCCGGCGGCGCCCGCCCCGTGATGTACGCGACGTACCGCCTCTTCCTCGAGCGCGGCGACACGCTCGTCTTCGGTGTGCCGAGCTGGAACAACGGGTACTACGGGCAGCTGACCGAGGCGAAGATGGTGCCGGTCCGCACGCGCGCCGAGGACAACTTCTTCCCCACGGCCGAGCGGCTCGCCCCGCTCCTGCGCGACGCGCAGCTCTTCACGCTGAACTCGCCGCTCAACCCCACCGGCACCGCCATCGACCCCGACAGGCTCGCCGACATCGCGCGGGTGGTGGTCGCGGAGAACGAGCGTCGCGTGGCGCGAGGCGTCCGGCCGCTGATGTGGATGTGGGACCAGGTGTACTGGCAGCTCACCTTCGGCGAGGCGCGCCACGCCCACCCCTGCGCGCTCGTGCCCGAGGTCGCGCCCTGGGTGGTGACCATCGACGCCATCTCCAAGTGCTGGGCCGCCACCGGCCTGCGCGTGGGCTGGGCGGTCCTCCCGCCGCGGCTCTGCGAGCGCATGAAGACGCTGCTCCAGCACGTCGGCGCGTGGGCGCCGCGCCCCGAGCAGGCCGCCACCGCCGCGCTCCTCGACGACGACGCCGCGTCCGCGGCGTTCCTCGGCGAGTTCCGCGCGGGGATCGACGAGCGCCTCTCCATCCTCGACGCCGGCCTCTCCCGCCTCGGGGTCGAGCACCTCGTCCCGCAGGGCGCCATCTACCTCTCCGTCCGGTTCGACCTCTTCGGGCGGCCGGGCGTCGACGGCGCGCCGATGCGGACCAACGAGGACATCCGGAAGTGGCTCCTGCAGCGGGCCGGCGTCGCCGTCGTCCCGTTCCAGGCGTTCGACGTCGACGCCGACGAGGGTTGGTTCCGGATGAGCGTGGGCGCGGCCTCGCCGCAGCAGCTCCGCGACGCGCTGGGTCGGCTGGAGGCGGCGCTGGGGAGGTGAGGGCTCACCCCGGCGCGGCGGCCTCGTCGCAGCTGACGGGCAGCAGGTACTTCACCTCGACCCAGGTCCCCGCCGCGGGTGGCAGATCGAACAGGACGGCGTTGGAGAAGGTGTCGTAGATCCACCCCTCGGGCGTCGCCTCGCCGTCGACGTACACCTCCATCTGCGCGTCCAGCTGTGGCAGATGGGTGAGCGGGAAGCGGCGCGCGTAGTCCGTGGTCTCGAGCCCGATGGCGTCGAGGAACGGGCCGAGGTCGCAGTCGCACACGCTGGTGGAGGACCCGCCGAAGGCCTCGACGACGTCGAGGTACTTGTCGCCCCCCAGGGCCGTCTGGTCGGAGCCGTCGCAGGTGGACTCGCACCCCTCGCCGCGGTCGCCCACGACGGCGGCCGCGAGGATCCTCGCCGGGTCGCCCTTCAGGTCGGTGAAGAAGTCGACGTAGTGTTGGGCGTCGAGCAGCGAGTAGTCGGGCTCGTCCGAGACGAACACGAGGCCGAGGCGCGCGCCGTCGCGGTAGAATCCGGCGTTGTGCCCGGAGCGGGCGGGCTCGGAGAGGGCGAGCTCCGCGGTGTAGAGACCCTGCTCGTACCCGGTGAAGCCGTTGCCGACCTCGATCGCGCGCGCGAGCTCCTCTTCGGCGTCCGGCATCTCCGCCGTGACGTAGGGCGGGTCGCCCCGCAGGTGGCCGTCCTCGTCCGGGTCGGTGGTCACGACGCCGATGTGGAAGTCGAGGTCGTACGCGAAGAAGCGCGACAGGTAGGCGTTGACGTCCGCGATGATGCGCTCCTGCTCCTCCCACATCGACCCCGAGTTGTCGATGACCCACAACACGTCGATGGGGTCGGGGTCCTGGTAGAACAGGTCGCTGTGGAGCGCGCCGTCCATCGCGACGCCCCGCGCGGGCACGCGGACCAGCGGATCGACCGGGTCGTCGGACTCGACGGCGAGCGCGGCGACCGCCTCGCCCTCGGGCCCCTCGTAGAGGACCCGCAGCGTGGTGGAGTCTCCGGGCGGGAGCGACAGGTCGACCTCGGACACCGTGAAGCCGGGGTCGCCCTCGAAGAAGGCGCGGGTCACGTCGAGCGGGCCTTCGCCCACGTTGGTGACGAGGACCTCCGCCTCCTGCACGCACCCGGTCCGGACGGGCCCGAAGCTCAAGGAGGCGGGCTCGACGGCGATCCGGGGCTCGCCGAGGGTGACCTCGTCCTTGATGGGCCTCAACTCGTGGTCCTGGCAAGCGGCCAGCCACAGGACAAGCATGTGCGATCCCCCCGCGCGCCACACGTGTGACACGCCATGACACCTACACCGGGGAGATAATCACGCCCCAAACCTTGGTGTTCAGCCGCTCTCCGCGCACGTCGCCGGCACCGGGTAGGACGCCTCCACCAGCTGCCCGCCGAGGGGCGGCGTGTCGAAGACGATCGCGTTGGCGTTTCCGTCCCACGTCCACGCCGCGGTGCCCTCCCCGTCGACGCGGACCACGATGCGCGCGGGATCGGAAGGCACCTGGGAGAGCGGGAACGTCCGGATGAAGAGCGTGCTCTCCAGCCCGATCTCGTCGAGGGCGGGCGAGAGGTCGCACTCGCAGATGCTCCCGAACACGCCGCCGAACGCGTCGACGACGTCGATGTACTTGTCCCCGGCGGTCGCGGTCTGGTCCGTGCCGTCGCAGACGTTGGCGCACCCCACCTCGCGGTCCCCCACGATCGCGTGGATGCCGACGTCCCCGGGGTCGGCCTTCACGGCGCCGAAGAAGTCGACGTAGTGCTGGGCGTCATAGGCGGACTGCTCGGGCTCGTCGGACAGGAAGATGACGACGAGGTTCGCGTCCGTACGCAGGAACCCCGCGTTCTCGGCGGAGACGACGGGCTCGGACAACGCGAGCTCCGCCGCGTGGAGGCCGCTCTCGTCGCCCTGGTCGTCCGTGCCCACGTTCAGCGCCTCGGCGAGCTCCGCCTCCGCGTCGGGCGTGGTGGGCTCGATGTACGCCGGCGAGCCCTGGAGCCGGCCCTGCATCGTGGGTGTCACCACGTCGGAGGTGACGACGCCCATGTGGTAGTCGAGCCCGAGAGTCTCGAACCAGGTGAAGAAGGCGGAGATCTCCGCGATCACGCGGGCCTGCTCCTGCCCCATGGAGGACGAGTTGTCGATGACCCACAACACGTCCACGGGTGGGGCATCCTGTTCCCAGGTGTCGTCGACGGTGACCTCGTCGTCCGCCATGCCGGAGAGGCCCACGCGGACCTCGTCCTCGTCGGGATCGTCGGAGTCGACCACCAGCTCGGCCTCGGCGAGCCCCTCGCGCGCGGCCTCGTAGCGGACGAGGGCGACGGTGGAGGCGCCCGGGACGAGCTCGCCGACGCCGCCGCTGACGGTGAAGGGCGCGTCGCCCTCCACCAGCACGTCGCTCACCTCGAGGGTGGCCTCGCCGACGTTCTCGATGGTGACGGGCAGCTCCTGGGGGCAGTCCACGGCCGTCGCGTCGAACGTGAGCGTCTCCGGCGTGACGACGATGTCGGGCTCGCCGAGCTGCGGCTCGTCCTTTCGCCCGCCGAGGCCGTACTCGGAGCATCCGATGAGGAGGAGGAGCATGCCGGGCCATTGTAGCAAGGGGTGTGCCCGGACGTCCTCACAACGACGCGGCGTTCGCCGCCACCAGCGAGATCTCCTCGAAGCCCGCCGCGCGCGCGGTGTGGAGGATCCGCTTCAGGACGCCGAAGGAGACGCGGCGATCGGCGTGGACCTCGACGCGGCGTTTGGTCCGCGCCGCGTTGAGCGGGTCGTAGAGCTCGCGGACCAGCATCTCGTCGGGGAGGTAGGCGACGGCGACCACGCGGTGGCCGTCGACGTAGACCGCCTCCGCCGACACGAGGACCACCGTCGCCGGCTTGCGCGGGTCCTCCGACACGGTGGTCGCGAGCTCGAGCCGGTCGTCGGGAGGCTGCGGCGCGGCCTCGTGCGACCACGTCCGCAGCAGGAACACCAGCAGGAGCGTCATCATGTCGACCATCGGCGCGAGGGCGCCGACGTCGAGGCCCGGTGCGAGCGTGGGTGCCTCCCGACGGAACAAGCGCCTCATCGCAGCGTGATCCTCGGGTAGAGGGGGGCGCCCGGCGGGCCGCGCACGACGTCCAGCACGCCGAACAGCGTGTCGACCGGCACGGCGTCGTCCGGCAGGAGCGTCACGCGGGTCTGGGCGGGGTCGATGGCGTGCACCTGCTCCACCGCGGCGGACAGGGCGGCGAGGTCGACGCGGCCCTCGCGCGCGGGGACGTCGACGCGTCGCTGCTCGACGGCGGTGGAGGACGCGGAGATGTCCGTGGTCTGCACCGCGAATTCCAGCGTGGCGTCGGTGCCGCGCAGCGTGACGCGAACGTCGCTCACGAGCCCGGTGTGCGGCAGCGTCGCCAGCTCGCCGGCGGCGGCGAGCCGCAGGTCCACCACGCCGAGGCGCTCGCCCGAGGACGTCGTGAGCAGGAAGAACAGCAGGAGGAACATGAGCGTCACGATCCCGAGCAGGGTCGGACGGACGTCGGCCTCCGGGCCGGGACCCCGCGCGAAGAGGGTGCGCGGCGCCTTCATGCGCGCCGGGCCGCCTTCAGCGCGAGGGCCACCCGCCCGGCCGCGCGCTCGATCTGGCCGAGCATCTCGCGGGCGATCGACTCGAAGACGGCGTGGGCCGCGAGCGCGGGGATGGCGACCAGCAGGCCGAACGCGGTCGTCGCCATCGCCGTGGAGCTCCCCTCCGACAGGCGCGCGGCGCGCTCGGCCGCGGCGACGTCGCCGAGCGCCCCGAACGCGAGGATGAGGCCGTACACGGTCCCGAACAGGCCCACCATCGTCGCGACGGAGGCGACGGTGGAGAGGTAGGCGATCCGCCGGCGGATCCGGAGCTCGGCGTCGACGGCCGCGGCGGCCATCGCGTCCCAGGCGAGCTCGGGGTCGCGGAAGGCGAGGCCCGCCCCCACCACCTCCTCGAGCGGGGTGTCACCCAACTGGACGTCGCGCCCCTCGCGGGCGGCGGGCTCCACCTTCGCGAGCAGCGCGGCGGCGTCGCAGCGGTAGCGGGCGAGCACGACCGTCCGCTCGATGACGACGGCGATCGCGAAGGCGAGCACCGCGAGCAGCGCGTACATGAACGAGGCGGCGGGGCCCGAGAAGGCGGCGATCAGGTAGGTCAGCATGGTCAGCGTCTCACGAACTGGAGGCAGCGCTCGCGGATGGAGGTCGTGCCGATGCTCTCGCAGAGCGCGACGGCGCGAGCGGGGTCGAAACGTTTGAGCTGGTGGGCGACGCCCTGCCGGCAATTGTCGGCGAGGGGCCCCTGGCGGTCGCAGCCGGCGAGGGCGGCGTCGGGGTCGCGCTCGGCGGCGCCCCACCCCACGCCGTGTTGGCAATTGCCACGCCACTCGGGGGTCGAGCGGGCGCACGCCGCGACGGCCTCGTCGAGGTCGCGGCGGGCGAGGTACTTGCCGATGCCGTGCCAGCAGGTCTTGCGGGTCAGGACGTCCCCTTCCTCGCGGGCGCAGAACGCGACGGCGGCCTCGAGATCGACGAGGGCGACCTCGCCCACGACGTCGTGGCGGCAGAAGTCGCGGAAGGCCTCCGCGTGCTCGCACCGGGCGAGCGCGTAGGCGGCGTCGATCTCCGCGAGGGCGAGCCCCACGCCGAAGTGACACTGCCCGCGCCACTTCATCGTGGCGATGCCGACGCAGATGCGCTCGGCGACGCCGCGGTCGACGGGGGCGACCGCCTCGGCCACGTCGGAGTGGCACTCGTCGCGGAGGTCGCCGTCGCCGACCT
>JBMOQZ010000276.1:0-10666 GCA_049322475.1 Myxococcota bacterium | reverse complement strand
ACCGCCCGAGCGCCGGAGACGACGCCGCGATCCACCACCGGCTGCGCCAGGCAACGACCCGGGGGCCCTTCCGGGAGCGGCACCGCGGGCAGGGCGACCCCCTCGGGCGACGCGGAAGCCGGCATCGCCGCGGGGAGCCGCGCCTCGTCGAGGCCGTCGCGGTCGCAACGCAGGGTGCGCCACGCCGGGAGCGGCAGCACGGGCCAGGGCCCTCGCAGCCCCGAGACCAGCGCGGCGGTGTCGCCATACGAGCAGTGGGCCGCCACGACGGCCGCGTCGGAGGCGAACGCCGGCACGCCCACCCCCACCACGCACGGCACCGGGCACGTGACCGTCGGGTGGGGATCCCGGAAGGCGAGCGAGGCGTCGAGGTACCCGTCGGGGCGCGACGACACGGTCTCGGTCGGAGGCGCCTCGACGGGCGGGGTCGACCTCATCCGCTCGGCGACGGCGTCCCGCCACGCGCGCTCCAGCGCGGCGCCCCGAGGCCCCGTGTCGAGCGCGCCGTCGACGAACAGCCACGGAAACGCGAGCCCGGTGGGCCCCTCGCCCAGCGGCGGCGGCTCGCCCGCCACGCGATGGACGATCGCGACGAGCCCGTCGGCGGAGGGGTCGACGCGCGCGACGACCGTGGGACCGAGCGCGCGCACGACCTCGGCGTCGAGCAGCGCCTGCAGGGGGCACGTCCAGCCGTCGCCGGCGGGCGCGCAGACGAACGGGTGATCGCGCAGCACCTCGGCGAGGACCCGCGCGCGGTCGACCTTCCAGCGCGAGAGGTCCGCCTCGGTGATCGGGAGGAGCGCCCCCGCGTGGGCCATCCAGACGGTGGCGATCGTTCCCCCGAAGAAGCCGGCTGCCGGGGCCGACACGGGCTCGCGGGTCACGACGAGGCGCAGCTCGGGGGCGACCTCGCGGAACGACGGCCCGGACGCTGCGTCCGCCGCGCACCCGGCCAGCGCGAGCCCCGCGGCGAGCGTGAGCGCGGTCGACAACGGAGTCGCCGAGTCGGAACGGTGCATCGACCCGTACGTAGCGTGCCGTGGCGCGCGCGTCGGTCTGGTTCGCGTGCTCCCCTACGGCCCCGCGCTCGCCACGCTCGGCACCAGCACCCTCCCCGCCTCCATCGCCGCGTCGAACACCGGCCGCGGCCAGAGCCCGAGGATCACGATCCCCGCCAGCGCCAGGGCGATCGCCGCCGCGGTCGGGCGACCGGGCATCGCCGGCGCCTCGCCGTTCGGCGGCTCCATGTAGATGCCGCGCGCCACCTTCAGGTAGTAGAACAGCGCCAGCACGGCGAGCAGCGCGGCCAGCAGCACGAGCCACGGCTGGCCGGCCTGCCACGCGGCCCAGAGCACGAACACCTTCGCCCAGAAGCCCGCGACGAACGGGATGCCGGCGAGCGAGAGCAGGAACAGCAGCATCGCCAGCGCCAGCGCGGGCCGCGTGCGGGCGAGGCCGCGCCAGCGCGGCAGGTCGTCGCCGACGGTCTCGGTGACGAGGAACGCGCCCATGTTCGCGGCGACGTACGCCGGCAGGTAGAACAGCAGCACGCCGAGCCCCTCGGCGGTCCCGACGGCGAGCGCGAGGAGCAACAGCCCGATGTGGGCGACCCCCGAGAACGCGAGCAGCCGCCGCACGTTCGTCTGCTGCACCGCCATCAGGTTGCCCGCGACCATCGTGACGCCGCAGACGACGAGCAGCGGCGTCGCCCACGTCGCGACGGGCAACGCCTCGTGGGCGAGCCGGGCGACGGCGGCGATCGCGGCCGCCTTCGGCGCGACCGACAGGAACGCGACGAACGGCGCGGGCGCGGACGCGTAGGTGTCGGGCACCCACAGGTGGAACGGCACGGCGCCGAGCTTGTAGGCCATGCCCGCCAGCATCAGCAGCGCGCCGAAGCCGAGCAGCGGCGAGGGGGCGAGCGCGGCGACGTCGGCGAACATCGTGCCGCCGGCGAGCCCGACCACGAACGAGAGCCCGTACATCGTGACCGCCGCGCTGACCGCGCCCGTCAGGTACATCTTCGTGGCGCCCTCCGCGCCCGCGGCCGAGGTCTTGTGCGCGGCGGCGAGCGCGTAGAGCGGGATGCCCATGAGCTCGAACGCGACGACGAGCAACACGAGCTCGCGCGCGCCCGCGACCAGCATCATCCCCACGAGCGAGGAGAGCAGGAGCAGGTAGTACTCGCCGACGCGCTTGGGGAAGCGCCGGTCGGCGTGGTCGACGCTGCCGAGCGCGCCGAGCGCGCCCGCGGCGAGCAGGACGCGGTGGAGGAACGCGGTGAACGCGTCGTCGGCGAAGCCCGGGAACACGGGCCCCGCGGGGAGCCAGAACGTCGCGACGAGGATCGCGATCAGGCCGGCGGAGACGAGCCCGCCCACCCCGCGCCCGCCGCCCTCGGGGGTGGCGAGGTCCGCCGCGAGCACGAGGCCCGCGAGCGCCACCACGCAGAGGATCGCGGTCACCGCAGCACCTCCGCGAGGTACTCGACGCTCGCGACGTCGATGTAGTCCAGCACCAGCCGCGGCCAGCTCCCGAACACGATCAGGCTCGCCCCCAGCGCCACGAGCGCGACCCACTCGGTGCCGCGCGCGTCGGTGAGGTGGGGGTACCGCTCGGGCGGCCCCTCGCCCCAGAAGATCGCCCGCACCGCGCGGAGCACGTACACCGACGTGACCCACGCGCCGACGATCCCGGCGAGCGCCCATACCCACTGCCCGCTCTGCCACGCGCCGAGGAACACGAGGAACTCGGCGACGAAGCCGGCGAGCCCCGGCATCCCGAGCGAGGAGAGCCCGGCGATCGTGAAGAACACCGCCACGCCCGGCATCGCCTTCGCGAAGCCGCCCATGCGGAAGATCTCGCGGTCGTGCGCTTTCTCGTAGACGAGCCCGACGAGCGCGAAGAAGAGCCCCGTCATGAGCCCGTGCGCGAACATCTGGAACACCGCGCCGTTCCAGCCGTTCGGCGTCAGCGTCGCCGCGCCCAGCATCACGACGCCCATGTGCGAGACCGAGCTGTACGCGATCACGTACTTCAGGTCCGTCTGCGACATCGCCGAGAGCGCGCCGTAGACCACGTTGATCACCGCGACGGCGCCGACGACCCACGCCCAGGCCTGCGCGCCCTCGGGCAAGAGCACCATGCCGACGCGCATCACCCCGAACGCGCCGAGCTTCATCAGCACGCCGGCGTGCAGCATCGACACCGCCGTCGGCGCGGAGGCGTGTCCGTCCGGCGACCACGTGTGGAACGGGAAGACGCCGGCGAGCGTGCCGAACCCGAGCCAGAGCGCCGGGAAGACCCACATCTGGGTGCTGCGCGGGATCTCGACCTCCGCGAGGTCGAGCATCGAGAAGGAGCCGCCCGTCCGGTACATCGCGAAGATGCCGACGAGGATGAACGCCGAGCCCACGAGCAGCATGAGCGTGAGCTTCATCGCCGCGTACTCGCGCCCGCCGACGTCGAGCCGCCGCATCGCCGCCGCGAACGGTCCCGCGGCCTCCACGCGCTTGCTCGACCCCCAGATGCCGATGAGCAAATACATCGGCAACACGGCGATCTCGTAGAAGAGGAAGAACACGAAGAGGTCGAGGCTCACGAACACGCCGAGCACGCCGCCGCACAACGTGAGCAGCAGGACGTAGAAGTCCTTGTCGCGGTCCCGCAGCGTCCACGTCGCGAAGCAGCCGGCGAACAGGATGATGCCGGTGAGCAGCAGCAGCGCGACGCCCCAGCCGTCGACCGCGAGGTCGTAGCGGATGCCGAGCGCGGGCACGATCTCCCACGTCTCGCGGAGCTGGTAGCCGCCCCGCGCGAGGTCGTAGGCGAGCGCGACCCGGACCGCGCCGGCGAGCGACACGGCGGCGGCGGCGACGGCCAGCACGCGCGTCACGCCGCGCGAGGCCCCCGGCACGAACAGGAGCGCCGTCGCGGCGAGGATCGGCGCCAGCACGATGACGGAGAGCCACGGGATCATGCGGTCGCCCCATAGGCCGCCGCGAGGACCACCCCGACCGCGACGGCGTAGACGTAGTCCCGGACCTGCCCGGTCTGGATCGCGCGGATGCGCTCGCCGGCCTCGAGCGCGGCCCACGCGGTCACGTTCATGAGCCCGTCCACGACGTAGCGATCGACCCAGCCGACCACCCGCGCGAAGGGCAGGAGCACGAGCTGCCAGCCCCGGACGTAGAGCCCGTCGACCGGGCCGCTCGCGAGGAAGCGCGCGCCGGCCTCCCAGCCGAGGCCGGGGAACATGCCGAGGCCGAAGCGCGCGTAGGCGAGGCCGATGCCGCCGAGGCCCAGCAGCGTGGCGGCCCACGCGACGGGGGGCATCGCGAAGTGGTACTCGAGCCCGAGCCCACCCGCGAAGGTCCACACGGCGTAGCCCGACAGCGCCGCGGGGATCGCCAGCACACCCATCGGGACCAGCATCACGAGCGGCGACTCGTGCGGGTGCCCGTGGCCGCGGGGCTCGCCGAGGAACGCCATGCAGAACACGCGCGTCATGTAGAACGCGGTGAGCCCGGCGCCAGCGAGGAGCAGCACCAGCGGCCCGTACGCGTGGGCGTGGAGGAGCTCCTCGAGGACGAGGTCCTTCGAGAAGAACCCGGCGAGCCCCGGGAAACCGGCGAGCGCGAGCACGCCGAGGGCGAAGAGCGCGGCGGTGACGGGGATCTTCCGCGCGAGGCCGCCCATCTCGCGCACGTCGTTGGTGTGCACCGCGTGGATGATCGAGCCGGCCGCGAGGAAGAGCAGCGCCTTGAACGACGCGTGCGTCACGAGGTGGAAGTACCCGCCCAGCATCGCGCCCGAGCCGAGGCCGGCGACCATGTACCCGAGCTGCGAGCAGGTCGAGTACGCGAGCACCTTCTTCACGTCGTTCTGCACGAGCGCGACGCACGCCGCGAGGAACGCGGTGATCGCCCCGATCCACTGCATCGCCAGCAGCACGTCCGGCGCGCCCGCGAAGAGCGGCCAGCAGCGCACCACGAGGTAGACGCCGGCGGCGACCATCGTGGCGGCGTGCAGCAGCGCGGAGACCGGCGTGGGGCCCTCCATCGCGTCGGGGAGCCACACGTGGAGCGGCATCTGCGCGCTCTTGCCCATCACGCCGACGAACAGGAGCGCCGCGACGATCGCCGGCGCGGGCGAGTCCCACGAGAAGCCGCCCGTCGTGACACACAGCAGCACGGTGCCGGACAGCAGGCCCATGTCGGCGAACCGCGTGACCCAAACGGCCTTCACCGCGGCGCGCCCCGCCGAGGGCTTGCTCCACCAGAAGCCGATGAGCAGGTAGCTGCAGAGCCCGACGAGCTCCCAGCACGCCACGAGCTGCAACAGCTCCGGCGCGAGCACGAGCCCGACCATCGAGAACACGAACAGCGAGTGCCAGGCGAAGTAGCGGCCGAGCGCGGGGCCGGGCTCGTCGGAGAGGTAGCCGAGCGAGTAGACCTGCACGCACGCCGACACCAGCGTGACGACGACGAGCATCGGCGCGGACACGGCGTCGAGGCGCCACCCGACGTGCGCGAACGCCTTCCCCTCCGCGACCAGCCACGGCATCGTGAACGTCTCGACGTGGCCGGTCCACAACAGCCACGTCGCGACGCCGAAGCACGCGATCGCGACCGCGGACGACAACACGCCCGCGAGGCGGCCGGCGTGGCGCAGCGGCGGGATCAGCGCGAGCACGGCGAAGGCGATCAGCGGGGCGAAGAGCGTAAACGCGACCACGGTCACCCCCGGAGCTCGGCGACGTCGTCGGTGTCGACGCCGTGGCGCGACCGGGCGACGAGCATGATCAGGGCGAGCCCGACGCCCACCTCGGCGACGGTGAGCGCGATGGCGAAGAGCGCGAGCGCCTGCCCCCAGGGCTGCCCCGAGAAGCGGGCGAACACGAGCAGGTTCAGGTTGGCGGCGTTCGCCATGATCTCGACGGCGACGAGCAGGCCGACGAGGTTCTTGCGCGTGAGCACGCCCCAGAGCCCGATGTTGAACATCGCGCCGGCGAGCAGGAGCCAGGGCGTCATGGGTCCTTCCGGCGGGCGAGCACGATCGCGCCGATCATCGCGGCGAGGAGCAGGAGCGAGAGCGCCTCGAACGGCAGCGCGAGGTCGCCGACGATCAGGCGGCCGAGCGTCTTCGCGTCGGCCATCGGCTTCGGCTCGCCGGGGAGCGAGGTCCGCAGCACCGCGGCGGCGAGGATCGCGAACAGCCCGGCCGCCGGCAAGAGCGCGCGCAGCGGGCCCGTCGTGCCGAGCGGCCCCTCGCGCTCGGGCGTCGCGCGCACCAGCAGCACGGCGAACAACATGAGCGTGACGATGCCGCCGGTGTAGAGCAGCACCTGCACCGCCGCGAGGAAGCCCGCGTCCAGCGCGACGTAGAGCCCCGCCGTCCCGAGCAGCACGAGCGCGAGCCACAACACCGCGTGCACCGGCTCGCGCGCCCGCACCGCCTGCACCGCGGACACGAGGACCGCGGCGCCCAGGCCTCCGAACGAGATCCAGGGGCTCACTTCGCCACCTCCGCCTTCGGCGGCGCCTCGGCCTTCGCCGGCTCCTGCATCCCGAGGAGCTTCGTGGCGTTCGCCCACCCCGCCCCGCGCAGCTTCTCGTTCGCGTACAGCCGCTCCATCGTGAGCAGGAGGTCCTCGCGGGCGTACCCGGGGGGCTGCGGCTCGCGGCACATCACGATCGCGTCGGTCGGGCAGACCTGCACGCAGAGCTCGCAGCCGATGCACGCGTTGAGATCGAGCGTGAAGTCCGACGCCCAGCCGCGCGCCTTGCCGGTCGCGGCCGACGGCGCCTTCGGGCCCGTCGTGACCGTGATGATCTGGCTGGGGCAGATCTTCTCGCACATGCGGCAGCCGATGCAGGCCTGCTCGCCGTGCTCGTCGAGCACGAGCGCGAACGTGGCGCGGAAGCGCTCGGGGTGCGCGCGCTTGCCGTGCCACGGCAAGGGCTCCGTCGTCATCGGACGGAACAGCGTGAGCCCGGAGATGCGCAGCGCGTCGAGGAGCCCCTTCATGCGAAGCGCCTCCAGAGCGCGGCCGCGACCACGACGAGCAGCGACCCCGGCACGAGCCACTTCCAGCAGAGCGCCATGAACTGGTCGCTGCGCAGGCGCAGCCACGTCCAGCGGATCCAGAAGATCCCGACGAACAGCGCCGCGGTCTTGAGCAACATCCAGTGCGCGCCGTCGGGCCCCGGGCCGTCCCAGCCGCCGAGGAAGAGCGCGGCGCCCAGCAGGCTCGAGAGCAACGTGTGGAGGTACTCGGTCAGCAGGAACAGGCCCGCGCGGATGCCGGTGTACTCGGTCGTGATGCCCGCCACGAGCTCGCTCTCGGCCTCGGGGATGTCGAAGGGGATGCGGTTCGCCTCCGCGAGCGAGGCGAGGACGAAGATCCCGAACGCGATCGCGCCGGGGCCGGGCGGCCAGAACGCGAACCACGCGCCGTCCGCCTGCGCGGCGACGATGTCCGCGACGCGGAAGCTGCCGGCGAGCACGATGGGCACGATCGCCGTGAGCAGCAGCGGCACCTCGAACGAGATCGCCTGCGCCGCCGCCCGCATGGCGCCGAGCAACGCGTACTTGTTGTTGCTCGCCCACCCCGCCATCCAGACGGGCACCACCATGAGGCTCGTGACCGACATCGCGAAGAGGAGCCCGATGTCGAGGTCGGCGGCGATCCAGCCCGGCGAGAAGGGCACGACCGCGAGGGCGGCGAGCACCGCCGTGAGCCCCAGCGGCGGCGCGATGCGGAAGAGCGTGCGGTCGACGCCGTTCGGGAGGATGAACTCCTTCTGGACCATCTTCAGGAGGTCCGCGACCGGCTGGAGCAGGCCCGCCGGCCCCACCTCGGTGGGCCCCGGGCGGTTCTGCATCCGCGCGGCGAACTTGCGCTCGAACCACACGGCCCAGGCGCCCACCCCCATCGCCACGTTCACGACGACGAGGCCGCCGACGAGCCCCTGCAGCCACGGGTTCACCGGTCCACCTCGCCGAGGATGGGGTCGAGCGACCCGAGGATCACGATGATGTCGGACAGGTTGTTGCCCGGCGCCAGATACGGCAGGAGCGACATCGCGTGGTACGACGGCGCGCGGATCTTCATCCGGTAGGGCTTGTCGGTCCCGTCCGCGACCACGAAGGTGCCGAGCTCGCCGCGGGGCGACTCGACCGCGGCGTAGGCGGTGCCGGCCTTCGCCTTGACCGCGCCCGGCAGCTTCACGGGCTTGAGCGCGCAGAGCGGGCCCTCCGGGAGGCCGTCGAGCAACATGCGGGCGAGGCGGATGCTCTCGCGCATCTCGGCCACGCGCACGTGGTAGCGCGCGTTGCAGTCGCCCTCGGTGCGCACGGGGACCTTCACCTCGAGGTGGCGGTACGCCTGGTACGGGAGGTCTCGCCGCAGGTCCCAGTCGACGCCGCTGGCGCGCCCGTTCGGCCCGCCGACGCCGTGCTCGCGGGCGAGCCGCGCGTCCAGCACGCCGACACCCACGGTGCGTGCCCGGAAGATGGCGTTGTCGCGGACGAAGTCCTCGTACTCCACGATCCTCGCCTCGATCTGGTCGAGGACCTCGCGCACGAGGCGGTCCCAGCCCGCCGGCGCGTCGTGGCGGTTCCCGCCCACCGTGACGGTGTTGTAGTGGAAGCGCATGCCCGTGAGCGCCTCGAAGACGTCCAGCACGCGCTCGCGCTCGCGGAAGGTGTGCATGAAGAGCGTGGCGCCGCCGCCGATGGCGCCGCCCATGTCGAGCGCGAAGGTGCCGAGCCAGAGCAGGTGCGACGCGAGGCGCTGGAGCTCGGCGTTGAGCGTCCGGAGCCATTGCGCGCGCGGCGGCGCCTCGACGCCGAGCAGCTGCTCGACGGCGAGGCACACCGCGAGCTCGTTGACCATCGGCGAGACGTAGTCGTTCTTGTCGACGATGCTCGGGATCTGCACGTAGGACAGCTTCTCGCAGAGCTTCTCGACGCCGCGGTGGAGGTACCCGAGGTAGGGCGTCGCCTTCACGCAGCGCTCGCCGTCGAGCCACAGCTTCACGCGCAGCACCCCGTGGGTGCTCGGGTGCTGCGGCCCGAGGTTCAGCACCATGAGGTCGCCCTCGGGGTCGTAGGCCTCGACGTCGAGGTGGGGATCGACGCGCGTCACCTCCACGGCGCGTGCCTCGTGTCGATCGCGTAGTCGCGACGGAGGGGGTGCCCCACCCAGTCCTCCGGGAGCATGATCCGGCGCAGGTCCGGATGGCCGGCGAACACGACGCCGACGAGGTCGAACTGCTCGCGCTCCTGCCACTCGGCGCCGGCCCAGACGCCGGTGAGCGTGGGCGTGGTCTCGCCCGTGGGGACCTCCACGCGGAAGGCCGCCTCCTCCTTCGGCAGCTTGCGGACGCGGTACTCGACGACCACGCGGTCGGGACGTTCGTCCTTCGCGGGCTCGTGGAAGGTGGCGCAGTAGACGAGGTAGTCGAACCCCGCGTCGAGGAGCGCGCGGGCGTGCTCGAGGACGGCGTCGCGGGCGACGGTCTCAGTCACGGCACCTCCGCAGCGCCGCGTCGACCTGGGCGGCGTCGACCTCCGGCTCGCGGGCGGGGTCGCCGACGCGGGGGATGCCCGGGAGGCGGAGGCCCTCGGGGCGACGCGCGGGCTCCACGAAGGTGCCGGCGCGCTTCGCCTCGATCTTCTCGCGCAGCAAGCGGAAGCCCTCGAACAGCTGGTCCGGGTTGGGCGGGCAGCCGGGGACGTAGACGTCCACGGGCAGGAACGTGTCGACCCCGGGGACGACGCTGTAGATGTCCCGGTAGAAGTCGCCCGAGATCGCGCACGAGCCCATGGCGATCGCCCACTTGGGCTCGGGCATCTGGTCCCAGAGGCGCTTCACGCGCGGGGCCATCTTCACGGTGATGGTGCCGGCGATCACCATGACGTCGCACTGGCGGGGGGTGCCGCGCGCGATCGTGCCCATCCGGTCGAGATCGAAGCGGCTGCACGCGGCGGCCATGAACTCGATGCCGCAGCAGCTCGTGGCCATCGGGAAGGCCCACAGCGAGCGCGTCAACCCCCACGTCAGCACGCGGTCCGCGGTCGTGAGCGCGAGGTCCACGCCCGGCATCCGCTCGAGGAACGCGTACAGCGGGTGCTCGTACCGCTCGTCGGCTTCGTTCACTGCCACTCGAGCGCTCCCTTCCGCAGCGCGTACAGCCAACCCAGCAGGAGCACGCCCACGAACAGGAACATCACGACAATCGCGCGATCCGACCCCACGTCGAGCGCCCAGGGGAGGAGGAACGCCGCTTCGACGTCGAAGAGCACGAACACGAGCGCGACGACGTAGTAGCGGGGGTGGAAGCGCACCTGCGCGACCCCCTCCGGCTCCTCCCCGCACTCGTAGACGAGCTCGCGCGTCGGGGGGGCGTTGCGGGCGCGCACCCGCAGGACGTTCGCGGCGAGGATCGTGCCGAGCGCCACGGCCGCCGCGACGGACGAGAACGCGATCGCCGCGGCCCAGGATCCTTCCAGGTTGTCCTCCTGCCGCGGGACTATGGGAGGGCATCCCCCCCGGGTATGGGGCGATTGACCGAGCGCGGGTGCTCGCGTCCCGGCTCGGCACACAGGGCCGTCCGACGGCCGGCGCGACGCGTCGCGAAGGGTGCGACAAAACCTCCCG
>JBMOQZ010000275.1:0-10683 GCA_049322475.1 Myxococcota bacterium | reverse complement strand
GTCGGCGCGGTCGGCGACCGCGACGAGGACGTGCGCCCGGGCGACGTGTTCGTCGCGCTCCGGGGCGCCAAGGTCGACATGCACGAGCGGCTCGCCGGGCTCGGCCACGCCGCGGCGCTCGTCGTGGAGCGCGACGTGCCCGTGCCGCCCGGCCCCACCGTGGTGCGCGTGGCCGACACCCGCCGCGCGCTGCCGCACCTCTGCGCGGCCCGCCTCGGCGACCCGGGCAAGGCCTTCCCCGTCGTCGCCGTCACGGGCACGAACGGCAAGACGAGCACGACGTTCCTGCTCGCGGCGATCGCCCGTGCCGCCGGCGTGAAGCCGGGCGTGGTCGGCACGACCGGCCACTGGATCGGCGACGAGCCCGTCGACGCCACCCACACGAGCCCCACGGCGCCGGTGCTGCAGGGGCTGCTCGCGCGGATGCGCGACGCCGGCTGCGGCCTCGTCGCGATCGAGGCCTCCAGCATCGGCATCGCCACGCACCGCTGCGACGCGATCCCGTTCCGCGCCGCCGTCTTCACGAACCTCACCCGCGATCACCTCGACTTTCACGGGACGATGGACGCATACGGCGCCGCGAAGGCGCGGCTCTTCCACGAGCTGCTCGACGGCATCGCGATCCTGAACGCGGACGACCCGTCCTCTGCTCGTATGGAGCCGCCCGACGGCCGGTTCTGGACCTTCGCGCTGCAGCGCGAGGCCGACCTCTACGCGAAGGTCACGCGCGCGACGTTCGAGGGCACCGAGGCCGAGATCGACTCGCCGGCGGGCCCCGGGCGCATGTCGCTCCAGCTCGTCGGGCGCCACAACGTGGCGAACGCGCTCGGCGCCCTCGGCGCGGCGCTCGGCATCGGCATCGACTACCGGGCCGCGCTCGCGGGCCTCGCCGCGTGCAGGGGCGTCCCCGGGCGGCTGGAGCGCGTCCCGAACACGCGCGGCATCGGCGTCTTCGTCGACTACGCCCACAGCGACGACGCGCTCGCCCGCGTGCTCGCCGAGCTCCGCGCGCTCGCGCCGGGGCGCGTCCTCACCGTCTTCGGCTGCGGCGGCGACCGCGACCGGGGCAAGCGCCCGCTGATGGGCGCGGCGGCGGCGGCCTCGAGCGACGTCGTCTACGTGACGTCCGACAACCCCCGCGGCGAGGACCCCGACGCGATCATCGCGCAGATCCTCCCCGGCGTCGGCGATCGCCCGCACGTCGTGGAGCCGGACCGCGCGCGCGCCATCGCCCGCGCGCTCGCGGAGGCGCGCCCCGGCGACCTCGTGCTCATCGCGGGGAAGGGGCACGAGACGTACCAGGAGATCGGGGGGACGAAGCACCCGTTCGACGACCGCGTCGTCGCGAGGGAGGCGCTGGCATGACTTCCCGCACCCCTCACCCGCCCTTCGGGCACCCTCTCCCCGCAAGCGGGGAGAGGGGCATCGGAAACACGCCGGCCTGCCCCCCTCGCCCCGCGAAGCGGGGAGAGGGGTCGGGGGTGAGGGGTGCTGGCACGCCGGCCACGCCTCGAATCGCCCGCCGCCTCTTCCTGGGGCACCGCCGATGATCTTCACCGGCGCCGCCATCGCCGCCGCCACCGGCGGCACGCTCGTCGCGGACGGCCCCGCGGGCCCGGTGCAGACGGACTCGCGCCGGCTCGCGCCGGGGGCGTGGTTCGTCGCGCTCACCGGCGACAAGTTCGACGGCCACGGGTTCCTCGCCCATGCACACGCCGCCGGGTGCGCGGGCGCCGTGGTGTCGCGCGCGCCCGAGGGCTGGTCGCGGGGCCTCGTCGTCGTGCCCGACACGCTCGCCGCGCTGCAGGACCTCGCCCGCAGCGTGCGCCGCGGGTTCTCCGGGCCCGTCGTCGGCATCACGGGCTCGGCCGGCAAGACCTCCACGCGCGTGATGGTCGTCGAGGTGCTGCGCGCGCTCGGCCGCGTCCACCACACCGAGGGCAACCTCAACAACCACATCGGCGTGCCGCTCACGCTGCTCGCCACGCCGCCCGACGCCGACGTGCTGGTGCTCGAGATGGGGATGAACCACCCCGGCGAGATCGCGCTGCTGCAGGACGTCGGCGCCCCCGACGTGCGCGTGATCACGAACGTCGGCGCCGCGCACGTCGAGGGCTGCGGCTCCGTCGCGGGCGTCGCCGCCGCGAAGCAGGAGCTCTTCGACGGCGCGCGCCCCGGCGACGTCTGCTGCGTGAACGACGACGACGCCTGGATCCGCGGGATGCCGGTCCCCGCCGGCGTCCGCGTGGTCCGGTACGGCCACGGCGAGGGCTGCGACGTGCGCCTCACCGACGTGGCCGTCGACCCCGACCGCCTCCAGACGCGGCTCCGCGTCGAGACGCCGCTCGGCGCCGTACGCGCCGTGCTCGACGTCCCCGGGGCGCACCTCGCGGTGAACGCCGCCGCCGCCGTGGCCGTGGGGCACGCCCTGCGCGTCCCGCTCGACACGATGGGCCCGGCGCTCGCCCGCTTCCAGCCCGAGGGCATGCGCAACCGCGTGGAGCGCGTCCGCGGCGCGCTGGTCCTCGACGACGCCTACAACGCGAACCCGATCTCGATGGCGGCCGCGCTGCGGACGCTCGCGGCGCTGCCCGGCCGCCGGATCGCGGTGCTGGGGGACATGCTCGAGCTCGGCGCCGTCGAGGCCGAGGCTCACGCGGAGGTCCTGCGGCTCGCCCTCTCGCTCGGGCTCGACCGCGTGATGGTGACCGGGCCCCGCATGGCCGCGGCCGCGCCCGCCGGCGTCGAGGTGCTCGCCGACGCCGACGCGATCGTGGCGGCGCTGGCGCCGGAGGTCGGCACGGGCGTTGCAATCCTCGTGAAGGGCAGCCGAGGCGCCCGGATGGAACGCGTGATCGAGAGGCTGCGCTGATGCTGTACCACCTGCTCATCCCGCTCGGCGGCCCGTTCAACGTGTTCCGGTACATCACCTTCCGCACCGCGTGCGCGATGGTGACGGCGCTGGTCATCTGCTACTGGGCCTACCCCGCGTTCATCGCGTGGATGCGTCGCAAGCGGATGGAGCAGATCATCCGCACCGACGGCCCGCAGGAGCACGTCGAGAACAAGGTGGGCACGCCCACGATGGGCGGCGTGGTCATGCTCGCGGGCATCGCGATCAGCACGTTGTTGTGGGCGCGCGTGGACGAGCCGCGGGTGTGGATGGTGCTCGCCGTCACGCTCGGCTACGGCTGCGTGGGTTTCTACGACGACTGGAAGAAGGTGATGGAGCGCAGCGCCGACGGGCTCGCCGGGCGCTGGAAGTTGTTCTGGCAGACCGCGATCGGCGGCGGCGTGTTCGGCGCCGCCTACGCGACGGGGCTGATGGACGCGCGGCTGCACCTGCCGTTCCTCAAGCACGGCATCGTCGACTTCGCGGCGCTCTGGAGCGGGGCGCCGGCGATCCTCGGCTGGGTGTACGTCGGCATCGTGGTCTTCATCCTCGTGGGGGCGAGCAACGCGGTGAACC
The DNA here is from genome assembly GCA_049322475.1 of Myxococcota bacterium. Lineage (GTDB taxonomy): Bacteria > Myxococcota_A > UBA796 > UBA796 > SXON01 > JBMOQZ01. The sequence goes on along the minus strand of JBMOQZ010000275.1, from coordinate 7,214 downwards.
TCACCGACGGGCTCGACGGGCTCGCGATCGGCTCGACCATCACGAGCGCGTCGACCTTCGCGGTGCTCGCCTACGTGGCGGGCCACGCCACCTACGCCGAGTACCTCTACATCCCGCACGTCGACGGCGCGGGCGAGCTCGCCGTCTTCGGCCTCGCCATCGTGGGCGCGGGCATGGGCTTCCTCTGGTACAACTGCTACCCCGCGCAGATCTTCATGGGCGACGTCGGCAGCCTCGCGCTCGGCGGGGCGCTCGCGGCGATGTCCGTCGTGACCAAGCACGAGATCCTGCTCGCGCTCGTCGGCGGCATCTTCGTGATGGAGGCGCTCTCCGTGATGCTCCAGGTCTTCTGGTTCAAGCGGACGGGCAAGCGCATCTTCAAGATGGCGCCCATCCACCACCACTTCGAGAAGGAGGGCTGGAGCGAGCCCAAGATCATCGTGCGTTTCTGGATCATCTCGGCGCTGCTCGCGCTGGTAGCCCTCTCGACCCTCAAGCTCCGGTGAGAGAGATGCAACCGCCAAGACGCCAAGCAGGCGCCAAGGACGCCGAGGTTTGGAGAGGGGGCGAAGCCCTTTCTTCCTCTCTTGGCGCTCTTGGCGGACCTCGGCGTCTTGGCGGTTGCCTCTGGAGGCTCTCTTGAGGACGCTCCTCGTGGTCGGCATGGCCCGCTCCGGCGTGGCGGCTGCGAAGCTCGGGCTGCGCACGGGCTGGCGTGTCGTCTGTACGGACACGAACCCGAACGCGCCGCGCGTGGACGGCTGCGAGCACGTCTACGGCGAGCACCGGCGGAGCGACTTCCTCGCCGCGGACCGGATCGTCGTGAGCCCCGGCGTGCCGGCGCGGCAGCCCGACGTCGCCGCGGCGGTCGCGGCGGGGAAGGACGTCGTCGGCGAGCTCGCGTTCGCGGCGGAGCAGCTGGCGTGCCCGATCTACGCGGTGAGCGGCACCAACGGGAAGAGCACCACCACCCACCTGCTCGGCCAGATCCTGAGCAACGCCGGCGTGAGGACCTACGTGGGCGGCAACATCGGCACGCCGCTCTCCGACGCCGTCGGGGGCGACTGGGAGGCCGTCGCCGTCGAGGTCTCCAGCTACCAGATGGAGCTCCCGGGCGCGTTCCGGCCGCGCGCGGCGGCGATCCTCAACCTCACGCCCGACCACCTCGAACGCCACGGCACGATGGAGGCCTACGGCGCCTACAAGTGCCGCATGTTCGCGCGCATGGGCCCCAACGACGCCGCGATCGTGCCCGCCGGCGATCCCCGGCTCGTCCGCCTCGCCGACGCGCAGCCGGGCAAGCGTCTCTTCCTCGACGGCAGCCCCGGCGTCCGGATCGAGGGCGACCACCTCGTGCTCGACGGCGTCCACGACCCGGGCGCGGTCGCGCTCGCCGGCTTCGCCCTGCCCGGCGAGCACAACCGCCACAACCTCGCCTGCGCCGTGCTGCTCGCCCTGTGCGCGGGGTTGTGGCGCCGCGACGTCGACGTGACGCGGCTCGTGGGGCTCGCCCACCGGCTCGAGCCCGTCGGCGAGCGCGCCGGCGTCACCTACGTCGACGACAGCAAGGCCACCAACGTCGACAGCACCCTCGTCGCGCTCGCCGCGTTCCCGCGCGCCGTGGTGCTGCTCGGGGGGCGCGGCAAGGCGGGCGCGCCGTACGAGGCGCTGGCGAGGCCCCTGCGCGACGCGCGGGTGGTCTGTTTCGGGGAGGCGGGCCCGCGGATCGCGGACGCGCTCGGCGCCGCGGGGATCGCCGTCACGCGCGCGGGCCGGCTCGCCGACGCCGTCGCCGCGGCCGCCGCGCTCGCGAGCCCCGGCGACGTGGTGTTGCTCTCGCCCGCCTGCGCCTCCTTCGACGAGTTCACCGACTTCGAGCACCGCGGCCGGGCCTTCCGGTCGCTGGTGGAGGGGCTCCCATGACCCGCCGCTACGACACGCCGCTCCTCGTCGCGACGCTCGCGCTCCTCGCGCTCGGGCTCGCGATGGTCTACTCGGCGTCGAGCTTCATCGCCGCCGAGCAGAACGGGAACCCCTGGCACTTCGTGCAGCGGCAGGGCGTCGCCGCCGGGCTGGGGCTCGCGCTCTGCGCCGCGGCCGCGCGCACGCCCTACCGCAAGCTCGCGAAGTGGGCGCCGTACCTCTACGGGGCCGGGCTCTTCTCGCTCGTGCTCGTGTGGGTGCCCGGGATCGGCCACTCCGCGGGCGGCGCCGCGCGCTGGTTCGGCGTCGGCGGCTTCCACTTCCAGCCGGCCGAGTTCGTGAAGGTCGTCGTGCTGGTGGGGCTCGCCGCGTGGATCCAGAAGAACCGGGGACAGGTCAACGACCCGAAGGTGCTCGGCGTCGCCGCCGCGACGATCGCCCCGTCCGCGCTGCTCATCCTGCTCCAGCCGGACTTCGGCAGCTTCGCGATCATCGCGCTGCTCTGCGGGATCATGGTGTTCCTCGCCGGCCTGCGCGTCGCCTGGGTGCTCGCGCTCGGCGGGCTCGGCGCGCTCGGCCTCGGCGTGGTGGCGATCGCCGAGCCGTACCGCATGAAGCGCATCACGAGCTTCCTCGACCCGTTCGCGGACTGCTCGGGCGCCGGGTACCAGGTCTGCCAGTCGCTGCTCGCGCTGCACCACGGCGGCGTGCGCGGGCAGGGCCCGGGCGAGGGCGTCGCCAAGCTCCTGTACCTGCCGGAGCCGCAGAACGACTTCATCGCCGCGGTGCTCGGCGAGGAGCTCGGGCTGGTGGGCATGCTCGTGCTGATGGGGCTCTACGCCGCGTTCGCCTGGCGGGGCACGCTCGTCGCGCGGCGCGCGCCCGACGCGGTCGGCTCGCTGCTCGCGTCGACGCTCACCGTCATGATCGTGGGCCAGGCCTGCCTGAACCTCGGCGTGGTGATGAGCGTGGTGCCGCCGAAGGGGCTCGTGTTGCCCTTCCTCTCGTACGGCGCGAGCGCGATGATGGTGAACCTCGGCGCGGTGGGGATCCTGCTGTCGATCTCGGCCGAGGCGAAGCAGGAGGCGACTGCGCCTTTGGGGGTGTCGAGTGTTCCGGGGTAAGTTCGGGCGGGTCCACTTCGTCGGCATCGGCGGGAGCGGCATGAGCGGCATCGCCGAGGTGCTGCTCAACCTCGGCTTCGCCGTGTCCGGCTCCGACCTGAGGGAGGGGCCCGTCGTGCAGCGGCTGCGCGGCCTCGGCGGCAAGGTGTTCGTGGGGCACCGCGCCGAGAACGTCGCCGGCGTCGACGTCGTCGTGCGCTCGACCGCCGTGCGCGACGACAACCCCGAGGTCGTCGCGGCCGTCGCCGCCAAGATCCCCGTCATCCCGCGCGCGGAGATGCTCGCCGAGCTGATGCGCATGAAGTACGGGCTCGCGGTCGCGGGCACGCACGGCAAGACCACCACCACGTCGATGCTGGCGACCTGCCTGCACAAGTCGGGGCTCGACCCCACGGTGGTGATCGGCGGCCGGCTCGACGCGTTCGGATCCAACGCCCGGCTCGGCCGCGGCGACTACCTCGTGGCCGAGGCCGACGAGTCCGACGGCAGCTTCCTGCTCCTGCACCCCACCGTCGCGGTCGTGACCAACATCGACCCCGAGCACATGGAGCACTGGGGCACCTTCGAGAACCTCGTCGACGGCTTCGTCGCGTTCGCCAACCGCGTGCCGTTCTACGGATTTTCCGTGGCGTGCCTCGACCACCCCGTGGTCCAGCGCATGCTCCCGCGCCTGCGCCGCCGCGTCATCACCTACGGCCTGTCCGCGCAGGCCGAGGTGCGCGCGGACCGCATCCGCCAGGAGGGCCGCGCCATCGCGTTCCGCGCGTGGCGTCGCGACACGGAGCTCGGGGAGCTGCGGCTGGACGTGCCCGGGCGACACAACGTGCTCAACGCGCTCGCCGCAACCGCCGTGGCGCTCGATCTCGACATCCCCTTCGCGCGGATCGAGGAGGGGCTGCGCGGCTTCGGCGGGGTGGACCGCCGGTTCACCGAGCGGGCGAACGTGGGCGGCGTGCTCGTCGTGGACGACTACGGCCACCACCCCGTCGAGATCCGCGCCACGCTCGCGGCCGCGGCCGAGGGCTTCGAGGGGCGGCGCCTCGTGGCGGTGTTCCAGCCCCACCGCTACACGCGGGTACACGATCTGTTGCAGGAGTTCTGCGGTTCGTTCAACGCCGCCGGGCACGTGGTGGTGTGCCCCGTCTACGCCGCGGGCGAGCACCCGATCGAGGGGGTCGACAGCGCCGCCGTCGTGAAGGGCCTGCTCGAGCAGGGGCACCGCAGTGTCGTGGGCGTGGAGAGCCTCGACGCGGCGGTCGACCACCTCGCGAACGTGGTGCGCCCCGGCGACATCGTCGTCACGCTGGGCGCCGGCGACGTGAACCGCGTGTGTCTCGCGCTCGCCGCGCGGCTCGGTGCGCTCCATGCGGGATGAGGAGCCGATCGCGGCCCACCTCCCGCTCCGCGCGGGCGGCGCCTTCGAGCGCTGGGTGGTGGTGGACGACGAGGACGCGCTGGTGGCCGCCGTCCGCGCGGCCCGCGCCGAGAAGCTCTCGGTGCGGCCCATCCCGCCGTTCCACGACGCGCTGCCCCCCGAGGGCGGCCTCACCGGCGTGGGGCTCCGGCTCGGCGCCGGGTTCGAGGGGATCGCCGGGGAGCCCGACGGGCTGCGGGTCGGCGCCGCGACGCCGCTGGCGATCGTCGGGATGCGCCGCGGCTTCGAGGCCCTGCGGCGCGCCCCGGGCACGCTCGTGGACGCGCTCGACGACGGCTGGATCACCCCGATGGTGGCGAGGCTCCGCTGGTTCAAGGGGCGCGGCTTCGCCGAGGGCGTCGAGCGCGAGCCCAACGCCGTGGTCGTCGCGGCCTGGCTCTCGCCGGGCGTGAAGGTGACGGCGCCGCGCGCCGGCGAGTGGGTCAAGCCGCTGAAGAAGCGCGACGTGCGCGAGCTGTTGCGCGCCCAGGGGCTCGCCGGGCTTCGGCTCGGTGGCGCGCAGCTTGCAGACGACGACCCCGCGGTCCTCGTCAATCGGGGCGAGGCCACCGCGAAGCAATTGCGGCTGCTCCTGCAGGCCGCCCGGGAGCGCGTGCAGACGGCGACCGGGATCCAGCTCGAGGAGCGGCTCACCCTGCCCGGACGGGGCGCGAGGATCTGATGGACAAGTCGAAGGAGGTCGTGGGGGTGCTGTTGGGCGGGATCTCGCCGGAGCGCCCCATCTCGCTCAAGTCGGGCCACGCGGTCCACGCCGCGCTCGTGCGGCGCGGGTGGAACGCGGTCGAGATCGACGTCGGGGCGGATTTGCCGGAGAAGCTCCGCGCGGCGGGGGTGACCGTCGCGTGGCTCGCGCTGCACGGCCCCCTCGGCGAGGACGGCTGCGTGCAGGGTCTCTGCGAGGTGATGCGCATCCCGTACACCGGCAGCGGCGTGCGCGGGAGCGCGATCGCGATGGACAAGATCGCGACCAAACGGATGCTGCGTGGCACGGACGTGCGGATGCCGGAGGACCGGGTGTGGCGGAAGGGCGATCCCTTCCCCGAGGGCCTGCGCTACCCCGTGATGGCCAAGACGCCCGAGGGCGGCTCGACGTTGGGCATCCGGAAGTGCCACGACCCCGCCGAGCTCGAGGCGGGCCTCCTGTACTGCATGGAGTTCGCCGCGGAGGTGCTGCTCGAGGAGTTCGTCGAGGGCTACGAGATCACCTGCGCGGTGCTGGACGGGCGGCCGCTCCCCGTGGTGCTCATCAAGCCGGAGACCGAGTACTTCGACTTCGAGGCCAAGTACACGAAGGGCAAGACCACCTACGTCGTGCCCGCGCCGATCCCCGCGGAGGTCGCGGCTGAGGCGCAGCGCTCCGCGCTCGCCGCCTATCGGGCGCTGGATCTGGCCGGCGTCGCCCGCGCCGACTTCATCGTGGACGCCGCGGGCGAGCCCTGGTTCCTCGAGATCAACACGCTCCCCGGCATGACGGAGACGTCGCTCTCGCCGATGGCCGCGCGCGAGGTGGGGATGTCCTTCGAGGATCTCGTGGAGGCGCTGCTCTTCGGGGCCCGCCTCAGGGTCCTTCCCTCATCCTCCACTTAATTCTTGCTCTTGGCTTGTCAAGAGCACACACTTCCGCTACAACCGTACCGAGCATGTTCCAGCTCCTGAAGATCGCCGCCGCTTCCCTCGCAGGGCTCGCCGTCCTCGCGGGTGTGGTGTGGCTCGCGTTCTTCTCCGAGCACCTGAGGTTCCGTCAGTTGCGCGTCGTCGGCAACGACCGCGCCAGCGAAGCCGCGCTGCGTCACCTCGCCGATCTTCCCGTCGGGGAGCCGCTCCTCGCGTTGGATCTGGACGCGGCGGTGGCTGGCGCGCGGCGTCACCCCTGGGTGGCCGGCGCGACCGCCCGCCGCGTGTTCCCGGACACCGTGGTGCTCCAGGTGACGGAGCGCGAGGTGAAGGCGCTGCTCCTGCTCGACGGCCTTTACCTCGTCGACGCCGACGGCGTCCCGTTCCGCAAGGCCGACGCCCGCGACCTCGATCATCCGGTGCTCACCGGCGTGCCCGCCGACGTCGCCCAACGCGACCCGGACCTCGCGCGCCGCATCGTGGCGGAGGGCCTCGCGTGGCTCGACGCCGCGCCGGGCCGCGCGGGTGTCACCGCTCGCGACGTGTCGGAGGTACGCTTCGACGCGCAAGCGGGATATACGCTGGCGCTCCGCAACGGGGGAGAGGTCCTGGTCGGCTTCGACCGTCCCTCCGCCCTCGCGAGGCTCGACCAGCTCGCCTCTCGCGGTGTGTCCCTCACCTCTCCCCTCCGAATCGACCTCGGCTCGCCCCGGCTCGCGGTCGTCTCTCCCCTCTGAGTCCTCAGTCTCCCACCCCTCTTCCTGTCCGGGCAAGGCAGGATTCCCCCCCGAGGTTGCCATGATCGAAATCGTCGACAACGAGCTCTCCGGCGCGCGCATCAAGGTGATCGGCGTCGGTGGCGGCGGCGGAAACGCCATCAACAACATGGTCCGCTCCGGGCTCACCGGGGTGGAGTTCATCGTCATCAACACCGACCAGCAGGACCTGAAGCGCTCGCTCGCGCCTCGCCGGTTCCAGCTCGGCCAGCAGCTCACGAAGGGCCTCGGCGCCGGAGCGAACCCGCAGGTCGGCCGGCAGGCCGCGAGCGAGGACGTCGACGTCCTGCGCGACCTCCTCGTCGGCGCGGACATGGTCTTCATCACGGCGGGCATGGGCGG
>JBMOQZ010000274.1:0-10703 GCA_049322475.1 Myxococcota bacterium | reverse complement strand
GCCTTCGGCCACCCTCTCCCCGCAAGCGGGGAGAGGGGCGTAGGTCCAACGCCTACTTGCACCTCATGAGCCCACTCCGGCACACCACCCGCACCGTCCCGTTCGCGGGCACGGTGACGGTCGCGGCGACGAACGGGTCCTTGCCCTCGAACCGCGCCTCGACCTCGTAGGTGCCCGCCGGCACCTTCCCGACGGCGTAGCGCTTGCCGGCGCGCACGAGCTTGACCTCGACCGCGTCGCCGTCCACGACGACCTCGCCCTGCGCGGGGGGCGCCTTCGGAGCCTTCGGCGTGGCCTCGGCCGCCTTCACGGGCTGGGCGGGCGGAGGCGCCACCTCGACCGGGGGCGCCTCCACCACGGGCACGGCGGGCGCGAGCTCCATCGTCGGCTCCGGCGCCGCGGGCGCGTCGGGCTCCTCGCGGCTCGCCCAGGCGGCCACGGCGACGGCGACGGCGCCCGCGAGCACCGCCCCCGCGCACCCGAGCGGCGCGAAGAGCCTGAGTGTGCGGGCGGGCGGCGGGGTCGGCGGGGGCGGCAGGACCACGGTGGGCGTGGTGTGCAGCTCGGCGACGACCTCGCGCGCGGGCGCGTCCTCGGTGAGGACGCGGCCGACCAGCTCGTCGATCGCGCCGGTGTTCTCGGTGTCCTCGACGTGCTGGACCGCGTCTTCCGCCCAGTCGCGCAGGCCCGGGCCGCCGACCTTGAGGCGGAGCTCGCCGAGCTGGCGCTCGAGCTCGCGCGCGGTGGGGCGCCGCGCGCGGTCGAACGCGAGCGTGCGCTCGAGCAACGCGCGCACCTCGGGCAGGGTGGGGGGGTGGGCGTAGGTCTCGCCGAGGTAGTCGAGCCCCTCCTCCACGAGCTCGCGGTGCCGCTGCTCGAGGCTCCAGGCTCGCCCGAGCTGCACGCCCGTCAGGAGGTTGTAGAGCACGACCCCGAGCGAGTACACGTCGCCCTCGGGCCCGTAGACGTGGTCGCCGCGCTCGGGCGCCATGTAGAGGTCGGTCCCGAAGTGGAAGGCGACGGTCTTCGCCTCGCGGGACTCGAAGTCGGCGCGGGCGATGCCGAAGTCGAGGAGCTTCACCTCGCCGAGCCCCGTGATCTGGATGTTCGACGGCTTCACGTCGCGGTGGAGGATGCGGAGCTGGGTGCCGTCGCGGCCGGTCGCCGTCCACGCGGCGTGCAGGGCGCCGGCGACCTCCGCGCAGACCTCCAGCGCCGCCGCGACGGGGACGGGCCCCGCCGCGCACAGCTTGCGGAGGCTCACGCCCTCGACCAGCTCCATCACGACCGCCCAGCTGCCGCCGAGGCGCACGAGCCCGTCGGACTGCACGACGGCCCGGTGCCGGAAGAGCCCGAGCAGGCGGGCCTCGTCGCGGAGCCGCTGCCCCATCTCCTCGTCGGCCTCGCGGTCGGAGCGCAGGATCTTCACGGCGACGAGCTTGGAGAAGCCGCCCGCGCCCACCACCCGGGCCCGGTACACCGAGCCGAAGCCGCCGGCGCCGATCCGCTCGAGGATCTCGTACCGGCGGGTCTCGTTCACCATTCCACCGTGAAGACCGCGGCGGTCGCGCAGGCGAGCGCGACCCCGCCGGCGGCGGCCGCGCCGACGAGCGCGCCGTTGACGCGCTTGGCGGTGGGCTCGATCTCGTCGCGGGGCAACGCGGGGTCGTCGAAGCGCGCGCGCTCGCTCCACGCGACCGCGTAGAGCGCGCCGCCCGCGATCCCCGTGACGCCGGCCGCCGCGCCGAACGCCAGCGGGGCCACCGCCACCCGCGGCTTCGCCCGCGCGACGGTCGTGGGGGGCGGCGCCTCCGCCTCGCGCGGGGGGAGGAGCCAGTCGGGGAGCGGCGTGCCCGGCCCGATCCAGGCCGAGTGCGTCACGACGCCCGCCGGCCCCACCCGCTGCACGATCGCCCCGCGCCCGGGCAACACGCGCGCGCCGGGCTTCCCGTCGACGAGCAGGAGCCCGTCCGGCGGCGCCCAGAGCGAGAGCCCGCCGCCCTCGGGCGCCGCCTTCGCCTTCGCGAGCAGCGCGTGGAGCGGGTGATCGGCCGGGAACACCGCTTTCGGGGGGACCCAGGCCGGGTCGCCGGCGAGCGCGGCGCGGAACGCGACCAGCGCGCGGGCCTCGTCGCCGGCGAGGAAGGCGTCGAGCCCGACGAGGCGGTGGAGCTCGGCCACCATCGCGGGCCGGAGCGGCTCGTTCACGCAGGCGAGCTGGGTCAGCAGCAGGCGCTGGCCGGCCTCGTAGGCGGCCTGATCGAGGTCCTCGTACGCACGCAGGATCGCGCGGGACGTGTCCGCGAGGTCCACGGCGAGCGTGGGACAAGCGGCCCGGGCCGGGGCGAGCGCCAGGGCGAGGACGACGGCCAGCATCCTCCCTAGCCTACCTCACTCGTCCTGGGCGCGGATCCCGTGCTTCTTGAGCATCCGGCTGATCGAGCGCGGGTCCATGTCCGCCGCGCGCGCCGCGCGCGTGATGTTCCCGCGGTGCCGCTCCATCAGATCGACGAGGTACTGCCGCTCGAAGGCGGTGAGGAGGAGCTCCTTCGCGTCCTTGAGCGGCATGCCCGTCACGTCGGGGAGGACCGGCACCGCCGGCTCGCCCCGGCGCTGGGGCGCGCGCATCGCGGGCGGCAGGGCGTCGATGCCGATGACGTCGCCGTCGCAGAAGGGGACCGCGCGCATCAGCACGTTGTTGAGCTCGCGAACGTTGCCCGGCCACCAGTACTGCGCGAAGAGCGCCTCCACGTCGGGGGCGAGGCGCACCTGCGCGCCGGCGCGGGCGAGCAGGTGGGCGGCAAGCCTCGGGACGTCGTCGAGCCGCTCGCGCAGGGGCGGCAGGCGCGCCTCCACGACGGCGAGCCGGTAGTACAGGTCCTCGCGGAAGCGCCCGGCGGCGGCCTCGTCGCGGAGGTTGCGGTTGGTGGCGGCGACGATGCGCAGATCCACCGTGCGCGGCTGGTTCGACCCGACGCGGCGCACCTCGCGCTGCTCCAGCACGCGCAGGAGCCGCGGCTGCAGCGCGAGCGGGAGCTCGCCGATCTCGTCGATGAACAGGGTGCCGCCGTCGGCCGCCTCGAAGACGCCGGGGCGGGCGGCGAGCGCGCCCGTGAAGGCGCCGCGCTCGTGGCCGAAGAGCTCGGACTCGATGAGCTGCTCGGCGACCGCGCTGCAGTCGAACACGACGAAGGGCCCGTCCGCGCGGCGGGACTGCGCGTGCAGCGCGCGCGCGGCGAGCTCCTTGCCGGTGCCGGTCTCGCCGTGGAAGAGCACGGTCACGTCGGTCGGCGCCACGCGCTCGAGCACCCCGAAGACCTCGCGGATGGCGACGCTCTCCCCGAACATGTCGCCCACCTGCGACGAGCGGCTCGGCACGATCTCGATCACGTCGTCGTCGGGCACGTAGACGAGCGCGGTGTTGCCGATCCGGAAGCGGGTGTCCGGGTCGAGGAAGACCTCGCGCACGCGGACGTTGCCCACGAAGATCCCGTTGGTGGACTCGAGATCGCGGAGCAGCGTCCCCTGCGCGACGCGCAGGATCTCGGCGTGCACGCGGGACACGGTGGGGTCGCGGAGCACGACGTCGGCCCCCGCCTTCGAGCCGATGCGGACGAGGTCGCGGTCGATCCGCCAGGTGGTGCCGGCGTCCACGCCCTCGACGCACGCGAGGCGCGCGCGGCGGAGCTGGATCCGTCGGTTGGTGGCCCCGGTCATCGTGCTCGTGTGGGTGCGCTGCATCGCGAGCGATACTACCGTGATTAGCTTGGCGGGCCGTGCGCTCCGTCCCCCTCCGCATCGAAGGCATGCACTGCGCCTCGTGCGTCACGCGCGTGGAGAAGGTGCTCCGGCGCGTGCCGGGCGTGCGGGAGGCCTCCGTGAACTACGCGACGGGGCAGGCCGCGGTCCTCGCCGGCGACGACGTCGCGCCCGAGCGCCTGATCGAGGCGGTCGAGAAGGCGGGCTACGGCGCCCGCGTGCCGCGCGCGCAGGTGCTCGCCGAGCAGGACGCCGAGGAGGCGGCCGCGCTGGCGGTGCGGTGGCGGAAGGCCGCGTTCGCCGGGGCCGTGGCGGTGCCCGCGGTGGCGATGATGCTGCTCCCGCACGCGCCGTGGATGCGCGCGGCGGAGATCGCGCTGCTCGTCCTCTCGGTGCCGGTCATGGCGTGGTCGGGCCGGGACTTCTTCGTGGGCGCGTGGAAGGGGCTGCGGCAGGGCGCGTTCGACATGAACACGCTGATCGCGCTCGGCACCGGCGCGGCCTTCGGGCTCACCGCGTGGGCGATCGCCACCGGGCAGCACGGCGCCACGTACGTCGACACCATTCCCGTCGTGATCGCGATGGTGCTGCTGGGGCAGGCGCTCGAGGCCCGCGCCCGGCGGGCCACCGGGCAGGCGCTGCGCGCGCTGATGGACCTCGCCCCGCCCGACGCGATCGTGCTCCGCGACGGCGCCGAGGTCACGGTGCCCCTCGCGGAGGTGCGCAACGATGACCTCGTCGTGGTGCGGCCCGGCGCGCGCGTGCCGGTCGACGGCGTGGTCGAAGACGGGCGATCCGCGGTCGACCAGTCGATGCTCACGGGCGAGCCCGTCCCGGTCGAGCGCGGGCCCGGCGACCGGGTCGTGGGCGGCACCATCAACGGCGCGGGCGTGTTGCGGGTGCGCGCGGCGGCGGTCGGCGACGAGGCGGTGCTCGCGCGGATCGTCGCGCTGGTCGAGCAGGCCCAGGCGTCGAAGCCGCCGGTCGCCGCGCTCGTGGACCGGATCGCCGGCGTGTTCGTGCCGATCGTGATCGCCGTCGCGTTGCTCACGTTCGCGGGGTGGGCGTTCGTCGATCTCGACCGCGGGATCGCCGCCTCCGTCGCCGTGCTGGTGGTCGCGTGTCCGTGCGCGATGGGGCTCGCGACGCCGCTCTCGCTCGTCATCGGGCTCGGCAACGCCGCGCGGGCCGGCGTGCTCCTGCGCGACGGCGCCGCGTTGCAGACCCTCGCCGAGGTCGACACGGTCGTGTTCGACAAGACCGGCACGCTCACGGTCGGGCGGCCCGTGGTCCAGGGCTCGCCCGACCCGGAGGTCCTCCGGCTCGCCGCCGCCGCCGACCGCCACTCGAACCACCCGCTGGCCAACGCGCTCGTGGCGGCCGCGCCGCTGGAATTGCCCGACGCCACCGAGGTGAACGTGGTGCCCGGACACGGCGTGGAGGCCACGGTCGAGGGCCGCCGGGTGCGCGTGGGCAGCCCCCGGTGGCTCGGCCCCGTCGACGACGGGGTGGGCACGCCGATCGTGGTGGAGATCGACGGCGCCCGCGCGGGCGTGGTGCGGGTCGCCGACCCGCTGCGGGTGACGGCGAAGGAGGCGGTACGACGGCTGCGCGACGCGGGGATCGACGTCGTCCTGCTCTCGGGCGACGCGACCGCCGAGGCCCGGCGCGTCGGCGCGGAGGCGGGGATCGCCACGGTCATCGGCGAGGTCCTGCCCGACGGGAAGATCGCGGAGGTCCAGCGCCTGCGCGCCGCGGGGCGGAAGGTGGCGATGGTCGGCGACGGCGTCAACGACGCGCCGGCGCTCGCCGCGGCCGACGTCGGGATCGCGATGGGCACGGGCACGGACGTCGCGATGGAGGCCGCCGCGGTCACGCTGCAGCGGGCCGACCCGCTCGCCGTCGTCGACGCGATCGACGTCGCCCGCGCCACGCTCCGCAACGTGAAGCAGAACCTCCTCGCGGCGTTCGGCTACAACACGCTCGCCATCCCGGTCGCCGCGCTGGGCCTGCTCCATCCGGCGATCGCGGGGGCGGCGATGGCGATGAGCAGCGTCACGGTGGTGACGAACGCGCGGAGGCTGGCGCGGCGGTGAGGCGCGGGGGGGTAGAGGAGACCCCTATCGGACCTGCGTGCCAGGGCTCGCGAGCCGTTGCCGCAGCTCACCACGCTTGCGGGGAGTGCGCGCCGAGGCGTCCACCTTCGCCGTGGGCCCAGCGCCGCCGAGCCACACGCCATCGCGCGACGCCCGGGGCGCCCATCGGGCGGCGACCTGCTGGGGGTCGGGCGAGAGGGAGGCCGGGAGGTCGGCGTCCGCGAGCCAGGCCTCCTCCCAGTCCGTGCACACCGACGACTCCGGCGCCTCGAAGTAGACGAGCTCGTTGTAGTCGAAGCACTCCACGCGCCAGGTGTTCGCGTCCACGCGTGTCACATTCGGGTCGACGTAGTCGTACTCCTCGTTCACGACGTCGTCGCCCGAAAGGTCGGGGTCTCCTCGGTCGATGTCGCCCCATCCCCACGCCACCTGGTCGCGCGACTCTTCGGTGACCCCGTCGATGCCGGCCACGATCAGGTCGCGCCCCGGCTCCACGTCGATGGTGTGACCGTCGAGGCCGAGCAGGGTGATCGCGTCCATGATCGCGGCCGCGTGCCAGACGCCGAACAGCGTGTTCTCCTTCGTGTCGAGGTCGCCGGTCAGGTTGGGGCGGATCGCGAAGAAGACGTGCAGGTTCTCTTCGCACGCGACGGGACAGGGGTCCGCTTAGTGCGCGGTCTCCTGTCGCGTCGCGCCTTCGCGACCCGCGACCAGCTCGGCGGTCCGCAGGCACGCGTCCTTGAGCCAGGTGACCTCGTAGGTGGTGCTGCCCTGGACCGCCATGAAGACGCGGATGGGGAGCGAGTCGGACCCGGTGATCTCGTCGGCCGTCGTCCAGGTGAGCTCGTCCGAAGGGGTCGCGAAGACGACCGAGGCCGCCAGGTCCGTTCCGGAGATTCGCCGGAAAACGATGTTCTGCTCGAACCCGCCGCCCCCCTCGAACGCGGCGACGCACTCCTCCCAGCGGTCGTCCGCGTCCAGCCAGGTGGCGTAGGTGAGCTGTCGCGTCGCGTTCGCCACGTAGTAGAGGTAGAGGTCGTCGCCGACGAACACCGCGCCGGGTACGCCGAGCCAGGTGCGAAACGCGGCGGTGGTGTCGGCGTAGCCGTGGTCCCGGAGGTAGGGGTCGACGAGCGCGGTGAGTGAGTGGGCCAGCAGGAAGGGACCCTTCGTCGTGGCCCCCTCGAAGGTGGCGCTCGTCGAGTAGTAGCAGACCAGATCGGCGATGCACTGTCCCGGCGACTGATACTGGTTCAGCTCGCCCATGACCGCGTCGGCGTCGGAGGCGTCTACGTCGTAGTCGAAGGCGACCTGACTGGCGAGCACCCGCCCGCGGACGAGGATCATGAGGTAGCCGCCGCCGAACTTGGCCGGCACCTCGAGGACGTGCGGGTCCTTGTAGAAGGCTGCCATCGCGCCGGAAGTCTCGAAGACCGTGCGCCCCCAGGAGTAGACGTCGACCTCGGTGAAGGCGGTGATCTTCTCGTAGGCCCAGTCCGCGGCGTACTTCTGGGTGGGGATGGCGGTCTGCGTGGTCGGGGTGAGGTCGCCGGAGTCCACCGAGAAGGCGAACGAGGTGTCGGAGTCGAGGTAGCAAATGCGGGAGAGGTCCCAAATCTGGTCCGTAGGGGTCGTGAGTGGGGTGGCGGCAGGGGCGTTGCTCCCGGAGAAGGTGTATCCGAGATCGCCAAAGGCCCCCGAAAGCGTGGCGCTTCCAATGTCGAAGGTCCGGAGGACCCGGTTGCCGGACCCGTCGTGCACGTTGAGGGTGGTCGTCGACGTGGTCGACACGCTGCCCACGACGGCGCCCGAGTCGGTCAGCTCGATGGCGGATCTCGCGGTTCCCCACATGACGGTCTGGCCTCCTCGTGGCCGGAATGGAGATTCTACGGAACGGAGATGCCGTGGAACGTGTACGTTGCGCCCCCCTGCGGGACGCTCCCGCTACTCAGGTAGGCGGATACGGCGAGGTCGATCCATGCGTCTTCGTCGAGGTGGCCCAGATCGAGGTGCCTCCCGAAGGCATCCCCGTCTTCGGTCGAGGCGATCCGAAACGCGGCGTCGTCGGGCATCAACGACCCCGCCGGCGCGCGAAAAAGGAGCACCTCGCGAGCGTAGGCCGCGCCCACCACGACCTCCGCCAAGCCGTCGCTATCGAGGTCTCCGAGGGCAAGGTCGCTCCCAAGCGTGCAGCCCGCCTCGCCGTCGATGATCGCGGTCGCGCCGCTCTCGCTGCCGACCGTGCCCTCGATGGGCCCCGTGAACAGCCAGGCCCGTCCGGCGGCTTCGCCTCCGAACCCCGCGTTGTACAGCGACACGAGGAGGTCCGGCAAGCCGTCGCCATCCACGTCGCCGTCGGTGACGAAGTGAAATCCGAAAGACCCCTCGGCCTCGCCGAGGATCGTCGCATCGACGTCGTCGCGTCCCCGCGGCTGGGTGATGGGCCCGTACAGGAGGTACACCGCGCCGACCCGCACCCCATCGTCGTACGCCTGCCAGTCGCCGACCAGCACGTCGTCGATGCCGTCGCCGTCGTGGTCCGTCACCTCGACAGACGCTACGCCGTACAGGGACGGATCGTCGAAGAAGTCGAGCGCGACGCCCACGTCGTCTACGGTGTAGGTCCCCTCGAGCGGGGTCTCGACGACCCACACGGTCCCGCTTCCCGCCTCGGTCGCCACGAGGGCGGCGCCGCCGTCCCGGTCGAGGGTGCCCGCCTCGATGTCCGCGCCGAAGGTCCCACCGTAGCCGGTGCCGTCCAGGCGGAGGCTCGCCTCGTCCACCTCGCGCCCCAGCGGCGCGGGGCCGGGGAAGACGTACAACGCGCCCTGTTGGTAGTCGTCGTCCTCGAGCGCGCCTCCCTCGATCAGCGAGCCGACGACGAGGTCCGGGACCGCGTCGCCGTCCACGTCAGCGGCGAGTGGCGAATTCAGGTACTTTCCATTCGGGCCTACGAGCACGCTCGCGATCGCCGAGGAGGCGTCCACTGTCCCGGCGATCGGCGCGTCGAGGAAGTAGAGGCTCCAGTAGTCGTCGCCCGGGTCCTCGCGCACCGACACGCCGACCTCGTCGGTGCCGTCGCCGTCCAGGTCGACGAGGCCCGCGAGGTACAGGCGGTCCTCCTCCCGTGTCCCGACGATCACCCCGTCGGCCTCGTCCGTCGTCAGCTCGCGGTCGCACGCGAGGTCGGCGCCGTCGCAGTCGTCGTCCACGCCGTCCTCGCACGCCTCCTGCGCGCCGGGGTGGACGTCGGCGTTGGCGCCGTCGCAGTCGCTGTCCGACGCGTAGCCGTCGCCGTCGGCGTCGGGCGGGGCGGTGTCCGTGTCGGTGTCGCTGTCCGCGTCGGTGTCCGCATCGGTGTCGGCGTGGACGTCCGTGTCGGTGTCCACGTCGCCCGAGTCGTGTTTCTCGGGGTCACCCTCGGCGGTGCAGCCGAGGAGCGCGAGGACGACCAGCATCGCGGATCAGACACTCCGGGTGTCGAGGCGAAGGGCGCAGTACGCGAACTCCCGGTTGGTGCCCGAGTCGTTCTTCACCACGAAGCCGAAGCGCACGAACTTCTTCGTGAAGGTCACGTTGTTATTCGGGATGAGCGAGAAGGTGGCGGCGTTCGGCCAGGACTCCGCGTCGTCGGACTCCTGGAACGCGACCTGGACGTTGATCGCGCCCGTCTGGTTGAAGATGAACACCGCGGACACTAGACCGCTCCCTCTCTCTCTCAGCAAGTCCCTCGCCGCCGCCAGTCCTCTGTTTTCCCGGACGGCTGGGCGTCAGACGCGCGCGATCCCGTCCCCCCGCACCTCCCACACCTCCTCCGCGAGCGTGGCGACGTCGGCCTCGTCGTGGGTGGCGACGAGGAGCGGCGTCTCGCGCGCGCGGGCCCAGGCCGCCACGTCGGCGCCGAGCCGGGCGCGCAGGGGGCGGTCGAGCGCCGAGAAGGGCTCGTCGAGGAGCAGGAGACGCGGCGCCACCGCGAGCGCGCGTCCGAGGGCGACGCGCTGGCGTTCGCCGCCGGAGAGGTGGCGGGGCGCGCGGTCGAGCAGCGCGTCGACCCCGAGCATCGCCGCGATCGGCGCGACGTCGAGCTTCGCGGCGTAGGCGAGGTTCTCGCGCACGGTCAGGTGGGGGAAGAGCACGGCGTCCTGGGGCACCCACCCGGTCCCGCGCCGCCAGGGGGGCACGAAGGTGCGGGCGTCCTGCCAGGTCTCGCCGAGGCAGGCCACCGTGCCCGAGGCGCGGCGCTCGAGGCCCGCGACCACGCGCAACAGCGTGCTCTTCCCCGCGCCCGAGGGCCCGACGATCGCGACGGCGCGCGCGTCGGTCTCGAGCGCGTACGTGACGGCGCGCGGGCCGAGCGCGAGCCGGACGGCGACGGCGAACCTAGCCGCCATCGAGCTCCAGCCGCCGCCGCTGCCAGCGCTCGAGCGCCTCGTAGCCGACGAGCGCCGCGAGGGAGAGCGCGACGCTGGCCGCCACGAGCGTCGTCACGCGCGCGTCGTCGCCCGGGGCGTCGAGCAGCGCGTACACCGCGAGCGCGATCGTCCGCGTGCGGCCCTCCATGTTCCCCGCGAGGACCGCGGTGGCGCCGAACTCGCCGAGGCCGCGCGCGAAGGCGAGCACCACCCCGGCGGCGATCCCCGGGAAGGCGAGCGGCAGGACAACGCGGCGGAACGTCGCCGCGGGCGGGACCCCCAGCGACATCGACACCTCCTCGTAGCGGGGGTCGACGGCGAGGAAGGCCCCGCGGACGCTCATCACGTAGAGCGGGAAGCCGACGACCGCCGCCGCGATCACGGCGCCGAGGAGCGAGAAGGGGACCGGCAGCCCGACCGCCGCGAGCGCGCCGCC
>JBMOQZ010000273.1:0-10906 GCA_049322475.1 Myxococcota bacterium | reverse complement strand
TGCTCGCCCTCCTGCTGCTCGCCCTCTTGCTCCTGCTCCTGCCGCTCCTGCAGGCGCAGCTGGATCTCCTTCGCGACGGCCTCGCGGTTCTTCTTCGCGGGCTCGAGCCCGGGATCGAGCTTCAGCGCCTCGTCGAAGTGCGAGAGCGCCTCGGGGAGGCGACCGCCGCGGTAGGCCGCGTTGCCGGCGTTGTAGCGGTGGATCGCGCGATTGCGCGCGTCCTGCTGGGCGAGGCCCTGCCAGATCTGCTCGGCCTCGCGCGTGCGGCCCGCGCGGTAGAGCGCCTCGGCGAGCCCCTGGCCCACCTGCACGTCGTCGGGGTCCTCGACGCGGGCCTGCCCGAGCTTCTCGGCGGCGGTCGCCCAGTCCTTCTGCCGCAGGGCGGCGAGCCCGTCCTCGCGCGCGCCGGCCCACGCGTCGAGCGGGACCACGAGGAGCAGCGCCGCGGCCGCCGCCTTCGCGACGCGCGGTCGCCGGCCCACCCCGAGCGCGGCGGAGGTCGCCATCGCGAGGAGCGCCACGGCGAGCGGCCACTGGAAGCGCTCGTGCCACAGCTTCTCGCGACGCACGCCGTGCTCGGCGGCCTCGAGCTTGCCGCGGATCTCGTCCACGTACAGGGCCCTCACGTCGTCGTCGGACGCCACGGCGCGCACGTAGGCCCCTCCGGTCGCCTCCGCAAGCGCCTGGAGGCGCGCCTCGTCGAGGCGGGAGAGCACGACGGCGCCCGTTCGGTCCTTCTTGAAGCCGCCCTCCGGCAGCGGGATCGGCGCGCCCTGCGGATCGCCGACGCCGAGCGCGTAGATTCGCACGCCCGCGTCCTTCGCGCGCGCCACCGCCGCCTCGATCTTCCCGGCCTCCTCGTGGACCTCGCCGTCGCTCACCACCACGACGGCCTTCCCCGTCCCGCCGGCGCGGTTCAGCATCTCGGTGGCGGCGTCGAGCGCGCCGGACAGCGCGGTGCCCTGCGCGCGGATGGTGCCGGTGTCGCTGTCCTGCAGCGCCCACAGGAACGAGCCGTAGTCGGTCGTCAGCGGGATGCGCGTGTACGCGCCCGCCGCGAACAGGACGAGGCCCGCGGAGTCGCCGCGCAACAGCCCCACGAGGTCGGTGATCTCGCGCCGCGCGCGCTGCATGCGCGAGGGCGAGACGTCCTCGGCGTCCATGCTGCGCGACACGTCGAGCACGATCGCGATGGCGACGCCCTCCAGCTTCTGCTGCTGCCAGTCGAACCCGAGGCGCGGGCCCGCGGCGGCGAGCGCGAGGCCGGCGACCGCGACGACCCCGAGCGCCGCCTGCCACCCCCTCGCCCGCCCCGCGCCGGGCGAGACGAGCGCCCCGAGCACCTCGGGCGTCGCCAGCATCGCCATCGCCCGCGCCCGCGCGCGCCACGCGACGACGGCGAGCGCGAGCACGACCGGCACGAGCAGGACGAGGGACAGGTACGACGGGTGGGCCCAGGTCATGGCGCGCTCCGCGCGCCGGCTTCGGGCTTCAGGCTACAGGCTACAGGGAGGGCCCCGTGCCTCCGGGGAGGTCGGAGGCGGGGCGAGGCGTCGTGGCTTCGGGACGAGGGAGGCGAGGACGGGGGCCCTGCCACCGGCGATGGGGAGACCTCTGAGCCCGGCTGTAGCCCGTAGCCCGTAGCCTGTAGCCTTTCCGTCACGGGATCCTCCGCAACACCGTGGACGCCAGCACCAGCTGCGTCACGTAGAGGGCGATCGCGGGCAGGAGCGCGACGAGGTAGCGCTCGTCGCGGTGGACGAACTCCTTCGTGCGGGCGGTGGTCTTCTCGAGGCGGTCGATCTCCTCGTACACGCCGAGCAGGGCGCGCGCGTCGGAGGCGCGGAAGTACTTGCCGCCGGTGGTGGCCGCGACGGCCTGCATCATCGGCTCGTCGATCTCGGCGCCGCCGCGCAACATGCCGAAGAGCCCGGACCCGCCCGCGCTGCCGACGCCGATGGTGTAGACGCGGACCTTCAGGGCGGCGGCCGCCTCGGCGGCCTCGGTCGGCGACACCCCCGCGTTGGAGCGGCCGTCCGTCACGAGGATGACCACGCGCGACGGCGCCGGGAGCTCCTTCATGTGCTTCGCGGCGACGGCGACGGCGGTGCCGACGGCGGTGGCGTTCTTGCCGGCCATGCCGATGTCGATCTGCGAGACGAGATCGGTCAGCCCGACGTGGTCGAGCGTGAGCGGCACCTGGACGAAGGCCTCCTCGCCGAACACGACGAGCCCGACGCGATCGTCGGGGCGGCCCTCGACGAACTTCGCGGCGACGAGCTTCGCGGCCTCGAGCCGCGTGAGGTCGCGGCCGCCGGCGGAGCCCATGTCGGGCGTCTCCATCGAGCCCGACGTGTCGATGGCGAGCAGGATGTCGATGCCCTGGGACTCGCGCTGGGTCTCGCGCTGCACCTCCTGCGGGCGCGCGAGCGCGAGGACGACGAGGGCGAGCGCGAGGCTCTCGAAGAGCGGGACGACCCCGTCCGCGAGACGCCGGAGGCTGCGCCCGCCTTTCACCGCGCCGAGCGACGAGAACGTGAGCGCGTGCGGCCGCCACCACGCCACCCAGGGCAACAACGCCAGCGGAAGCGCCGCGAGCCACAGGGGGGTCGCCCACTCAAGCACGGGGCACCAGCTGGTCGAAGTCGTCGTCGAACTTCGCGAAGAGCTCCGCGCGCGCCTCGTGGTCCGAGAACTTCACGAGGTCCATCGCGGAGAGCAGGCGCCGGGCGCGGTCGAGCTGCAGCGCGGTCATCTCGCCGGCGAGGTTGTCGAGGATCTCGCGGGTGGTGCGGGCCGTCGCGGTCCAGCCGCCCGCGGCCTCGAGGTAGCGCCGGTAGACCGCGGAGAGCTCGAGGGCGAGCGACTCGTGGGCGAGGTCATCGCGGACGCGGAGCGCGGCCCACTCCCGACGGGCGCGCACGTGCGCGGGCTCGGGCGGCGGGGGCGGCGGGACGGGCTTGAAGCGCTGCCAGGCCTTCACGGCCCCCACCCCGAGGAGCGCGGCGGCGACGAGCCCGCCGGCGACCCACGGCCAGACCGGGGGAGGCGGCGCGGGGACGGCGACGAGGTCCTCCATCGGGCCGCCGGTGGGGCCCTCGACGCCGATGTCGAAGAAGAGCTGCGCCTCGCCCACGCCGACCCAGTAGGACCCGGGCTCGCCCCGGAGCTCCCAGGTGGCGGTCCCGTCGTCGCCGACGGAGCGCTGGGCGATCGCCAGCCCGTCGGAGGGCGCGGGCGTCTCGGCGATCGGGGCGTGGAGCACGACGGGCTCGCCCGCGTCGACCTTCCGCTCCTCGATCCACGCGCGCGCGGCCGGCGGCGCCGGGGGCGGCGTGGGGTCCGCGCAGGCGAACAGCGCGATCACCGCGCGCTCCGGAAGTGCTGCTGGAGGCGCAAGAAGGCGTCGTCGGTCGTGGCGAGCGCGCTCGCCTTCACGCCGAGGCGCCGCAGCTCGGCCACGCGGCGGTCGACGCCGAGCTTCGCGGCGAGCGCCCCCGCGTCGACCGTGCGGAGCTCGCCCGTCTCGGCGTCGCGCAGCGACACGAGGCCCACGCCGGGGAGGCGCTCCTCGTGGGGATCGTGGACGAGCAGCGCGTGGACGCGGTGCCGCGACGCGAGCGGGCCCATCGCCTTCTCCCAGCCGCCCTTGCCGAGGAAGTCGGAGAGGATCACGACGACGGCGCGGCGCTTGAGCACCTTCGACGCGTACGACAGCGCCACGCCGAGGTCGGTGCCGTGGCCCGCGGGCACGTGCTCGAAGGCGGCCCGGATGACGGCCCAGCCGTGCCCGCGCGACTTGCGCGGCGGCAGGAAGTGCTCGACCCGGTCGGTGAACGCGCAGAGGCCGACGCGATCGCCGCTGCGCAGCGCCGCGTACGCGAGCCCCCCGGCCGCGCGCGCGATCTGCAGGCGCTTGTCGGTGCGCCCGTCGCGGCCGCCGCCGCCGAAGCGCGTCGACGCGCTGACGTCGAGCAGCACGAGCAGCGTGAGCTCGCGCTCCTCGCGGAACTCCTTGAGCCAGGCCTCGCCCGTGCGCGCCGTGACGTTCCAGTCGATGCGCCGCACGTCGTCGCCGGGGACGTAGGTGCGCACCTCCTCGAACTCCATGCCGGAGCCCTTGAAGGCCGACCGGTAGTCGCCGGCGAGCAACGTGTCGACCCGACGCCCGGCCTGGACGTGGAGGCGGCGGATCTGGCGGAGCTCCTCGGGGGTGAGCATCGGCTACGGCGTCTTCACCGTGGCGAGCAGCTCGCGGACGACCTGATCGGGCGTCACCTGCTCGGCCTCGGCCTCGTAGGTGAGGAGGACGCGGTGGCGCAGGACGTCGAGCGCGACGTCCTTCACGTCGTCCGGGGTGGCGAAGTCGCGGCCATCCAGCAGCGCCGCGGCGCGGGCGCACGCCGAGAGCGAGATCGACGCGCGCGGCGAGGCGCCGAACTGGACGAGGCGGCCCAGCCGCGGCGAGAGGCTCGCCGGCTGGCGCGTCGCCTGCACGAGGCTGACGACGTACTCGGCGAGCACCGGCTTCACGGTGATGCGGCGACAGAGCGCCTGCAGGTCGAGCACGTGCTCGGGGTCGAGGACCGCGTCGGGCGTCTCGGCGGGGCGCGCGGCGCGCGCGAGGATCTCGCGCTCCTCCTCGGCGGTCGGGTAGCTGACGACCAGCTTCATCACGAAGCGATCGACCTGGGCCTCGGGGAGCGGGTAGGTGCCCTCCTGCTCGATCGGGTTCTGAGTCGCGAGCACGAGGAACGGCCGCTGGAGCGGGAACGTCGTGTCCGCGAGCGTGACCTGGCGCTCCTGCATCGCCTCCAGCAGCGCGGACTGCACCTTGGCCGGCGCGCGGTTGATCTCGTCCGCGAGGAGGATGTTCGTGAAGATGGGGCCCTTGCGCGTGGTGAACGTGCCCTCGCGCGGGTTGTAGATCTGGCCGCCGAGCACGTCGGCGGGCAGCAGATCGGGCGTGAACTGGATGCGCGCGAACGAGGCCCGCAGCGTGCTCGCCAGCGCCTTGACCGCCGTGGTCTTCGCGAGGCCCGGGACGCCCTCGAGCAGCACGTGCCCGTCGGCGAGCAGCGCGATCAACAGGCGATCGACCATGTACTTCTGCCCGACGATCACGCGGGCGACCTGCCCGCGGACCTTCGCGAGCTGCTCCGACGCGGCGCGGATCCGCTCGGCCACGGGCGCTCCCTGCACGTCCTCCATCCTCTCCTCCGGCGGCTCCCTCTACCCCCCCGCGAGGGCGCGGACGCGGGGGCGCGGAAGACTTTTGACAGCGACCGTCAGCTCGTGAGCCGGTTCAGGAACTCCTTCCACATGTTGCGCTCGCCGCCGACCTTCTCTTCCTGGAGCGCGGCGAGCTGGCGGATCAGCTCCTCCTCGCGCGCCGTGAGGGACTTCGGCACGGCGACCACGAGCTGGACGAGCTGATCGCCGCGCCCGCGCCCGTTGATGGCGGGGATGCCCTTGCCACGCAGGGTCATCACCTTGCCGGAGGGGGTGCCGCGGGCGATCTCGATCTTCTCCTCGCCGTCGATCGTCGGGACGGTGATCTCGCCGCCGAGGCAGGCGGTCGCGTACCCGATGGGGACCTGGACCAGCACGTTGTTGCCGTCGCGCGCGAAGATCTCGTGCTCGGCGATGCGGAGCGTGATGTAGAGATCGCCCGGGGGGGCGCCGGGGTCGCCCACGTCCCCCTTGCCCTGCAGGCGAAGCTGCATGCCGTCGTCGACGCCGGCGGGGATCGTGACCTTCAGCTTCTCGCTGACGCGCGTGCGCCCGCTGCCCGTGCACTCCTTGCACGGGTCGCGGATGACCTTCCCGTGCCCGCCGCAGGTGGGGCACGTCGCCCGGATGCGGAGGAACATCTGCGCCTGCACGACCTCGCCCGCGCCGCGGCAGGTGCCGCAGACCTGCGGCTGGCTGCCCGGCGTGGCGCCCGTGCCCTCGCAGGCGCCGCAGGGCGCGTGCTTCGGGACCTGGATCTCCTTCTCGCAGCCCTTCGCCGCCTCGAGGAAGTCGACGGTGAGCGGGTACTCGAGGTCGGGGCCGCGGCGAGGGCCACGCCGCCGGCCTCCGCCCATGCCGCCGAGCCCGAAGAGGTCGCCGAACAGGTCGGAGAAGTGGGAGAAGACCTCGTCCGCGGACTGGAAGCCCGCGTTGAGGCCGGCGCCGCGCAGCCCGTCGTGGCCGAAGCGGTCGTACATCTGGCGCTTCTGCTCGTCGCCGAGGATCTCGTAGGCCTCGGCCACCTCCTTGAAGGTGGCCTCCGCCTCCTTGTCACCCGGGTTCTTGTCCGGGTGGTACTTCATCGCGAGCGCGCGGAAGGACTTCTTGATCTCGGCGGCGGAGGCCGTCCGTGTCACCCCGAGGACATCGTAGTAGTCACGCTTGGCGGCCATGGGCGACGCTCCTCCGTCCGGGTTCGCGGGCTAGGCTTCTTCGAAGTCCGCGTCGATGACGTCGTCGCCCTTCTTCGTGCCGCCGCCGGCGGTCTCGCCGCCGCCGCCACCCCCGGGAGCCCCGCCGCCGCCGGCCCCGCCGGCGCCGCCCTGCCCCTGGTACATGGTCTCGGCGAGCTTGAAGCTGGCCTGCGTGAGCTTGTCGAAGGCCGCCTTGAGCACCGCGGCGTCGTCCTTGTCCAGCGCGGCCTTGGCCTCGTTCAGGGCCGTCTCGACCGTCGCGACCTGGTCGGCGGGCATCTTCTCGCGGTTCTCGCGAAGGGCCTTGTCGGTCTGGTAGACGAGGTTGTCGAGCTTGTTGCGCTCCTCGATCACCTCGCGGCGGCGCTTGTCCTCCGCCTCGTGCGAGGCGGCCTCCCGCACGAGCTTCTCGACGTCGTCCTTCGAGAGGCCCGACGAGCTGGTGATGGTGATCTTCTGCTCGCGCGCGGTGGCCTTGTCCTTCGCCTTCACGTTGAGGATGCCGTTGGCGTCGATGTCGAAGGTGACCTCGATCTGCGGCACGCCGCGCGGCGCCGGCGTGATGCCGTCGAGCCGGAAGGTGCCGAGCAGGCGGTTGTCCTTCGCGAGGGGCCGCTCGCCCTGGTAGACGTGGACGTCCACCGCGGACTGCCCGTCCGCCGCGGTCGAGAAGATCTCGCTCTTGCTGCTGGGGATGGTGGTGTTGCGCGTGATGAGCGTGGTCATCACGCCGCCCAGCGTCTCGATGCCGAGCGACAGGGGCGTGACGTCGAGGAGCAGCATGTCGGTGACGTCGCCCGCGAGGACGCCGCCCTGGACGGCGGCGCCGACCGCGACCACCTCGTCCGGGTTCACGGACCGGTTGGGCTCCTTGCCGAAGAGCTTCTTGACCTTCTCCTGCACCATCGGGATGCGGGTGGAACCGCCGACGAGGATGACCTCGTCGACCTCGTTGGGGCCGATCTTCGCGTCCTTGAGCGCGAGGCGACACGGCTCGAGCGTGCGCTCCACGATGGGCTCGATCATCTGCTCGAAGCGAGCGCGCTGCAGCGTGCGCTCGAGGTGCTTCGGGCCCGACGCGTCCGCGGAGAGGAACGGGAGCGAGATCGTGGCGGACATCGACACGGACAGCTCGATCTTCGCCTTCTCGGCGGCGTCCTTCAGGCGCTGGAGCACCATCTTGTCGTGGCCGACGTCGATCCCGGTCTCGGTCTTGAACTCCTTCACGAGCCAGTCGATGAGGAGGTTGTCGATGTCGTCGCCGCCGAGGTGGGTGTCGCCGTTGGTGGAGCGCACCTCGACCACGTTGTCCCCGACGTCGAGGATGGAGATGTCGAACGTGCCGCCGCCGAAGTCGTACACGGCGATGGTCTCGTCCTTCTTCTTCTTGCCGAAGCCGTACGCGAGCGCCGCCGCCGTGGGCTCGTTGATGATGCGCTTGACCTCGAGCCCCGCGATCTTGCCCGCGTCCTTCGTGGCCTGACGCTGGGCGTCGTTGAAGTACGCCGGGACGGTGATGACCGCCTCGGTGACGGGCTGGTTGAGGTAGCGCTCCGCGTCACGCTTCAGCTTCTGGAGGATCATCGCGGAGATCTCGGGGGGCGAGTACTCCTTGTCGTCGATCTGGACCTTCACGAGGCCGTCGGAGGAGCGCACGACCTTGTAGGGGACGCGCTTCGACTCCTTCTCCCCTTCCTCCCACCGCTGCCCCATGAAGCGCTTGATCGAGTAGACCGTGCGCGTGGGGTTGATGATGGCCTGGCGACGGGCCGCCGCGCCGACGAGGCGCTCCCCCTCCTTCGTGAAGCCGACGACCGACGGCGTTGTGCGGGCGCCTTCCTCGTTGATGATCACGGTCGGGGTATCGCCCTCCATGATGGAGACGACCGAGTTGGTCGTCCCGAGGTCGATGCCGATGATCTTGCCCATGAGAGTCTTCCTCCGCGCCACGCCATGCGGGCGTTCCGCAACTTGTCAGGGGGGAATTCGGCGCACCGGAGTCCGAACGCACCGAGGTCGGCACGAAGCTAATCGCCGCCTTCACGCCGTCAACGGGCACAGGTGCGCGTTCGTTCGCGGTCCGAGCGTCCCGGCGCCAGCCCCCACGGCGGCTTCCCGGACGCGATGTAGGTTCAAGCTTTGTTCTTGACAAGATCCGCGACGTCGCTGCCGCGCCCGCGCGGGCCCGCAGCCCGAAAATGGGCGCACGACCTCCCTGGTACACCCCTTGCATCCTCTCGTGGGCGCGGGCCGTCCTCCGCCCCCTGTTTCTCCCACCTGCCCTGACCCGGCGGAGCTCGGCGGCGTCCCTCGCCGGGGCGGCAATGGTGCCGCCCCGGTGACCGGGGACGTGACGGCCGAAGTTTTTTTCTCGCGCCCGTTGACGCGCCCCGGCCGGGTGCGTAGCCCTACGCCCGCGACCGGGCCGGGTTTCCCCCATCCGGCCCCACGGCGCTCCCCCCGGGAGGCCCCTCCGCGGGCGGGCGCGCATCCAACCTCCACTTCTACGGAGTGCACCGTGAAGTTCCGTCCCCTCTACGATCGTGTCCTCGTCAAGCGCGTCTCCGGTGAGAGCAAGAGCGCCGGCGGCCTCATCATCCCCGACACCGCCAAGGAGAAGCCCCAGGAGGCCGAGGTCATCGCCGTCGGTCAGGGCCGCGTCCTCGAGGACGGCAAGATCCGCGCGATGTCGCTGAAGGTCGGCGATCGCGTGCTCTTCGGCAAGTACACGGGCGACGAGATCAAGCTCGACGGCGAAGAGCACGTCATCCTTCGCGAGGAAGACATCCTCGCGGTCCTCGAGAAGTAGACCCTCTTCCCCGACATCTCTGGAGAATTCCCAATGGCTGCCAAGGACATTCAGTTCCGCGAGACCGCCCGCGTCGAGATCCTCCGCGGCGTCGACGCGCTCGCCAACACCGTCAAGGTCACCCTCGGCCCCAAGGGCCGCAACGTCGTCATCGAGAAGAGCTTCGGGGCCCCCGTGGTCACGAAGGACGGCGTCACCGTCGCCAAGGAGATCGAGCTCCCGGGCAAGCTCCAGAACATGGGCGCCCAGATGGTCAAGGAGGTCGCCTCCAAGACCAACGACGTCGCCGGCGACGGCACCACCACCGCCACCGTGCTCGCCCAGGCCATCTACCGGCAGGGGTCCAAGCTCGTGGCGGCCGGCGCCAACCCGATGGACGTCAAGAAGGGCATCGACCGCGCGGTGGAGACCGTCGTCGCCGAGCTCAAGGGCCTCTCCCGCCCGATCAAGGACAACAACGAGATCGCGCAGGTCGCGACGATCTCCGCCAACGGCGACAGCGAGGTCGGCGAGATCCTCGCGCGCGCGATGGACAAGATCGGCAAGGACGGCGTCATCACGGTCGAGGAGGCGAAGGGCTCCCGGACCGACCTCGACATCGTCAAGGGCATGCAGTTCGACCGCGGCTACCTCTCCGCGTACTTCGTCACCAACGCGGACCGCATGGAGTGCGTCTACGAGGACGCCTACGTGCTGATCCACGAGAAGAAGATCTCGAGCATGAAGGACCTGCTCCCGGTGCTCGAGCTGGTGCACGAGGCCGGCAAGCCGCTCGTGATCATCGCCGAGGACATCGAGGGCGAGGCGCTCGCCACGCTCGTCGTCAACAAGCTCCGCGGCAACATGCAGGTGACGGCCGTGAAGGCGCCCGGCTTCGGCGATCGTCGCAAGGCGATGCTCGAGGACATCGCGATCCTCACCGGCGGCCGCGCCATCATGGAGGACCTCGGCGTCAAGCTCGACGGCGTGCGCCTCGAGGACCTCGGCCGCGCCAAGCGGATCGAGATCACGAAGGACAACACCACCATCATCGAGGGCGCCGGCTCCGCCGAGGCGGTGAAGGCCCGCGTGAAGCAGATCCGCGCGCAGATCGAGGAGACCACCTCGAGCTACGACAAGGAGAAGCTCCAGGAGCGCCTCGCGAAGCTCGTCGGCGGCGTGGCCGTCATCTACGTCGGCGCGGCGACCGAGGTGGAGATGAAGGAGAAGAAGGCGCGCGTCGAGGACGCGCTCCACGCCACGCGCGCGGCGGTCGAGGAGGGCATCGTCCCCGGCGGCGGCGTCGCCTACGTCCGCGCGCTCAAGGCGCTCGACGCGCTGAAGGGCCTCCCGGGCGACCAGCACTTCGGCGTGGAGATCATCCGCGACGCGATCCAGGAGCCGATGCGCGCCATCGCGTCCAACGCGGGCGTCGACGGCGCCATCGTCGTGCACAAGGTCGCGGAGGGCACCGGCGCCTTCGGGTTCGACGCGCAGTCCGAGACCTACGGCGACATGCTCCAGAAGGGCATCATCGACCCGACGAAGGTCACGCGCTTCGCGCTCCAGAACGCCGCGTCCGTCGCGAGCATGCTGCTCACCACCGAGGCCGTCATCGCCCAGAAGCCGGAGAAGAAGAAGGCTCCGATGGGCGGCGGCGGTGACATGGGTGGCATGGGCGGGATGGGTG
>JBMOQZ010000272.1:0-10926 GCA_049322475.1 Myxococcota bacterium | reverse complement strand
GGCTCGCCGGCAGCTCGCCGAGCACGGTCAGGAGCCCGTTGCAGCGGGTGGCCGACCAGCGGACGTCCGGCGGGTAGAGCCGGGCGAGGCGGCGGAAGAACGTCACGATCTTCCGGGCGCCGACCACCGGGCGGCGCGCGGCGTTGACGTGGCCGCCGCCGTCGTTGATCGCGACGGCGTCGGGCGCGAGCAGGCGCGCGGCGGCGCCGGGCATCCCGAGGCGGAGGCACGCGAGGAACGCGAGCACGACGCCGTCGTCGCGCACCGACGGCGCGGCGGGCAGGTCCCCGAGCGCCTTGCGCGCGCGGTGCAGCATCACGTCCACCGACGCGGGCGAGGTCCCGAGCGCGGCGGCGGTCTCGGCGGAGGAGAGCTCGAGCACCTCGCGGGCGAGGAACACCGCGCGCTGGGTCGGCGTGAGCGCCTCGGCCGCGCGCAGGAACGCCCACGACGCGGCCTGCGTGTCGCCGAGCCGGTCCTCGGCGAGCCGCGCGTCCGGCACGGGCGAGGGGAGCCAGGGCCCGACGTACGCCCGGCGGCGGCGTTGCCGCAGGCGATCGCGCGAGAGGTTGAGCGTGACCGCCACGAGCCAGGGGCGGATCGGGCGCGAGGCGTCGGCGGGCGGGCGCTCCGCGAGCCGCACGAACGCGTCCTGCGCCACCTCGTCGGCGTCCTGCGCCGTCCCCGTCATCCGGTAGGCGAGCCCCCAGCACAACGGGCGCAGCTTCACGGCCTCGGCCCACGTCTCCGGCGGCATCGGCGTCTCCTACGCCGCCGCGCGCCCCGCGTCGCGGAGCAGCGCGTCCGCGGCCCGCGCCGCGCTCGCCAGCGCGCGGTCGAGCAACATGCCCTCCTCGCCGACCCAGTCGCCGACGAGGTGGACGGGCCGCCCGCCCACCCGGTGCTCGCCCGCGACGCGCTCGCCGGGGCGATCGACGCGGTGGGTCACCACGAGCTCGGGGAGGAAGCGCCGGAAGGCCACCCGTGCCCGCCACCCCGGCTGCGCGAGGTCGAGGAGCGCCTCGAGCGAGCCGGCGTCGCCCGGCTCGCCGGGCGCGAGGTACCGCGCGACGTGGACGACGGTGCCCCCGAGCGACGCGATGCCGCCGTGCTCGGACAGGTAGAGCGGCGCGTCGAGGCCGAGCACGAAGCGCGCATCCGGCCGCGGGAGGCCGTCGAGCACCAGATCGAGGCACGCGGCGCGCACCGGGAGGAGCTCCGGCACGTCGACGCCGAGCCGGCGGGCGAGCGCGGGCGACCCGGCGATCACCACGGCGTCGGCGTCGGGGAGGGCCGCGACGTCGGCGTGCTCGACGGGGACGGCGAGCGCGTCGACGAGCTGCTGCCAGCCGCCGTCGAGGTACCGGACGCCGCGCAGCGCGAGCCGCACCTGCCCCAGCGCGGCCCGCGCCGCCTGCGCGTCGGGGGCGTTGCAGTAGGTGGACACGCGCACGAGAGCGCGGACGAGGTCGGCCGCGCCGTCGGGCACGCCGGCGAGCCGGTCGGCGACGGTGCCGTCGCCCGGGTCGCCGAGGAGGACGCCGGGCACGGCGAGCTTCTCGCCCAGCGCGAGCGCGGTCGAGGCGACCGCGGACGTGGCGGTCGCCGGCAGGGCGTGGAGGGCGCCCCGACGCAGGGCGAGCCCCGCGTTCGGAGGGGCGGCGCCCCGCGGCGTCACCCCGAGCCGCGCGAGGACCCGCGAGGCCGCGCCTGCCGTGTAGAGCGCGTGGGGCCCGAGGTTCAGCGTCGCCCCCGCGTGTGTCTGGCTCCGCGCGCGCCCGCCGGGCTCGCCGGCCCGCTCGTACACCGTCACCGTCGCCCCGCCCTCGCGGAGCATCCGCGCCGCCGCCAGCCCGCCGAGCCCCGCGCCGATCACCGCCACGTGCATCGAGAACCTCCGTGTCTGGACAGGACACGTCCGGGCGGGGCGGGACCTTAACGGGGGTGCGCCGCGCCGGGGGCGTCCGGCCCGGCCGTCCGACGTCGACCCGCCACGATGAGGACGCCGATCGGCACGAGCAGCGCGGCGGCCTGCGCGATCCGCTTGCCGCGCGTCAGCCACCCGATCGCCGCGCCGGCGGCGTCGAGGCGGGCCGGGAACGCGTCGAGCAGCGCGAGCACGAGCGCGTTCTCCGCGAGGTCGAGCGCGACGTACGCCACGGGCAGGGCGTACAACACGCGGCCGCCGCCCCGCGCGATCGCCACGCGCGCGAGCGACCCGAGGAACACGAACGCCGCGAGCGGG
The DNA here is from genome assembly GCA_049322475.1 of Myxococcota bacterium. Classification (GTDB taxonomy): domain Bacteria; phylum Myxococcota_A; class UBA796; order UBA796; family SXON01; genus JBMOQZ01. The sequence continues at coordinate 8,681 of JBMOQZ010000272.1, read as the reverse complement.
AAGCCCACGTCCACGACGAGGACGAGCCGCCGGTAGGCCGCGCGGCCGGCCTCGCCCATCGCGTCGAGCCGCTGCCAGGTCTCCTCGGCGGACGACGACGCGCGCAGGTCGAGGATGTCCTGCCCGCCCGTCACCTCCCGGAAGTACGACACGCTCCCGGGGAACGTGGCCACGTGGGTGACGGCGAACACGGCGACGAAGACGACGAACGAGAGCAGCAGCGTGCGCATCCGGACCTCCTTCAGGAACGCAGGGCGCCGAGCAGGAGCCGGCACGTCGCCGCCTCCACGTCGCGGCGATCGCCGAGCGCGCCGAGCTCGTGCAGGCGCGCCAGCTGATGGAAGTAGCCGACGAGGAGCGTGGCCTGCAGGCGCGCCGGGGTCGCCGACGAGACCCTGCCCGCCGCGCGCGCGCGCTCGAGCCACGCGAGGAGCCGCGCGAACGGGTCGCCGCCCTCGACCTGGGCGCGGACGCTCGGCCAGAAGCGCGCGACGTTCTCGTGGACGAAGATCACGAGATCGCGGTGCTCGGCGAGCAGGTCCAGCCACGCGCCGACCCAGCCGCGGAGCGTGTCCTCGAGGTCGGCGTCGTCCCGGAGGTGGGGCGCGATCCGGCCGACCAGCGCGTGGTGCCCGCGCAGGAACAGGTACGCCCCGAGCTCGTCCTTCGACGCGAAGAACTTGAACAGGGCCGGGTTCGTGTACCCGGCCTCCCGGGCGATGTCGCGGATGCTCGTCCCGTCGTAGCCGTCCCGCGCGAACAGCCGCAGCGCGGCCGCGAGCACCGCGCGCTTCGAGGGAGGGTCGCCGTCGGCGAAGAGCGGTTCCGGCATGGTTAGCGATCGCTAACCCGGTTCAGCGCGCGAGCGAGACCACGTACGCGGCGCCGGCGTCGAGCCCGAGGGTCGACTCGCCCTGGGCCCCCACGACGAGGTCGTCGACGCCGTCGCCGGTGAGGTCCCCGCCGGAGGCGACGTCCATCCCGGACTGGTCGCCCACGGCGGCGCCGAGCAGCGTCACGTCGGCGTCCGACGCGAGGTGGGTCCCCTCGGGCAGCGGCCCGAGGAACACGTAGGTGGCGCCCGCGTCCTCGCCGGTGTCGTCGGCCCACTTCGCGCCCACCGCGAGGTCGATGGTGCCGTCGCCGTCGACGTCCCCGACGAAGTCGAGGCGCACGCCCAGCCAGCCCGTGGGGCTTTCGCCGTAGATGCGGAGCGGGGCGTCGGCGAGGCTCGCGTCGCCGGTGGCGGGGCCCCAGACGACGTACATCGCGCCCTCCTCCGCCTCGCCCCAGGAGTGGGCGCCTACCGCGAGGTCAGGCCGGCCATCCCCGTCGACGTCCACGCCGCCGGCGACGTCCGCCCCCGCCCGGTGGCCGGCCTGCTCGCCGCGGTGGATCCCGTCCGCGTCGGCGAGCGACGTCGTGCCGGAGATCGGCGCGAGCGCCACGTAGGCCGCGCCCTCGCTCACCACGCCCTGGTTCTCGCGGTGGGGGGCGCCCGCCGCGAGGTCGTCGAGGCCGTCGCCGTCGGCGTCCCCGAGGCCGATGACCGCGTTGCCCGCGTTGTCCCCCGTCGCCTCGCCGAAGAGGCGCGCCTCCGCGTCGGCGAGCGCTCCCGAGGTGGAGGCGGGGCCCCGGAGCAGGTACACGACGCCGGCCCCCTCGGCGGCCGCGTCGGCGTTGGACGCCCCCACGACGAGGTCGACGACGCCGTCGCCGTCGGTGTCGCCGGCGCTCGCCACGGCGTCGCCCGCGGCGTCGTCAGCGAGCTCGCCGTGGAAGAAGGCGTCGGCGTCGGAGTAGGTCAGGGTCCCGGAGACGGGCCCGAAGAACACGGCGACGCCGCCCGCGTTCTCGGCGCCGCGGTCGGTGCCCAGCGCGCCGAGCAGCAGGTCGAGGTGGCCGTCTCGGTCGAGGTCGCCGGGGACGGTCACGCGGCCACCGAGCTGGTCGTCCTCGACCTCGCCGCGCAGGATCGTCGCCGCGTCGGCGAGCGAGGACTCGCCGGCGATGGGCCCCCGGACGACGTAGGCGGAGCCCACTCCGCGCCCGAAGCGGGCGCCGACGAGGAGGTCGTCCGCGCCGTCGCCGTCGAGGTCCCCGGCGCGCGCGAGCGAGTACCCGGCCTTGTCGCCCTCGCCCTCGGCCAGCATGCGTGCGGAGGCGCCGGCGAGGCTCGCCGTGCAGGGCGGCGAGCAGATGGCGTCGGCGAATTCGGGGGCCTCGCCCGTGTCGCCGGTGTCCTTCGGCGCGGGGTCGCCGGGGTCGCCCGCGCACCCGACGCACAACGCCGTCGTGACGGTGAGATACCTTCCGAGCATGGGTTCCCCGGGCCGGATCGCAACGATAGCCGTTGTCGCCGGCGCGGGCTGCGCGGGCGATCCGGCGCGCGACTGTCCCGACGACACGGTCGCCGTCTCGGACGCGCACACCTACAGCCTCCGCGCGGAGCTCGCCCTCGGCAGCGCCGACGTGGCCGCGGGGGAGGACGTCACCGTCACGTTCGCGGACGTGACGCGCGACCTGCGGGGCGCGCCGCTGGACGTCGCGAGCGACGTCGTGGCCGTCGCGCTGGTCCGCTTTCCCTCCCTGACCGCGGACGAGGTCGAGCACGCGCTCGCGCACGACGAGGTCCTGATGTCCGACGTGGGCGACTACCGGGTGGTCGAGACGGGCGGGCGCAGCTCCGTCCGCCTGTCCGAGGCGAGCTACCTCGGCAACCCGTTCGACGTCTCCGACCTCGCGGAGGGATCCGGCACCTGGCTCGTCACGCTGAACGGCGGCCTCGAGCCGGCGGAGGACGTGCGCCAGCTGGCCGCGATCGTCCCGCGGTCGGACGCGACGGGCCACGAATTGGACGTCGCCGCGGCGGCGACCACCCTCGCGCTCGACGTCGAGCTGGAGGCGCTCGCGCCCCTCGTCCTCCCCGCGGAGGGCACCGTGACGCTCGACCTCACCGGGCTCACGCGCGACGGCCTCGGCGACCCCTTCGATCCCGAGGACGTGGAGGAGGTGTGGCTCGCCCGCTTCGCCGAGACGGAGCTGTCCGCCCTCGAGGCGGGGTTCGTCACCCTCGAGGACACGGCCGAGGCCCTCTGGAAGCAGCCCCACGACGGCGCGGCCACGGTCGTGCTCGACGCCTTGCGCAGCGCCGGCGGCGACGCCTTCGTCGGCTATTCGGGCGAGGGCCTCTGGCTCCTCGCGCTCGTGTGCCCGTCCTGCACGAACCCTTCCCCCGAGATCCTCACCGTCGTGGAGCCGTGCGCGCCGGAGGGGGCGTGATCGCCGCCCTCCTCGCCTGCGGCGGACCCGACGACCCCGACGCGGCGCTGACGCTCACGGACGTGGGTGTCTCCGCGTCCGAGTGGGTGCCCACGGTGCAGACCGTCACGTGGACGACGCCGGCGCCGGCCACCTCCCGGGTGCGGGCCGAGCGCGACGACGGGACCGCCGTCGAGCGCGAGGACCTCGCGCTCGTCACCGAGCACGAGGTCACGCTGCACGGGCTGGTCGCCGGGCGCACCTACGACGTGGTCGCCTCGTCGACCTCCGCGGACGGCGAGGAGGCCTCGTCCGGCGTGGTGTCCGTCGCGATCGAGGGGGCGCCGTCGTGGGTGCCGTCCTTCACCCTCTCCAACGTCGACCCGGCGCGGCACGCGGGCGGGTACGTGTTGCTCAACGTGGGGAGCGACGCCGCCTCCGGCGTCGTGATCGTCGACCGGGAGGGCGACCCGGTCTGGTGGGCCGAGGCGGGCGAGCAGGTGCTGTCGACGGCCACCGCCCTGCGGCGCGACGGCAGCGCGGTGATCCTCGCCTCGCAGGACCTCGGGATGGGCGGCGCGGCGGGCACCCTCGTGGAGGTGGCGCTCGACGGGTCGTGGCGCGTGGAGCATCCGGCGCCGGGACTGCACCACGCGTTCGCGGAGCTCCCGAGCGGGGAGCTGGCGTTCGTGTCCGCGGAGCTCGCCGAGGTGGACGGGGTGCGGGTGATCGAGGACCTCGTGCGAGTGGTGGGGGAAGACGGCGAGGTCCGGGACCTCTTCCGCGCGCTCGACCACTTCGAGCCCGCCGCGCGCTGCAGCCACTACGCACCCGTCGCCTACGCGGAGGGCGCGACCGACTGGCTACACGCGAACGGGCTGGCCTGGGACGAAGCCGCCGGCGCGCTCTACCTGATGGCGCGCAACTGGGACGCCCTCGTCGCCCTCGACCCCGACACCGGCTCGCCCCTGCGGCAGATCGGCGGGTCGGAGAGCGCGCTCGATTGGGCCGCCGGCGCGGAGGACCCCTGGGATCACGCACACCACTCCGTGATGGTCGCGGACGGCGTCGCGCTCCTCGACAACGGCGCCCACCGCGACCCCGAGTGGACGCGGGCGGCCGAGTACGGGTGGTCCTCGGGCGAGCTCGAGCTGGTGTGGGAGTACTGGGACCCCGAGGGGCGCTCCGTCCCCGCGCTGGGCGACGTGCGGCGGCTCGACGGCGGCAACCGCCTCGTCGCCTGGGGCACCCTCGGGTTCGTCACCGAGCTCGCCGACCAGGACGTGGTCTGGCAGGCCGACGCGGAGGTGGGCTACGGCGTCGGCTGGGTCCAGCACCTCGCGGAGCTCCCGTGATCGCCGCGCTCCTCCTCGCTTGCGACGCCCGCGAGCCGGCCACCCCGGGGGAGACCGGCGAGCCGTCCGACCCGGTGGCCGCGTGGGAGGCCGAGCAGGGCCTCGCCCTCGTGCGCGTCCGCGCGGGCGCCTTCCTGATGGGGAGCCCCGCCGACGAGGTGGGCCGACAAATCCCCGAGGGCATCCCGGGGTCGGAGTACCCCGACCGCGAGGCCCAGCACGAGGTCACCCTGACGCGCGACTTCCTCGTCGCCGCCCACGAGGTGAGCCGGGGGCTCTTCGCGGACTGGATGGGCTTCGATCCGTCGGCCTCCACGGCGTGCACCGAGGCCGACTGCCCGGCCGACACGGTCACGTGGTCGGCGGCGGCGGCGTTCGCGAACGCGTTGTCCGAGGGCGCGGGCCTCGAGCCCTGCTACACCTGCTCGTCCGAGGGCACGGCGTGGGCCTGCGAGGGGCCCGCCGACCCGTACGCCTGCGCCGGCTACCGGCTCCCCACGGAGGCGGAGTGGGAGTACGCGGCCCGCGCGGGCGAGACCGCGTCGTTCCCCGGCGGCGGCAACCTCGTCAGCGAAGCGGACATCGAGGACTGCTCGTCCGACTACCTCCTCGACAACGGCGTCGCGCTCGTGACGGTGGGCTGGTACTGCGCGAACGCGGGCGGGCGCGCCCACCCGGGCGGGTCGTTCGTGAACGCCTGGGGCCTGTACGACGTGCTCGGCAACATCCACGAGTGGACGAACGACCGCTACGATCCCACCTGGTACCAGCAGGCGGCCGCGAGCGGCGAGGATCCCGTCGGGCCCGCCGTCGGCGAGGAGCGCGTCCGCCGTGGCGGCGCCTTCGGCTTCGAGCCCCGTCGCCTCCGGCTGGCCTACCGCGGGTTCCACGCCGGCGACGACCCCACCGAGGAGGTCGGCTTCCGGTTCGCGCGGACGGCGCCCTGAGCGCCCCTCCCTCGTGCGGGCGCGCCCCGGCCCACGGGCGGGTGGAACGCTCCGTCGGTCAGGACGGCCCCGGACCCGCCAGGCCCGCCGTCGAGGAGCCCATCATGCGTCGCGTCCTGCCCCTCTCCCTCTGCGTGGCCGCCCTGATCGCGCCCTCCGACGCGCTCGCCTACGCGCGCACCACCGAGTGGACGTTGCCGAGCGGGCTCGTCGTCCTGCACCGGCCGGACGCCCGGTTCCCCGTCGTCCGCGTGCTCGTCACCGTGGGGGCCGGCACCGCGGACACGGCCCCGGGCCAGCGGCCGCTCGCCCACCTCGCGGAGCACGTCGCCTTCCGCGCGGAGCTCGACGGCAACCCCGCGTTCCAGGCCCTGCGCGGCGCCGGGTGCGGCGTGAACGGCGAGACCCGGCTCGACACCACGGCGTACGTCCTCGAGTGCCCGACCGACGCCGCCGCGCTCGCGGTGGGCTTCGCCGCCGCGATCGCGACGCACGACTTCCGTGGGATCGAGGAGGACGACGTGCGCGCCGAGGCCCGCGTGGTCCTCGCCGAGACGACCCAGCGGCTCGACGCGGGGATCTTCACCACCGAGCAGGAAGTGCTCGCGGTGTTCACGGGCGAGCACCCCTACAACCGGGAGGAGCGGGTCCCGGACGACCTGCTCGCCCTCCGCCGGGCCGACGTCGACGCGTTCTTCGCGGCCCACTACGTCCCCGCGAAGGTGGTGATCGCGGTGGAGGGCGACCTCTCGGCCGCCTCGCTCGCGGGCCTCCTCGCCGGCGCGGCCGGCGACGGCTTCGCCCACCCGAAACAGAAGCGGGGCGACGTCGCGGAGTGGCCGGCGGGCGCGATCCCCATCCAGTGGCTCTCGCCGGCGCCCGCGACCTGGTTCCGGGACCCGGAGAACCCCGCGAGCGCGCTCGGCGGCGGCCGGTCGCTCCCGACCGCCGCGCGCAAGGCGCCGCCCGTCCCTGAGCCGGACGGCAAGCCGCGCGTGGCCCGCCACAGCGGCACCTGGCCCGAGGTGCAGGTGGCCTGGTACCTGCCGCCGGCCGACCACGACAACTGGGTCCACCTCTCCGAGGCGCCGGTGTTCGCCAACGACACGCTGGAGCCCGTGTTCGACGACGACGCCGTGGTCGGCGGGGGCTGCTACGCGTTCCTCGGCACGCGCGGCTCGGCGCTGCTCTGCAGCGCGCAAGTCGAGGAAGAGGAGCAGATGGAGTCGGTGGGCCGGCGGATCGCGAAGGCGTTCCAGCACGAGCTCCGGCCGCCCGAGGTGTCGCGGCTCGTGAAGACCGACGACCCGGACGCGCGCGCGTGGCGGGCGACCGTCCGCCGCGACGTCGACAGCCTCGAGGAGCTGGCGGACTTGAGCGCGTTCCGGCTGGCGACGGGCCGATTCGACCTCCCGAGCCAGGAGACGTCCGCGCTGGCGGGGGGAGGGGGCCTCCGCGGGTGGATCGCGTTGCGGAGCGCCTGGCTCGGGGCGGCGCGGGCGGTCGTCACGCTGGTGGAGCCGGAGTCGCGCACGGCCATGGTGGGCGACGGCACGTCCCCCGGCTTCGACCGCGGCGCGCGAATGGTCCAGTGGCCCGCGCCCGCGCTGGGGCCGGTCGCCGCCGAGCGCGCGGAGGAGCGCGTCCTCGAGAACGGCCTGCGCACCGTCGTCCACCTGCTGCCGGGCGCGGAGATCAGCGCCTGGCGCCTCGCGGTGCCGTCGCTCCCCGGCCTCGAGTACCTCGAGCCCGTGGTCGACGCGGCGATCCGGACGCCGGACACGTACGAGGGCAACGACATCCGCTACCGCTGGTGGGTCGGGGACGCGCTGGGCGGCACGGTCCTCGGCTTCAACCAGCGCGGCGGCTGGGAGCCGAGGTTCCCGCTGCGCGCGCTCTGGGCGACGGTGGAGCATCACGGCGTCGGGAACGTGCAGCGGGCGTTCCGCCGCAAGGCGCAGCGCGAGGTCTACGCCGGGCGGAGCCCCTACACGTGGGCCGCGCGCGCCTACCGCCGCGCGACGCGCGAGGATCCCGAGCGGGACGGCCTGCCCGAGATCGAGGAGGCGATCGGCACGCCCGGCGCGGTGGAGGCCTACCTCGCGGCGCGGTACCAGCCCGAGCGTGCCACGCTGGTGCTCGTCGGGGGCGCGCACACCGAGGCCCGCACGCGGATCGTCGAGGAGATGGGCGACTGGCGCGCGACGCCGTCCACGCCGCCCACCCTGCCCGTGGTGCGGCGGCGGCCGCCCGAGCCCGGGGTGATCGTGCTCGATCGCAACGGGGTGGGGCGCACGGTCTCGGTCACGTGGGGCTGCCCGGTCACGGGGGCGCCGGATCCGCTGACGGCCTCGCTCCTCGGCGTGCTCGCCTCCGATCGCCTCTTCGACGCGGTCCGGGCGTCCAGCGGGCTCACGTACTCGCCGGGCGCGTGGACGGAGACGCGCTGGGGTGGGGTCGACCTCTTCATGAACGCGTCCACCGAGCTGGGGCGGGAGGCCGAGGTCCTCGCCGCGCTGCGCGCCCTCGCCGGCGACCTCGGGGGTGGGCGTGCGGAGCCCTGGGTGGACGCGGCGCGGCGCGAGGTGTTGTCCGACGAGCTTCTCCACGGCTCGTCCGTGCTCGGGCTGGCGGGGACGCTCTCCGACGGCGTGATGCGGCCGGGCTCGCTCGAGACCATGCGCGCCCGCCGCGCCGCGCTGGCCGACGTGGACGCGAGCGACGTGGCGGCGCTCCTCGGCGAGTGCGCCGCCGCGGGGATCGCGATGGTGGTGGGCCCGGCGGAGGAGGTCCGGCGCAACCTCGAAGGCGGCGACCTCCCCGTGCGTGTCCTCGACTGGCGCGCGGAGCACCTCGCCTTCGTGAAGCGCTGGCAACCGGCGGTCCAGAAGCGCGAGGAGGAGCGGCTGGAGCGGACGCGGCGGGAGTGAGGGCGCGGTCGACGACGAGGCGCTCGCGCGATGGCTGCGAAGGCGGTGCGTTCCAGCGGGACTACGAGAACGGGGTCGAGCGGAAGGGCCTACCGGAGCGGCTCGCCCAGGCGGCGGGCAATCACTCGCCCGCGGGCACGTCGCCCTCGCCCCCCTCGGCCGGCTCGCCTTCGACGGCCGGCTCGCCT
>JBMOQZ010000271.1:0-10995 GCA_049322475.1 Myxococcota bacterium | reverse complement strand
CGGCGGCGCTCGCCTTCGGCGGCGCGCACTACATGGCCGCGCTGGCGATCGTGGGCGTCGGCGCCGGCGTGTTCCTCGCCAACCCGCGCGCGTTCATCCTCGGCTTCCTCGTCCTCATCTCGCTGCGCAACTTCATCGCCGGCGGCGAGCGCATCGGCGGCGCGGCGTTCAACTTCGACCTCGGCGGGCTCGCCAACGTGCTCGCCACCGGGATCGGCGTCGTCTACTTCCTCGTGTTGTGGAAGAACCCGTTCAAGGGGCGCTCGCTGACGATCCCCTACGGCATCTTCCTCGGCCTGTTCGCCGCGTCGATGTGGTGGGCGCCCGACTTCCGGTGGGCGATCCGCTTCGTGACCCGGCTCGCCGCGCCGTTCTTCACGTACCTCATCATCAGCGACATGCTCGACCGGAAGATGGTCCGGCAGGTGATCCAGGCGATCTACCTGTCGAGCGCCATCCCGATCCTGTACGGCTTCTACCAGCTGCTGACGGGCCAGGGGAACGAGGTGACGGAGGGCTACGTCCGCGTCAACTCGAGCTTCTTCCACCCCGCCCACTTCAGCATGTACCTGACGTTCCTGTTCTGCCTCGCGTACGCGGAGTTCCTCGACCCGCTCGCGAAGAACCGGTTCCTGCGGCTCGTGTACATCGCCTGCCTCGTGGTGCTCGAGATCGCGACGTACACGCGCATCAGCTGGCTCGCGATGGGGTTCTGCTGGGTGTACCTGTCGTGGGTGTACGGGAAGCGCTCGTACCTCTTCGCGGGCGCGGCGGTCATGGCGGTGGTGCTGCTCGCGTTCGGCGGGCCCATCGTCGAGCGCGTGGTGGACGCGTCGAGCGACTATGCGGCGTCGAGCACGGGCGACGTGTACGACCTGAACTCCAGCGTCGGCTGGCGCCTGTTCTTCTGGGACGAGATCATGCGCCGCTTCTGGGACCGGCTCTGGTTCGGCTTCGGCGCGGGCTCGTCCGTCATGCTCGGGGTGGAGCTCTTCGGCGTGGAGGCCGCGCCCCACAACGGGTACCTGCGCGTGCTCTACGAGACGGGCGCGCTCGGCACGTTGTCGTTCGTGTGGGTGCTCTTCACGATGTTGTGGCAGGGCTTCCGCCTCATCCGGCGGCGGCTCGACACGCGCCTCACCTACATCTCCCACATCTACGTGACCATGACGGTGACGTACATCCTGCTGAACCTGACGGACAACATCCTCGAGTACTACGAGGTGGCCATCTACCAGTGGGCCATCCTCTCGCTGGTCGAGTACACGAACCTCCACGCCGCGCGCGCCGGGGTCATCGAGCAGGCGGGCTTCGAGGAGGACCTCGACGCGGAGGGCGAGTCCGTCGCGGAGATCCAGCAGGCGGTGGACGAGGAGGGCTCCGAGACGGCGGAGCCCGTGCCCGTCTTCCGGAAGGCGTGAGCGGACGGGCGCGCGGGCCGAGCCTGGTGTAGGTTGGGCGGATGCAGAAGCGCTCGCCCGTGCGTTCGGCCCCTCCGCCCACCTCCGGCGCGCCCGGCGTGGGCGCCGCCCCCGATCGTCAGCCCCGCGGCAACGCCGCCGCCGCCGAGGCCCTCGAGTCCCGGCGCGCGAGCCTGCCGCACTTCGACGCGGTCCAGCGCGCGTTCGGGCATCACGACGTGAGCGGGATCCGCGTGGTGATGGGCGGCGACGCCAAGGAGACGGGCGCGCGCGCCTACGCCGACGGCGAGACCGTCACGTTCGCGACCGCGCCCGACCTGCGCACGGTGGCCCACGAGGCCGCGCACGTCGTCCAGCAGCGCGGCGGCGTGCGCGAGGCCACCGACGGGCTCGAGGCGCAGGCCGACCGGGTCGCCGACCTCGTGGTCGCCGGCAAGAGCGCCGAGGCCGAGCTCGACGGCGTGGGCGCCGACCGCGAGGCCCCGAAGGGCAAGGTGCGTCAGAACCTCCCCGAGAAGGAGGTCAGCAGCGGCGCGATGCGGCGGCTCGAGCTCGCGAAGGCCGCCATCGACCACACGAAGGAGGTCCTCTCCTTCGGCGCCGGCAACCAGTACGACGCGCTGCAGGCGACGAATTTCAACTCGTACTTCCGCATGAAGGCGATGCGCGATCCCGAGTGCTGGATCCTCGCCCCCTCCGTCCGCAAGCTCGCGTCGCAGCACCCCGACGCGCTCACCGCCGCGAAGGCCGACCTCGCGAAGGGCGGCAACTGCGGCGAGCACGCGCAGCTCGGCTTCGACTACCTGCGCGCGACCGCCGTGGGCGAGACGATCAACCGCTGCGACGTCAAGGGCCTCGACCACGCCTTCGTCATCCTCGGCGACGTGAAGAAGGAGGGCGGCAGCGCGCTCACCGTCTGCGACCCCTGGCCGACCGATCCCACGGCGTGCCTGTGGGAGGACCACTTCGCCTACCGGCCCGACAAGAAGGAGATCAACACGCGCCGCAGCGTGAAGGGCGACGGCAAGGACGTGAAGTCCGTCATCGCCGCGGGCCTGAAGCTCTCGCCGAAGGGCGAGCAGATGGTCCAGTTCGCCTTCACGCCGGAGCGCAGCGAGGAGGAGCTCAAGAAGGGCACCTCGCGCGAGAACGGCGCGCACCCGTGGATCTGGCGCCACGCCGACACGGCGCGCGAGAAGTACGACTACAAGGAGCAGGGCGCCGAGTGATCGCCCTGCTGATCGCGTGCGCCGGCCTCGCGGCCGCGACGCCCCCCCCACCTCCGGAGCCCCCCGTGGCGACCCCGCTAAAGCCTCCTCCGCCCGTCGCGTTCGAGGACGGCCCCTCCGTCGCCGATCCGGCGGCCCTCCTCGCGTGGCTGGAGGCCGGGAAGGGCCGGCTCGTCCAGCTCCCCGTGGTCGTCGCCTTCGACGACAAGCACCGGCTCGGCGTCGCGCGCGCGTGGGTGGGCGACGACGAGGTGGGCCTGCGCCTGCACCTCGACGACACCGCGATGGGCGTGGCGCTCATCGACCACCTCCGGCGCGATTGCCCGAAGGGTCCCACCTGCGCGGTGTGGCTCGAGGGGACGTGGGGCCCGCTGATGCCGGGGCTGCCGGACTTCGGCGAGGACCCCTCGCGCCACCCCTTCTCCGTGAAGCGCTACGTCGGGCTCGCCGGCGCGGACGCCACGCGCGCGCGGGGCGCGAAGCCGTAGCGCTACAGGGTGCGCTTGCGCGGGAGGTCGTCGCTCGCGGGCGGCGGCTCGGGCGGCGGCGCCTCGGGCGCGCGGGGCGCCGGGGTCTTCCGCGCGAGCTCCGCCTCCAGCGCGGACTCGCGCGCGGCGTCCTCGGCGCGGTCGCGGGTGCGGAGCTTCCACGTGCCCCGGGCGAGGTTGGCGACGCGGGAGAAGAAGCTCATGGGGGGAACGTAGCGCCGCTCGCTGAGCTCCGCTCTCGGACCCACGAACCGTGAGCACGGAGGCACGGAGGGGTGAGCCGAGCGGCGACGGCTACAGACGACGCGAATGCAAGACATCCCGGCGACAGATGGGTTGAGTGCGACACGGGGGCACCCACCAAACGGACGAACGCCGATTTTTCGTGTCTTCCCATCCGTGGATCGGCTGGGTCGTTGCAGCCAACCGATCTGTCGCCTCCGTTCGCTGCAGTCGCGGCCTCTGTACCCGCTCAGTCGCAGGTCGCCTGCTCCTCGCAGCTCCACGCGCCGTCGGCGAGGATGCAGAGGTCGGCGTCCTCGCAGTCGCCCACCGCGGCGCACTCGTCCGCGTCGGAGCGGCAGGCGAGCGCGGCGGCGGCCCAGCCGCAGAGGTCGAGCGAGACACCGCACGTGCCCGACTCGCAGTCCGCCCCGGTCCGGCAGTCGGCGGGGAGGCAGGTGTTCCACACGCGGGTCGACACGTCCCCGGCGGAGGCCGCGCAGACGCAGGCCTCGTCGGGCTCGCAGTCGGCGTCGGTCTCGCAGACGCGGAAGCACTCGCAGCCGATCCCGTCCCAGTCGTCGCGCCCGCAGATGGACCCCTCGCCGCAGTCGCCGTCCTCGCTGCACGCCGAGCCCTCGTCGCTCTGGTCGCACGCGCCCACGTTCTCCCGCGGGTCGGACGTGCAGGCGACCGCCTCGACGCGATTGAGCTCGCCGCCTCGCCCGCTGCAGTACTCGATCCCCGACGGCGAGCCGTCCTGGGTCAGCTCCTCGCACACCAGCTCGGGCTCCGTCGCGCACGCGAACAACAGGATCATCGCAGCTCCACCCAGGGAGTATCGAGCCCGTCGAGCCCGATCGCCCACCACCCGTCCCCCTTTCGGGTGACCTTCACGCGCCGCGCGGGCTCCCCTCGCCCATCCAGCGCCCACGCCTCCGGGCGCCCGCCCGTGCGCACGTGGACCGTCCCCCGCAGCCGCTGCAGGCCGATCTCGCCCCGCCCCCAGGCGAGGAGCCCGGGCCCGCCGTCCGCCCGCAGCGTCCCGGCGCGCTCGCTCCGCCCCACGACGGTGAGCAGATCGCCGGCGAGCGAGGCGGCGACGACGTCCAGCGCGAGCACCCGCAGCCGCGACGTGGCGCCCGCGCGGCCCACGATCGCCTGCACCTCGCCGTCGACGGCGAACGCGTGGACGTCGGGGTCCCAGGCGATCGGCGAGGCGGCGACGGGCGCGAGCGTCGACGGCGTGGGGCGGCGGCCGAAAGCGGTGCGGACCACCTGGTCGAGGTACGACCCCCAGGACACCTGCGGCAGCAGGAACAGCCCCGGCTGCTCGGCGAGGTCGCGCAAAAGCCCGTCCTCGCTCCACCAGCGCACGAACCGGCGCGCCGGCGCCGCCATCGACCGGAACAGGGCGCCCGCCGCGGGCAGCTGCGCGAGGAAGTCCGGGCGGCCGGCGAGGTCGAGCGTGCCCACCGGCGCGGCCTCCCACTCCCCGTGCGACCACGCGAACCAGATCACGCCGGCGAGGTCCTGCCGGCCCGCGAGCGCGGCCCACACCAGCGGCGCCTCGTGCGCGAAGCGCCCCGGCCACGTCTGGTTCAGCTCCGAGATCGTGCAGGGCTTCCCCTCCTGGCACCACGCGAGCTTCTCGAGGATCCGCTGGTGCAGCGGATCGGCGACGATCGAGGCGTCGCCGAAGGCGGTCTGCTCGCCCGCGGGGTCGAAGTACACGTGGAGGTCGACCACGTCGCACGCGGCGAGGAGCGCGTCGGCGACGGGCACGCCGAAGCTCGTGTTGCACACGAGCGGCGCGCGGAAGCCCATCTCCTCGCGCAGGAAGCGGGCCATCTCGGCCTGGTGCGCGCTCTCGAGCTCGCCGTAGAAGGCCACGAGGTCGGCCGCGCGCTGGGTCGGCCAGAGATCGGTGCGGTTGCGGGCGGCGGGCTCGCGGGCGATCGAGTCGAGCGCGAGGGCCTCGCCGGGCTGCAGGCCCGCGCGTGTCCCGCGCGACCACGCCGCGGCCACCTTCTCGTCCTTCCCGTACTTGCGACGCAGCCAGCCGTTCCAGAGCTCGTCGAGCCGGCGCCGGTGCGCGCCGGGCAGCTTCTCGAGCGCGCCCCCGGACCACGCGACGAGCAGGCTGTCCTCGTTGGAGATCTCCACGACGGCGACGGCGTCGTCGTCCGCGTAGCGCAGGCCCGTGTACGGGTTCGTCCGCCCCCACACCGCGCGCACCCACGCCTTCTTCGCCTCGGTGTACTCGGGCCAGAAGTGCGACGCGTACTTGTGGCCCACCACGAGGCCCTGCGGCGCCGGGAGGCCCTCCTCCGGCCGGAACGACCGCGCCGTCCACGTCTCGAGGAACGTCGAGATCCCGGCCGCGCGCAGCGCCGCGTGGAAGCGGTCGAGACGGTCGAGCATGTCCGCGCGGGCGACGGGCTCGCCCGGCTCGCCGCGGCGCGGGTTGACCAGCGAGACCTCCCCGGCCATGTCGAGGTGGTGGGGCCGCACGATGTCGAAGCCGGCGTCGGCGAGCACGCGGGCCCGGGCCTCGGCGAGCTCCGGCGCGGGGAGCGCGGCCGGCCCCACGAGGTTGACGCCCCAGAAGCGCGCGCGGGTGCCGTCCTCCCGGACGAGGTGGCCGTCGCGCGCGGCGATCCGCGCGATCCGCCCGGGCGCCGGCGAGCCGGGCCACGCCGAGATCGCGAACGGGTACGTGTCCGTCGGGGCCGCGGGGGTCGCCTGCACCGTCGCGGGCTCGCCGACCGCGAGGCCGAGGACCGCGAACGAGAGCGCGCCGGGGCGCGACTCCACGAACACCGACGTCACAGGCGCGTCCCACGCGAGGGGCACGGTGAGGAGCGAGGCGGTGAGCACGTCGCCGCTGGGGTTCACGCCCACGGGGACGGCGTCGGCGCCCCTCCCCGACACGCCCGCCCACGCGGGCCAGGCCTGCTCGCCGACCATCCACTTCAAGGGCTGCGTGGCCCCGCCGGCGAACCGGACCTCGCCCGTCGCCACGATGTCCTTCACGTCGAGCGGCCCCTGACAGGCCGTGAGCACGTGGAGCACCCGTCCCGACCGCCCGACGGGGATCTCGACGGACTGCGGCTTGTCGGGGGCGTCGGCGCTCTTGAGCAGGAGCGCGTCGGGCGACGCGGCGGGGTCCCAGGCGACGGGCGCGGCGACGGGCGAGGCCTCGGTGAGCCGGAAGAGCGGGGCCTCGGCGCCGCCGAAGAGGTCGTGGTTGAACGGGATCACCGGCGCACCTTCCGCGCGATGGCGTCGATCACGCCGCGGTCGTCGGCGTCGAGCCCGAGCGCGCGCAACACCACCCCGAACGTGACGAGCGCGAGCGCCGCCCCGGCGACCACGTCGAGATACCGGGGCAGCCCGATCGCCAGCGTGGCGGCCGCCGCCGCGGGCACCCCGGCGAGGATCGGCTTGAGCAGCGCGCGGTCGAAGGGGTGCACGCCGAGCGCGCGCCACACCTGCCAGCAGCCGACGCCGTTCGCCGTCGCCATCGCGATGCCGTTGGCGAGCGCCGCGCCCGTCACGCCGTACCGAGGCATCAGCGCGAAGGAGAGCGCGAGGTTGAGCCCGAGCGCGGGGACGCCGTTGATCAACGTCTCGCGCTGGCGGCCGGCCATGATCAGCATGTAGTTCACGCTCCCGACGGCCGTACAGGCGAGCTGCGCGGCGCACGTCACGCGAAGGGCCGTCGCTGCCTCCGCGGAGCCGTTCGGCCAGAGCTGGAGGACGGCCTCCGGGACGGCGACGCACACGGCGAGCGGCGGGACGGCGAACACGACCGCCCAACGCGCGACGGTGCGGTAGAGCCGCTCCATCGCCGCGACGTCGCCCGCGGCGTGCCGCTCCGCGATCATCGGGGCGAGCTGCCCGTTGAGCGCGCCGAGCCCGAGCCCGAAGAGCGGGGCGAGTGTCGCGACCGGGCCGTACACGCCGCCGTCGGCGGGCCCGCGGATGCCCACCAGCAGGACCTGGTCGGCCCACGTGTAGGCGGCCATCAGCATCCCCTGCACCCACATCGGCCAGGAGAACGCGAGCAGCGCCGTCAGCGAGCCCGGCGCCGGCGACGCCACGCGCGGCCGCGCGCGCAGGAGCATCGCGACGGCGAGCGCCGCGCCGATCGCCATCGCGCCCACGTACGCCCACATCACGCCGACGACGCCGAGCCCCAGCGCGTGGGCGAGCACCCCGACCCCGACCAGCTGCGCGATCGGCCACGCCACGAACATCACGACGGCGCGCGGCCGCACGTCCTTCCATCCGTTGCTCGCGCTCACGGCGACGAGCCGGATCGAGGCCAGCGGGAGCGACAGCGCGCCCACCCGCGCGGCCTCCACGCCCGCCGGGTAGAGCCGGGGCAGCACCACCGCGATCGCGACGGCCGCCACCACCGACGCGGCCACGGTGGCGAGCGCCGCGCGCTGCACGGCGCCGTCGGCCTCCTCGGGGGTGCGCGCCGTGGCGACGAAGCGGACGACCGCGTTCTCCATGCCGAGCGCCACGGCGAACCCCGCGAGCTGCAGCACGCGCTTGAGCGCGCCGTAGAGCCCGTACCCCTCGAGGCCCAGCACGCCGTTGACGTAGCCGTCCAGCAGCAACAGGAGCGCGTTGCCGACGAGCGTCGCGGCGAGCAAGAGCCCGCCGCCGCGCGCGAGGGTCCGGACGTCCTCCTTCACGGCGCCGTTATAAGGGATCGCCGTGCCTCGCCGCATCTGCATCGTGTGCTCGTCCGGCGGCCACCTCGCGCAGCTGCACTGCCTGGACGCGTGGTGGTCGAAGCACGAGCGCTTCTGGGTGACCTTCGACAAGCCCGACGCCGTCTCGCTGCTGCAGGGCGAGCGCGTGTACTTCGGCCACCACCCCACCAACCGCAACGCGAAGAACGCCGTGAAGAACGCGCTGCTCGCGCTCAAGGTGCTCGCGAAGGAGCGCCCGGAGCTCATCGTCAGCAACGGCGCCGGCATCGCCGTGCCGTTCTTCTGGATCGGCAAGCTCCTGTTCGGCGCGAAGACCGTGTACGTCGAGGTGTACGACCGCGTCGACAGCCCCACGCTCTCCGCGCGGCTCGTGCGGCCCGTCCTCGACCGGATGGTCGTCCAGTGGGAGGACCAGCGCGCGTTCTACCCGGAGGCCGAGAACCTCGGGGCCGTGCTCTGATGATCTTCGCCACCGTCGGCACGCACGAGGACCCGTTCGACCGCCTGATCGGCGCGCTCGACGCGCTCGACACGGACGAGGAGATCGTCGTTCAGTACGGCTACTCGGCGCCGCCGAGGCGCGCGCGGGGCGAGCGGATGATGCCGTTCGACGCGATCCAGGACCACATGGCCCGCGCCCGCGTGGTGATCACCCACGGCGGCCCCGCCTCGATCATGCAGGCCCTCGCGCACGGGAAGGTGCCGATCGTCGTGCCCCGCCAATCCAGGTTCGGCGAGCACGTGGACGACCACCAGGTGCGCTTCGCCGGGCGCGTCGCCGACCGCGTGATCGTGGTCCTCGACGTCGCGGAGCTCGCCCCGGCGATCCGCGACTACGACACCCGCGCGAAGGCCGCCGGCACCTACGGCCCCGAGCGCGCCCGCCAGTTCGCCGAGAAGCTCGACGCGTTGTGCGAGGACCTCCTCACCCGCACGCCGCGACCCGCGCGGTAGCCGCCACGGCCGCGTCGACCGCGTCGCCGAAGAACACGAGGTCGAGCGACTCCACGGTGTCGCTCGCGCGGTGGTAGTGCGGGTTCCGGAAGTTGGCGGTGTCGGTCACCATCACCGCGGGGATGCCGGCGTCCCAGAAGGGCGCGTGGTCGCTGCGGCGGAAGTCGGGGAGCGACACGCCCGGGGGCAGGTGCAGGCCCTCGACCTTCACGCGCGGCGACGCCGCGGCGGCCACCTCGGCGACGAGGCCGCGCGAGCGGAAGTCGCCGAGGACGGCGAGGAAGTCGCCGGTCTCCGGGAAGTCGCGCCAGAAGTACGCCGTGGAGAGGCCCGGCGGGTAGACCTGCCGCGGGCCGGTGTAGCCGATCATCTCGAGCACGATGGCGCCGTGCACGTCGTCGGGATCGAGCGTCGCGACGTGCGCGCGGCTGCCGTCGAGGCCCGTCTCCTCGCCGTCGAAGACCACGAAGCGGAGGCCCCGCCCGCAGGCGAGCGGCGAGAGCGCGCGGGCGACGGCGAGCACGCCGGCGACGCCCGTGGCGTCGTCGTCGGCGCCGGGGGTGCCCTCCACGGCGTCGTGGTGGGCGGCGACGTACACGAAGGGGGCCTCGCCGCGCTCGCAGAGGACGGTCCCGCCCTCCGAGCGCACCGCGCAGCCGACGAAGCGGCTCGCCACGAGAGCGGCCGTCCGGGCGCGCGACGCGGGGTCGGCGCGGGGCACCGCGACGGCCCTCAGGTCCGCCTCCAGCGCGGCCCGGTCCACGCGCGGCGCGGCGGGCGCCGGACCGGCCCCGCAACCGAGGAGAAACGCGCCGGCGACGGCGCTTCGGACCCAACACGCGAGCACGTTCCCATGCTACCCTGCGCGCGATGGACAGCCCCGCGACCGAGTCCCTCGCCGAAGGCCGCTTCAAGCTCCTCGGGGTCATCGGCGAAGGCGGCATGGCGACGGTCTACCGCGCCTACGATCAGCGCCTCCAGCGCCCGAGGGCCATCAAGGTGCTGTCGCCCGCGCTCGCCCAGCGCCCCTCGCTCCGCCGTCGCTTCCTCTCCGAGGCCCAGACGATGGCCACGCTGGAGGAGAGCCGCGTCGTCCGCGTCTTCGACATGGGCGAGGACGGCGACCGCGTCTACATCGTGATGGAGCTGGTCGAGGGCGGCTCGCTCGTCGACCGCGTGCGCGACGGCGGCCCCCTCCCCCCGCGGATGGCCGCGGACGTGATCATCCAGATCTGCGAGAGCCTCCACGTCGCCCACCAGGCCGGCGTCATCCACCGCGACATCAAGCCGCACAACATCCTGCTCACCCGCAACGGGGAGATCCGCGTCACCGACTTCGGCATCGCCCAGGTCCAGCAGGAGGACGGCGACGGCATGACGCGCACGGGCGCCGTGATGGGCACCTGGGGCTTCATGGCGCCCGAGCAGAAGTCCAACGCGAAGGCCGTCGACGCCCGCGCGGACGTGTACTCCGCCGGCGCCACGTTGTGGGCGCTCCTGCGCGACGACACGCCGCCCGAGCTGTTCATGGCGGACAACGAGCCGGACATGCTCGCCTTCATCTGCGAGGAGCTCGCGGAGGTGATCCGCCGGGCCACGCGCTACCGCCGCGAGGAGCGCTTCGCGACCGCGCTGGACATGGCCGAGGCGCTCAGGGCGATGCTGGCGATGCTCCCGCCCGACCCCCCCGACACCCCGCCCCTCGTCGCGAACGCCCAGCCGCGCTTCAACAAGTCGCTCGACACCCACGCCGAGCTCGCGCCCACCAACCCCCCCGCGACGCGCGCCCCGCCGACCGCGGCGCCGTCCGACGAGCTCCGCCGCTTCGGGATGGTCGGCACGATGACGCCCGAGGTCGGCGAGCTGCGCCCGTCGCTGGTGGACGTGAAGATGGGCGCGGCCACGTTCGCGGCGGACGAGGAGCCCGGCTACGTCAAGCGGGCGCGGATCC
>JBMOQZ010000270.1:0-97435 GCA_049322475.1 Myxococcota bacterium | reverse complement strand
CGGCCGCGGGCCAGGTGCCCCAGCGCATGAGCCCGGTGAACCACGCGCGGTGCGCGATCGAGCCGACCGGGTCGCCGTAGCCCCCCGCCGCGGCCAGCACCGGGGCCGCGCCCAGCACGAGGAGCGCGCTCACGACGCGCGGCGGCGCGCGCAACACCCCGCCCTCGCGCGCGAGCACGAGCCAGAGCGTGAGCAGGAGGCCGCCGTGGGTGAACTGGAGGACGTGCCCGCCCGCCCAGAAGAGCGCCTCGTAGCGGGCGTGCGCGTCGAGGCCCGCGGGCAGGCCGGCGAGGCTGGCAGCGAACGCCGCGAAGGCCACGAGCGTGGTGCCGGCCGCGAGCCGCGCGCCGAGGCGCTCCCACGGCGCGCCGGCCTCGCTCGGGTCCGCGATCGCCCGGATCGCCGCGAACGCCACCGCGGCGAAGAACGTGACCAGCCCGATCCCGAACAGCGGGCTCCGCAACACCGGCAGGTAGTTGTTCATCACGGCGTCGCCGCCGGAGGCGAGCCCGCCCGCCACCATCGTCGCCGCGCCGATCGCCCCGGCCGTCGCCGCCGCGCCGTCGCCGCGGCCCGGGCGCGTGTGCACCGAGAACCACGCGCTCGCCATCGCGAGGAACCACACGACGATCGCGAGGTCGACGTGCAGCGCGAGCACGGAGGGGAACAGCGCCCGCGCCGGCAACAGCGTCGCGAGGCCCGGCGCGCGCATGAGCACGAGCAGCACCGCGCACGCCACCGACCCCGCCAGCGCGGAGAGCGCGAGGAACAGCCACGCGCGGGCGGCGGCCACTACTTGCGCGTCCTCACGAGCCGCACGCCGAAGTCCTCGAAGTTCGTGGACGGGTCGGCCCCCGCGCGCGATGCGACGCGGCCGATGGTGGGGTGGTAGTAGAACGAGCCGCCGCGGATGGGGCGGTAGACCGGCGGCGTCTCGAACTCGGGGGCGGCGTCGACCCACTCGGGCGAGCCCACCGGGTCCGTCTCGGCGACCGTGCTGCCGGGCGCGTGCCAGGGGTCGGTGCACCACTCGATCACGTTGCCGGCGGTGTCGTGGAGGCCCCAGGCGTTCGGCGCGAGCTTCCCGACCTCCTCGGTCGTGGTCGTGTTGCAGCGGGTCCACGCGACGTCGTCGGTGCGGTTGGCCTCGCCGACCGTGTCGTCGGGGCACTCGCGCTCGAAGCCGACCGCGATGGAGTCGCCGTTGGAGAAGGAGGCCTCGCCGCCGGCGCGCGCGGCGTACTCCCACTCCGCCTCGGTGGGCATGCGGTACCCGACGCAGTCGTAGGGGCGCCCGGCCTCCTCGCAGACGCCGTCCGCGCACGTGTAGCAGGCCTCGAGGCCCTGCTCGCCGGACAGGCGGTTCGCCAGCTCGGCGGCGAGGTGCCACGTCACGCGGTCTACCGGGCAGTCCGCGCAGGACGCGTTCTGGCTCGGGTTGCTCCCCATCACGCGAGTGTAGACCTCCTGCGTCACCTCGGTGGCGCCGGCGCAGAAGGCGTTCGTCAGCGTGACCTCGTGCCGCGGCTCGTTCTCCTGGCGACCCACCTCGGCGTCGGGGCTCCCCATCGTGAAGCGGCCCGCGGGCACTTCGACCATCGCGAAGGGCCCCTCCGTGCACGGCGGCGTGCGCGGGGCCCTCGTCTCGGTCTCGGTAGGGTCGTCGGGAGCCGTCTTCTCGACCGGGGACGTGTCCTGGCGGCAGGCCGCGAGCACGACGAGCATCATGGTGCCTCCCGCGCCGCCAGCTCGGCGGCCTCGATCTCGCGTTCGGTGCGCAGCGCCTCCTCCCACTCGAGCAGGAGCGCCATCGCCTTGGCCTGGAACGGGTCGCGCTCGCCGGCGAGGTGCACGTAGGTGCGCATGTTGCCGACGGCCTCCTCGAGGTCGCCCAGCTCGTGGAGCGTGACGGCGAGCCCGTAGTAGGCGTTCGCCTGCTCCGGGCGCATCTCGACGGCGAGGTCGAAGTCGACGAGCGCCGCGTGCCAGTCCTCCACCGCGACGTGGCAGAAGCCGAGGTTCACGCGCGCGTCCACGAGGCCCGGATCGAGCGCCAGCACGCCGTTGAGCGCGGTGATGGCGCGGGCGTGCTCGCCGGCGTGCATGAGCAGGAGCGCGCCCTTGAAGAGCTTGTCGATCCGCTCCCACTTCTCGGCGTCCTCGCGGGCGTTCGGCGTGAGCCCGTCGCCCGCGTCCTCGGCCTTCCAGACGTCGGGCCGGTGCTGGAGCGCCCAGCGGAGGTCGTCGCCCCACGCGAGCGCGGCCCCGCCGAGCGCGGTCCCGACGAGGGCGAACGCGAGCCCGCGCGCGCGGCGGTCCATCAGATCGCCCCCTGGTGCTGCGCCGTCGACACGAACGGGATGCCGAAGAACGTGAGGAACGCCACGACGAACGCGAGCCCCGCCACCGCCGCCTGCAGCGCCGGGCGGCCCGGCGCCGCCGTGCGGAGGTGGAGGGACGTCCCGAGCGAGATCCAGGTGAGGAAGGACCACGTCTCGAGCGGGTCCCAGTCCCACCAGCGACCCCACGCGTCCTGCGCCCAGAGCGCCCCCACCACCAGCATCGCGGTGTCGAAGACGAAGGCGACGCCGAGGAAGCGGTGCATGACGCCGGCGAGCACGCCGTCGGGAGGCAGCGTCGCCAGGCCCACGCCGAAGCGCCGCAGCACCAGCACGTGCCCGAGCGAGAGCGCCACGAGGAAAGACGCGAGGAAGACCTTCCCGGTGAGGACGTGGGCGTAGAGCAGCGGCGTCGCGAACGTGGGCGGGAAGTGGCCCGGCGACGGGTCGCTCCCGACCATCCACGCGGCCATGAGCAGGGGCACCGGGAACGCGAACGCCGTGGCCGCGCGCACGACCGGCACCGCCCACCACACCAAGCCGTAGAGCCCGAGCAGGCTCAGCACGTTGCTCGAGAGCGTCTCGTGGAACGTGATGAACGGGCCGTGGCCGAGGCGCACCCACCGCACGCCGACGGACACGACGTGGACGGCGAGCGACGCCGCGAACACCCCGGCGAACGCGCGCCCCGGGGCCTCGCCGCGGGCGAGCGCGCGCGCCGCGAGCACCGCCGCGACGGCGTACCCGGCGATGGCGGTCCAGAGGAGCTCAGGGTCCAACGCGGTCCTCGGCGCGCGCGTAGTGCGCGAGCAGGCTCACGACGGCGGCGATGCCCGCGGCGAGCAGCCAGGGGAGCGTCCAGTCGGCGTGCACGTAGTAGCCCATCCAGCTGCGGAGCCCGACGTAGACGAGCTTCCCGCCGGGCAACGCCGCGGACTCGCCGGGGCGGAGGCTGGCCGTCACCCCGGCCGCCTCGACCCGGACGGCGTGCGCCTCGGGGACGCGGAATTCGCCCGGGAGATCCGGCGACAGCAGGGGCTCCTCCATCACGAGCTCCGCGCGGACCTCACCGAGGCCCTCGACGGCGACGGCGCCGCGCTGGTCGAGCGCGTTCATCGGGTAGCTCGGGAGGTGGACCACGCCGACGCCGGTGGGTCCGCCCCCGTCGGGCACCCACTCCACCACCGGCGCGAAGCCCTTGTTGGCGGTGGTGTAGAAGTGGTAGCCGTCGATCGTCAGCGGGGTCTGGTCGCCGATCTCGGCGTCGAGGCGCTCGCCGTCGCGGTCCCAGCTCACCCGGTTGCGGGTGGGCCCGCGCTTGAGCCCCGGCGCGTACGGAATGGTGAAGCCCTCGTTGCGGAAGTCGACGTCGTCGAGCGTGTCGTAGTGGAGCGGCCCCGCCTCCCACACGCCGAGCTCCCGACGGAAGCCCTCGCCCTCGGTCACCTCGACGTGCCCCACCAGCCGCGAGGACCGCCCCACGGCGGCGAGCCCCGCGATCGCGAGCAGGCAGGCGTGGAACGCGGTCAGCGCCGTGTACCGCCGGAACGCCGGGCGCGTCGCCATGGCGGCGCCGAGGTTGACCGCCATCGCCGCCGACACCACCGCGACCGGCCGCCCGGGCGACACCCCGAGGCCGAGGATCGCCGCCCCCACGCCGGCGAACGCGACCATCAGCGCGAGGGCCACGCGGGGGGACCCGATCGTCTCCAGCCACCCCCCGTCGGCCGGCGTCGCGTGCGGGACGGCGTCCACGTCAGGGGAGCCCGGTGCAGCGCTCGTCGCTGTCGCGCATCCAGCTGCGGCCCGTCTGGGCGTTGCCGGGGGCGCCGCGCGAGCCGCAGTTGGACGCGGCCCAGCTCCCCGACGCGGCGAAGCTGTAGACCTTGAGGACGGCGTTGTTGTAGTAGGGGCCGTTGTTGTAGACCGCGGTGGTGCGGTTGCGCACCTGGGTCCCGGAGGCGAGCCCGCCCTCCGAGCCCACGTCGTTGAGGTTGACGAGGAAGGCCTTGTTCTTCCACCCGTGCGGCACCGCGACGTGACACCAGGAGCAGCGGAGCTTGCCGAGCTTGTCCACATGGTAGGCGTGCAGGCTCCCGAAGCCGCTGGTGCTGCCGCCGTTGCGGTCGCCGTAGAGCGTACGGGCGTGGCACTTGAAGCAGAGCGCGTTGCTCGTGAAGGAGCCCTCTCGCCCGGACGCGCCCGTCGAACTGCTCCACTCGCCCTTCAGGATGAAGGCGTTGGTGGAGCCGTGGGGGCCCCAGGGGTCGCCGTCCTCGCCGCCGTCGGGCGTGGTGGTGTAGCCGGTGGTGGAGTCGCCGTGGCAGTCGGAGCAGTACATGGTCTGCGTGCCGATGCCGTTGTTGAACGGCGACTCGAACGAGGTGTTGGAGGTGCCGCGCTTGGCGTTGGTGCGCCCCGTCGCAGCGACCGCCGGGTGCCACGAGCGGTGGTTGTTGGTGTTGAACGTGACGGAGTAGGCGCCGCCGTCGCCGCCGACGGAGAGCGGCTCGTTTGCGTGGCTCGACGGCGAGTTGAACTCCTTCGCCTGGTCCGTGTACGTCGTCATCGAGTTGGTGCCCGACGGCGTGGTGCCCGTGTAGGGCGAGCCCAGCGAGGGCGGCGACGTGTACCCGTACGTCGAGTGACACTTGAGGCAGACCTGGTACTCGCGCGTCACCCACGTCGCGGAAGTCGCCGAGCTGGCGCCGATGCCGCCGTCGCCCTTCTTGAGCGTGAAGGTGGAGGGCGCGGTGTGGAAGGAGTTGCTGCTCCAGGTGGGCTCGACCCCCGTCGTACCCCGGAGCACGCCGGAGGCGATGTTGTCGTGCGTGGCGGCGTGCGTGTGGGTGCCCGCGGCGTCGGCGCTCGTCGGGTTGTCGTTGAATTTGCGCTTCTTCACCACCCGGTGGGGGTTGTGGCAGTCGGTGCACTCGACGTGACGGTTGGTGGAAGCGCCGTTGCCGAGCTTGGTCTGGGTCTCGGTGAAGTCGGCGTCCTCGATGTCGTGGACCTCCTCGGTGGTCGCGGGGTCGATCGGCTGGTCGGTCGCCGTGATGGGCATGCGCCGCGTGAGCTTGAACGCGTCCTCGATGTTGGGCACGTAGGTGACCGAGCTCAGCGCGCTCTCCGTGGAGTTGGTGTGGCACTGGTAGCACACCTCCTCCTGCGCCGGATCGCCGCCGTCCTTCGCGGTGGACGCCGCGGTGGTGGCGATCTCGTCGACGCCCTCGCGCAACAGGTGGCGCGCGCCCTCGGTGGTGTGGGTGTCGTGGCAGTTGAGGCAGCCGACCTCCCACACCGTCTCGCCGCTGGCGAACTGGCGCAGGCTCGACGCCGCTGCCGTGTAGGTCTCGTCGGCCACGCTGGGGTGGGCGTGCGCCGACAGCGAGTAGTCGAGGCTCTGCGTGCCGGTGTCCCGGTCCTTGTTGTGACACATCAGGCAGATCTGGTCCTGCGACTCGCTGAAGGCGCCCTCGACCGGCGTGCGCACCTGGAAGCGGTTGTACCGGAGGAACTTGCGGGGGACGCTGTCGGTGTCGGAGGTGTGCGGCTCGTGGCAGGTGCCGCAGCGCATGCTGATGTTCGCGCTGGGGCGCCGGAGCTCCCCGTCCGTGTCGGCGAGGGTCGTGTCGTACGTGAGGCTGATGGGGTGATCGTTCGTGAGGTCGCCGCCGATGCGCCGGGTGAACCCGCTCGCGGCGCCCGAAGTGCCGTTCGGCATCGTGCCGTCGGCCTCGGTGCCCACCATCCCGATCTCCTGGCCGGCGTCGAACTCGTAGTCGGAGAGCGCGTTGACCTCGCCCACGCCGGTGCCGCCGCTGTGGCAGGAGAGGCAGATCTTCGAGTCGTCGTCGGGGTACTGCGTCCCCTCGAGGTCCACGAAGTCGAGCGAGCTGAAGTTGATGGGGGTGAAGAAGGCGTCGCTCTCGAGGTCCCGGTTCCAGAGCGGCCAGGAGCCGCCGGAGTGGGGGAAATGACAGAAAACGCAGACTTCCTCGGTCGTGAACGTCCCCGAGGCCGTGTCCGGCGTGCTCGTCGCCCGCACCGTGTTCGTCGAGGTGTTCGCGAGGTTGTGCTTGCTCGCCTCGATGCCCGCCAAGCCCTCCTCCGCGACGAGGAGCACCCCGGCGAGGACCCCCACGACGATCGCGAAGCTGTGGGATTTGGCCCGCATGGAGGGACGTTAGCTCTCGCCCGGCCGGGTGGGCACCGGGCGAATGCCCTACGGTCACCGCCGCGCGTCGCGTCCGGCTTGCCCTCGCGACGGTCCGTGCGCAGGCTATGAGGTCGGGCAGGAGCAGCATGACCCACTTCGAGCAATTCGGCGTCGGCACCGAGCAGATCCGGGCGACGCTGGAGGCCGCGCTGTCGCGCGGCGCGGACGACGCGGATCTGTACTTCGAGCACGCGGGCAGCACGTCCATCGCGCTCTCCGACGGCAAGGTCAACCGCGCGTCCACGCACGTCGACCTCGGCGTGGGCGTGCGCGTCGTGGTCGGCGACCAGGTGGGCTACGCCTACACCGAGGACCTCTCGCGCGACGCGATGGTGCGCGCGGCCCGGCTCGCCGCCGAGATCGCCGCCGGCGGGCGCACGCCGCCGCCCGTGGAGGTGCGCGCGCACGTGCTCGGCGCCGATCGCTACCCCATCGTCCAGCCGTGGGAGCAGGTCGAGCTCACCCGGCGCGTGGAGATGGTGCGCGACTGGGAGAAGCGGACGTTCGCCGCCGACGCGCGGATCCGGAAGGTCGAGACCATGCTGGCGGACAGCTTCCGCCACGTCATGGTGGTCCGGGCCGACGGCAAGCTCGTCGAGGACTACCAGCCCATGACGCGGGCCTACATCTCCTGCACCGCGGAGATGGACGGCCGCAAGGAGACGGCGTTCTCCAACATCGCCCAGCGCATGGGGCTCGAGTTCTACACGCCCGAGCGCGTCGAGCGGTTCATCAGGAAGGCCGTGGAGGACACGACGATCCTGTTCGAGGCGGGCAAGCCGCCGGCGGGCGAGATGACGGTCGTGCTCGCGGCGGGCAGCTCCGGCATCCTGTTGCACGAGGCGATCGGCCACGGGCTCGAGGCCGACTTCAACCGCAAGGGCATCAGCATCTACGCCGATCGGGTCGGCCAGCGCATCGCCCCCGCGGGCGTCACCGTGGTGGACGACGGCACGCTGATGCACGCGCGCGGCACCATCAACGCCGACGACGAGGGCAACGACGCCGAGAAGACCGTGCTCATCGAGGACGGCGTGCTGAAGGGCTACCTGCACGACCAGATCAGCGCGCGGCACTTCAAGGTCGCGCCCACGGGGTCGGGCCGTCGCGAGAGCTTCCGCCACCCCGTGCTCCCGCGCATGCGGTCCACCTACATGGAGAAGGGCGGCTACGACCCGGGCGAGATCATCGCCAGCGTCGAGAAGGGCATCTACTGCCAGTCGTTCGCCAACGGGCAGGTGCAGATCGGCGCCGGCGACTTCGCGTTCTACGTGCGCCACGGCTACCTCATCGAGAACGGCAAGCTCACGAAACCCATCAAGGACGTGAACCTCGTGGGGAACGGGCCGAAGGTGCTCGAGACCATCGAGATGGTGGGCAACGACCTCGAGATCGACGAGGGCGGGTGGACCTGCGGCAAGGACGGGCAGAGCGTGCCCGTGTCGCAGGGCATGCCCACGGTGAAGGTGTCGCGGCTCTCGGTCGGGGGTGCGGCATGAACGACGCCGGCATCCCCGTCGAGCTCCTCGACATCGCCCGCGCCATCGCGTCCCAGTCCCGGAAGATGGGCGCCGACGAGGCCGCCGTCTCCGTCACGCGCAGCACCGAGGTCTCGCTCATGCGGCGCGCCGGCAAGCTCGAGCAGGCCACGCAGGCGACGAGCCTCGGCGTGTCGCTCGCGCTGCTGGTGGAGGACCGCTACTCGGTCCACTC
Organism: Myxococcota bacterium; assembly: GCA_049322475.1. Lineage (GTDB taxonomy): Bacteria > Myxococcota_A > UBA796 > UBA796 > SXON01 > JBMOQZ01. The sequence continues at coordinate 89,164 of JBMOQZ010000270.1, read as the reverse complement.
CACGTCGGATCTGCGTCCGAACGCGCTCCGCGCGTTCCTCGAGCGCGCCATCTCCGCCACGCGCGTGCTCGAGCCCGAGCCCGAGCGCCGCCAGCCCCCGCGCGAGTTGTGCGGGCGCGGCGCGGCGGAAGCGCAGCTCGACGTCTGGGACGGGTCGCAGCCCACCATCGAGGCCGAGCAGCGGCGCGTCGAGGCCGAGCGGCTCGAGGCCAGTGTGGACGCGTTGCCCGACCGCGGCCGCCTCAAGAGCGCGACCGTGTTCTGCGGCGACAGCGCCACCGAGACCGTCCGCGTGATGACCAACGGCTTCGAGGGCACCCACCGCGCCACGGGTTTCGGCGCGGGCGCCGAGATGACGCTGGAAGAGCCCGGCGGGCGCCGCCCCGAGGGCTACGCCTACTACGCCGCGACCCACCACGACGACGTCCCCGGGCCCGATCAGGTCGCGAAGGAGGCCTGGCGCCGGACAGCGATGCGCCTCGACGCGGGGCCGGCGGCCTCGGGCCGTTACCCGATGCTGCTCGACGCGCAGAGCGTGGGCCGCATCCTCGGCGTGCTGGGCGGGCCGCTCGCCGGCTCGGAGCTGCACCAGGGCCGGAGCTTCCTCGCCGGGCGGCAGGGCACGCGCATCGCCAGCCCGAAGCTCACCATCCTCGACGACCCGTTCATCCCGCGCGGCCTCGGCTCGCGGCCGTACGACGGCGACGGCGTCGCCGCCAAGCCGTTCGCGGTCGTCCGCGACGGCGTGCTCGAGAACTACTACCTCAACGTGTACTACGGCCGGAAGCTCGGCATGAAGCCGACCACCGGCGGCCGCTCCAACTGGGTGGTGCCCCACGGCGAGCGCTCGCCCGAGCAGATCCTCGCCGAGCTGCCCCGCTGCATCGTCGTCAACGGCTTCCTCGGCGGCAACAGCAACGGGCTCACGGGCGACTTCAGCTTCGGCATCCAGGGCCTGCTCGTCGAGAAGGGCGAGGTCGTCCAGCACCTCTCCGAGATGAACGTGTCGGGCAACATCGGCGACGTGCTCGAGCGCTTCGTCGAGGCCGGCAACGACGTGTGGAAGTACGGCGGGCTGCGGTCCGGATCGCTGCTGTTCGAGGACGTGCAGTTCAGCGGGAAGTAGGCGCGGTAGCATGCCCGTGTGATCGTCATCGCCACCGGCACCCACGCCCTGATCCTCGGGACGCCCGCCGAGCGGCTCGCCTACCGGTGGGCGTGCAGCGAAGGCGAGGCGCACGAACGCGCGGAGGAGAAGCTGATGGCGCTCCCCGCGGGCGCCGCGGCTCGCCTCCTCTGGTACCGGGACAAGGACGTCCGCTTCCTCGCCGCCCGCCGCCTCGCCGCGATCGGTCCCGAAGCCCTCCCGCGCGTGCTCGCCGCGTGGCACGACGCGGACGCGAAGGAGCGGGACGGCGTCTGGGTCGCCGCGACCTACGCCCTCGCCCTGCTCGGTCCCGCCGCGCTGCCCGCCGCCGCCTCGGAGATGGCCGCGGGCCTCGGGGCGAAGGCGCTGAGCGGCGGCAGCAAACGCGACCTGATGCGCGCGCTCATCGAGGCCGGCGACCCCTCCCCCCTCGTCGCGGCCGTCCGCGCCAACCCGCACGACGCCCGCGACGAGGCCGCGCGCGCGCTCGGCTGGATGGGGGCCGTCGACGCCGTCGCCGGGCTCCTCGACGCGCCCGCGGACCCCGACGTGGCCGCCGCGGCCGCCGCCGCGGCCCACCACGTGCTCGCGCACCCCGCCACTCCCGAGCAGCCGGCCGGCGTTCCCATCGACGACCGTGACCGCCGCTGGATCCCCGTGGATCTCGTCGTCTCCGCGCCGGCGCTGGTGCCCCGCCTGTGCGCCGCCGGCCGGCTCGAGGCGCTGGCCCCCCTCGGCACCGGCGCGGTCGTGTGCGCCCGCCCCCTCGAGGAGCGCCTCGCCGTCCACGCCCGGCTCGTCGCGGGCGTCGGGACCGTCGAGGAGGCGACGGTGCTCGCCCTCCTCGCGCGGGAGGACCCCGACCCGGTCGTACGCCGCGACGCGCTCTCCCTCCTCGTGTCGTGGCGCCCCAGCCCCGAACCGGTCGTGGACGCCGCGGTGCGACTCGCCCTCGCCGACCCGAGCCCCCTCGTCGCGGCGATGGCCGTCGAGCGCGCGATCGCGCGGAGCATCGCCACGCGCGAGGAGCTGACGATCGCGGCGTCGAGCCCCGACGAGAAGGTCCGCGCCGCCGCGCTCCGGGCGAAGGGCGAGGATGGGCTGGCGGCGGCGCTCGCCGCCGCGCGGCAATCCACGTCGCAGCTGGTCCGCGCGGACGGCGTCGACGCGCTCGCCCGCCACGCGCCCGATCCCGCCGCGCTCGCTGAGGTGATCGCCCGCGCGGCCGACGGCGACCCGAAGGTCCGGGTCCAGGCGGCGCGCGCGCTCCGGGCCTGGGCGGGTGGGCCGGCGGTCGCCCGGGTGGTGTGGGACGCGCCGGGCCAGGTCCACGCCGTGCCGGAGGCGCCCCGCCCGCTCGGAGAAGCGTGCCGGCCGACGGTGGACGCCGAGCGGGACGCCGTCCTGCGCGTGCTCGCCCGTCTCCGGGAGGACCCGTCCGCCGAGGTGGCGGCGGCGGCCGCCGAGGTCCTGCGTCGCGCAGGCTACGAGGGCGCGTGCCCCTGATCGGGGCGTGACGCATCGTCGTCGTCCTCGCGCGCGTCCACCTCGAAGAACACGAGCTCGTCGGTGCCGTCCACCTCGAACGCCACCATCCAGACGCTCTCGGTCGCGGTCTCGTCCGCGTAGGGGGTCATCGCAACCTCCGTGGATGCTCGGAGGGATTGCACGTCGCGTGCCAGCCACCGGGGGCAGCCTCGGCTGCGCCTTTCGGGGGCAGGCGCACGGGGGGGTGTGCGAGAACGCCCGCCGGCGCTACCGCACCTCCACCCTCGCCCGCGCCGCCGCCTGCGCCTGCTTCGTGAGCGCGTCGGCGAGCGCCCGCGCCAGCTCGCCCGACGGCGCCGTCGCCAGCTCGCGCCTCGCCCGCGCCGCGGCCGCGCCGATCTCCACGACGTGCGCCTGCGCCGCGACCCTCCGCGCGTGCAGCGCGTCGAGCGCGCCCTCCCGCGCGGCGCCCGCCTCGATGGCCTCGCGGAGCCGCGCCCGCTCCGCCTCGTCGACCGGCTCGCCCGCGCGCGCCAGCGTGTCGAGCCGCGACAGCCGCGCGCGCAGCGGCGCGACGTCGACGGCGAGCCCCGCGACCCGGCCGATCTCGTCGTCCACGCGCCCCGCCTCCGCGACCAGCTCGGCGAGCTCGGCCCGCAGCGCGCGCGCCGTGCGGGCGAGGTCCTCGCGCGCGAGGTCCGGGAGCCCCGCCGTGTCGGCGAGGAGGCGCTGCAGGGCGTCGAGCTCCGCCTCGACGCGCCCGGTCAGCGACGGCGGCGGGGCCGGCGCGGGCGCGGAGGGCGTCGCGACCGGCGCCTTGAACGCGAGCGGGCGCTTGGAGAGGTCGACCCGGCCGTACCGTCGCTCGAGGAGCGGCGTCAGCACCGCGGCGTGTACGACGGTGAGGAACACGAACCCGAAGACCGCCGCGTCCGGGAGGAGGTCTTCCGCCTTCAGCGCCGCGAACGCCAGCCAGAGCGCGGGGTACGCGATCCACGCGCCCTGCACGAGCCGCGCGGGCAGGTCCTGCCGCCCGCTCCGCACCACCTTCGCGTCGAAGCCCTCCTCCCGCGCCACGCCGACGAGCCGCTCGGCGACGTCCTCGGCGACCCCGTCGACGAGCGTGAACCGGGGCTCGAGCATCGCCGCGGGGACGGCCGCGCCGTCCATGCCGGCCTCGCGCGCCACCGCGCGCGCGAGCCGCTCCTCGGGGGTGGTCGCCTCGCCGGGGAGCCCGAGCGCCTGCCGGACCACCCCCAGCGTGCGGTGGCCGGCGGTCCAGAGCACCCCGTCGAGGTCGGGCGCCTCGTTCCGAAGCTTCGCGCGCAGCGCCTTCCGTCGCGGGCGAGCGTCCTCCCGGTCGCGGACGACGACGGCGAATTCGCCGCGCGGCAGCGTGGGTCGCGCGGGGTCCGGCGCGTCGAGCCGCATCGTCGCGCTCGCGGCGGCCGTCGCCGGCGCCACCCCGCGGGCGAGCGCGTCCGCGACCTCCGCAGCCCCCTCCGGGCGGCGCGCCGGGTCGGCGTCGAGCATGCGGGTGACGAGCGCGTCGAGCCAGTCGGGGACGTCAAGCCGGCGGGCCTTCGGCGAGGGCGCCTCGCCCGCGAGCTGGCGCTGCAGGGCCTCGGCCGGCGAGCGCCCCGCGAACGGCTCCTCCCCGGTGAGCGCGAGGTAGAGCACCGCGCCGAGGCCGTAGACGTCGCCGCGCGCGTCGGCCCGCTGCCCGCGCAGCGCCTCGGGCGCGACGTAGCCGGGCGTGCCGAGCAGCTGCGTGGACCGCGCCGTCCCCGCGTCGGTGAAGCGGGCGAGCCCGAAGTCCGCGAGCGCCGCCCCGCCGGCGTCGTCGAGCATGACGTTGCGCGGCGAGACGTCGCGGTGGAGCACCCCCGCGCGGTGGGCCTCGGCGAGCACCTCGGCGAGCCGCACGCCCATCGCCCGCGCCTCCTCGACGGGGCGCGGCCCCCCGACGGCGACGGCCTCGGCGAGGGTCCGGCCGGCGTGGAACGGCATCGTGAGCGCGAGGCGCCCGTCGAGCTCGTGCAGCTCGAAGGCGGCGAGCGCGCCGGGGTGACGGACGCGCGCGGCGGCGCGGACCTCGCGCCGGAGGCGCTCGCGCACGCCGGCGTCGGCGGCGAGGTGGGCGTGGACCACCTTGAGCGCGACCCGCTCGTCGCGCACGCGATCGCGGGCGAGGTAGACCGTGGCCATCCCGCCGGCGCCGAGCTCGCCGAGGATCTCGAAGCGATCGCCGACGACCCGGCCGGGCTCGAGCTCGCTCACCGCCGGTTCCGCCGCCGGATCGCCGCCACGAGGAACACGCCGCCCACGACCAGCAGCGAGCCGGCCATCACGAAGAGCCAGCCCTGGCTCACGACACCGCCGGGGCCCCATCCTCCGGGCGGTAGTCGGGCGGGAGCAGGTCTGCGACCCGACGGTGCGCCTCGGCGAGCGCCGTGGCCTTGCCGGGGAAGTCGGCGGCGACGAAGGGCTCGCCGAACGCCATGCGCACGTGCGCCGCGTACATCTTCGCCGCGTCGATCGGGTAGACGCGGTCGGTGCCGGACTGGGCGAGCGGCAGGATCTGCAGGTCGGGCACCGAGCAGTAGCGCGCGGCCGCGCGCAGGAAGGGCTGGAGCCGGCCCGTTCGGCTGCGCGTGCCTTCCGGGTACAGGAGCACGACGTAGCCCTCGTCCATGAGGCGCTCGCAGTCGGCGATGGTCTCGAACGCGACGGCGGCGAGCTCGCGCGGGGAGAGGGCGCCCTGCTCGGTCGCCACCGCGCTCGACTGGGCGGTCTTGCGTGTGTTCAGCGAGATCGCGGCCATGCGCCGCCACGCGTCGGTGTAGACCTTCGGCCCGGCGATGGCGACCAGCCGGTCGGCGACCTCGCGCAGCCCGGCCAGCACGAGCAGCGAGTCGGTGATCTGCGTGTCCGTGTAGGACAGGTGGTTGCAGACGATCATCTTCCGGCGCGGGCCGGTCGCGAGGAAGCGCTCCAGCGGCTCGCGGCCGACGAGGTCCCACGTCGGGGTGAGCGCCGCCATGTAGAGGCGCGTCATGTCGCGCGCGAAGGGGTGGGCCGGGTACAGACGGTAGGCCTCGCCCGCGGCGGCGAAGGCCTCGAGCAGGCTGTTGAGCTCGGCGTCGGAGGCGGCGTCGGTGCGGGCGCGCAGCGCGGCCTCGAGCGGGCGGGTGTCGGGCAGGTCGGCGTGGCCGGCCACCCAGGACGGCAGGAGCGCACGGAGCACGTCCACCGGCAGCCTCGCGACGTCCTCGATCGTGGGCGACATCGGGCGCGAAGGTAGCGCGATAGCGGGACGGAGTGAAGGCGCTCCCCGACGAGCTTCGCGAGGCCGACGCGCGCTACCACGCGTTGCTGGCGTCCATCCGGTTCTCGCGGCACCTCAACCCGGCCAACGCGCAGGAGGCGCGGGTTGCGTTCGAGGGCGGGCGCGAGGCCCCGCCGTTCGAATACCACCCCACGCCCTGGGCCGACGACGCGATCGCCACGCTGGACGGCCTGCGCATCCCCCGCGAGCACCCGCTCGGCGTGGAGCTCGCCGCCGCCGTCGCCGAGACCCGCCAGCTCACGGTGGCGCTGCGCCACCGGCGAGCCGAGGACTTCGAGGCGCTCGCGACGCTCTGCGACTGGTGGCCGGAGGACCACGTCGAGGAGGACGTGCTCCCCGCGCGGCCCGGCCCGCTCGCCTACTCCGCCGAGGACATGTTCCACACGCTCGCCGAGGCGCTGGGGGCGCGGGGGCTCTCCGCGTGGGAGGTGCGCTGGGACCCGGTGATGGCGTCGCGCGTGCTGGTCGATGCGTCGAAGCGCGAGGTGCGCGTGAACCCGGCGGCGCGGTTCCGCGCGGAGGACCTCGTCGGGCTCGTCGCCCACGAGATCGACGTCCACGTCGCGCGCGGGGCCGCCGGCGAGGCCCAGCCGCTGAAGCTGTTCTCCACGGGGCTCGCCCGGGCGGGGCTCGCCGAAGAGGGGCTCGCCATCCTCGCGGAGGAGCGCGCGGGCACGCTGTCCGCCTCGTTCGTGACGCGCCAGGCGCTCGTCGCCGGGGCCATCCGGCGCGCGCGCGACGTCGGCTTCCGCGAGCTGTACGACTGGCTCGCGTCGCAAGGCGGCGCCGGCTCGGCGTGGGGCATCGCGCTGCGCGTGAAGCGCGGGCTCGGGCGCCCCGAGGCGCCGGGCGTCTTCGCGAAGGACGCCGTCTACCTGCGCGGCTGGCGCGGCGTGCGCGCGTACCTCGCGCAGGGCGGCGAGCTCGCCGCGCTCTACGTCGGCAAGGTGGGGCTCCACCACCCCGTCGGCGACTGGATCGCGGAGGGGTGGGTGCGCCCGGGCGAGGTCCCCGCGTTCTGGGCTAGTCCTGCACCTGGATGAGCTCGTTCATCATCGGGAACTCCTCCTTCAGGAGCGCCTCGACGCCCATCTTCATCGTCATGATCGACGAGGGGCAGGTGGAGCAGGAGCCCACGAGCTTCACGTAGACGTTGTTGTCCTCGACCTTGACGAGGCGCATGTCGCCGCCGTCGCCCTGGAGCGCGGGGCGGACCATCTCGTCGACCACGGCCTCGACGGCCTCGAAGGTGAGCAGCGGCCCGCCGACCACGTCGGTGGCGGGCGCGGGCGCGGCCTCGGCGACGGGCTCGGGGGCAGGGGGCGCGGCCTCGACGACCGGCTCGGGCTCCGGCGCGGGCGGCGCCTGCGTCTCGACGGCCTCCTCGGCCTTGTCAGCCTTCTTCGCGCGCTTCTGGCCGCCGACGCCGGGGTAGGCCGGCGCGTCGGGCGCGGTCTGCGGGGCCTCGGCCTTCCAGGCCGGGGCGGGAGGCGGGGGGACGGGCTCCGGCCGGCTGAGCCCCAGCGCCTTCTTGAGCCCGGTCTTGATGGCGGAACGGATCACGCGGACCTCCTCGACCCTGGAACATACCCGTACCCCCGACGGACGGCCGTGGTCTCCCCTACGCGGCGTCGTGATAGCATCGCGGCCCCATCGGGTTTGCCAGCATGTCCGTGCCGCACATTCGGGTCGTCGCCGCCGAGGTGGAGCGCGACGGGGCGTACCTCATCACCCAGCGCCGGCCCGAGGCCGAGCTGCCCCTGCTCTGGGAGTTCCCGGGCGGGCGGGTGCGCGAGGGCGAGAGCGACGGCGACGCCCTCCGGCGCACGTTGCGTCACCGCCTCGACGTGGACGTACAGATCGGGCACCGCGTGCTCCACGTGACGCACGCCTACGAAGGCTACACGCTCGACATGGTCGTCTACCGCTGCTCGCTCCTCGCCGAGCCGCGCGCGGGCCGCGTGCACGCGCTCCAGTGGGTGAGGCCCGAGGACTTCGGGAAGTACCGGTTCCCGGGGGCGGATCAGCAGACGGTGGACGCGCTCCTGCGGGACTGAGCTACTCCCCGACGACGAGCCTCCTCCCCGGAAAGTCGACGGCGACAACCCCCTCTCCGAGCACGTCCATCCCGAGGAGCCCGACGTCGCCGTCCCAGGCGAGGTAGCCCTCGAGCGGGACCGCCACCTCCCCCACGCGCGCGTCGCGGACGCGGCGGACGACGACCTCCACCTTCCGCGAGCCGCCGGGCCCCGTGCCCTGCCGCACGCCCTCGTAGCGGAGCACCTCCTCGCCGACCTCGAGCGGCAGGTAGGTCCTGTCGGCGCCGGTGTCGATGATCGCGCGGACGCGCTCGCCCTCGACCGTCATGCGGGCGACGAGCCGCGGCCCGACGAGGCGCTCGCGGGCGAGCCGGGCGCCGCCCTCCACGCGCTCGCGCAAGAGCCGCGCCCTGCCGCCGCGGAAGTCGATCGCGACGGTGAAGTGGCGGAAGAGGTTGGCCCCGAGGATGCCGGCGACGTCGCCGGGGACGGAGCTCGTGGTGTCGAGGTCGCGGACCGCGCAGGGCAGGCGGCGGAAGCGCCAGCCGCCGATCTCCACGTCGCGGAGCACGACGCGGCCGAGCCGCACGGTGCCGACCGCCCCCCGCGACCGCGCCGCCGTCTCGCGGACGGGGAGGCCGAGGGCGGCGACGAGGTCGTCGTCGCAGGTGGTCCGGCTCGCGCCCGTGTCGACGAACCAGAGTCGACCGTCCCAGGTCGCGTACGGCCGCGCGGTGTCCTCGGGGTGCGCGGCGAGCGGCAGGTCCGCGGGCTCGCCGCCGGCCGGAGCCGGGACGTGGAAGGCGCAGGCGAGAAGCCACGCGAGCACGCGGGGAGGGTACACTGGCCGCGTGTGGTGGCTCCTCGCGTGCGCGGACGAAGCGGCGCTCTCGACCGAGGGCGTCCCCGACGAGCTGCGCGCCGCCGTGGTGCGCGGCGACCTGTCGCTGCGTTTCCCCATCCTCGAGGTCGACCGCTTCACCCAGACCGTGGGCGTCGACCACGACCCCGCCGACTACTCCGACGGCAGCTTCGCCGAGCAGACCATCTGCCGGAACTACGACGGGCGCGGCTTCCCCTGGTGCTACGACGGGCACGAGGGCAGCGACTGGCTGCTGGAGGGCGGCTTCGACGCGATGGACGCCGGCAGCGCCACCATCGTCGCCGCGGCGGCGGGCGTCGTCACCGAGGTGGTCGACGGCCACTACGACCGCTGCCACGCCACCACCGAAGGCATCGACTGCGACGGCCACGAGATGGAGCCCAACTACGTCCGCGTGGAGCACGAGGGCGGCTACACCACCCGCTACCTCCACATGATGAACGGCGCGATGGGCGTGGAGGTCGGCGACGAGGTCGAGTGCGGCGACCCCCTCGGGCTCGTGGGGTCGAGCGGCTACTCGTCCGCCCCCCACCTGCACCTGCAGCTCGAGGATGCCGACGGCGAAGTCATCGACCCCTACGCGGGCGAGTACTCCCAGCCGGCGACCTGGTGGACGGACCAGGGCGACCCGGAGGGGTTGCCGAAGGACGTCTGCGGGTAGAGAGCCCGCGAGTGCAATCGTTCGCGGCGACAGATCGCCCGAATGCAAGATTCACGGCCCGGAGGCCCTGAGGCGCACACGAAAACCGGCATTCGTCCGTGAGCCGAGCCTGCAATCTTGCACTCAGGCCGTCTGTCGCCCGGATCCATTGCAGTCGCGCGGTCTGTAGCGGGCGAGGAGCGCGGCGAGGACCCAGAGCCCGCTCGCGCCGCCCGCGCTCCCGCACCCGCCGCACCGGCTCCCCCGGTCCTTCGCGTGCTCCTCGCCGACGCCGTCGACGCGGTCGTCGCCGCTGTCCGGAGCGGTGTCGGGCGGGGCCGAGTCGGGCGAGGGCGAGCCCGTGTCTTCCGCGACGGAGGTGTCGTCCGCGGGCGAGCCCGTGTCGTCCGCGGGCGTGCCCGTGTCGTCGCCCTGCGAGCCCGTGTCCGCCGGCGTGACCGCGTCGCCGTCGCCGGCGCAGTCGTTGTCGGCGCCGTCGTCGGGGATCTCCTCGGCGCCGGGGTAGGCGCCGGCGTCGGAGTCGTCGCAGTCGCCCTCGCTCTCGAGCACGAGGTCGCCGTCGTAGTCGACGAGGTCGCCGTACGCGCCGCCGAAGGCGCCGATGTCGGAGACGGTGCCGTCCGCGTCGCTCCAGCCGGGGTAGCCCGCGTCGAGGCAGGGCGAGCCCGCCGTGAGGTGCAGGTCGTCGCCCTCCTGGGAGTCGTCGTCGGTCCACGCGACGAAGAGCGGGTCGGCCGCGATGTTGCCGTCGGTGCCGGTGGGGTCGACGAAGGCGCCGCCCGCCGCGCCGCCCGCGTTCGACCAGAGGTCGTCGTAGCGCACGGTGGACGCGGCGGCGGTGGACGCCTCCGCGGCCCACAGGCCGGCGCCGCCGCCGTACGCCGCGATCACGTTCACGAGCGCGACGTACCCGTCGTCGAGCGCGAAGGCGTCGCCGTCGTTGCCGACCGCGGTCGCGTTGTAGACGAGCGGGAAGCCCCCGGTGGCGGCGAGCCCGGAGCCGCGGTTGTCCTGGAAGACCACGTTCTCGAGCGTGACGTCCCCGCCGGCGACCGCGACGCCGTCGGTGTTGCGGAAGAACACGGCGCCGACTGCGTCGAGCGTGCCGGAGGCGACGGCGATGCCGGTCGTGTCGAAGGCGAAGTGCGCCGAGCGGAGACGCACGGCGCCGTCGTCGAGCTGCAGGCCGACGTCCGCGTGCTGGACCGAGAGGCCGTCGACGTCGAGGGTGGCGCCCTGCTCCACGAGGATCGCGGTCGACGGCGAGTCGACGAAGCGCACGTCGGTCCACGTCGTGTCGCTCCGCACGATCGCCGAGGACGCGTCGAACGTGGCGCCGTCGAGGACCGCGCCCGACCACTCGCAGTAGAGCGCGGTGTCGTCGAACGTCGCGTCCTCGAGCGGCACGTAGGACCGGACGTACACGTAGGAGGCCCCGGAGAACGAGATCGCGCGGAGGGTCCCGGCGCCCGCGTAGAGGCTCATCGTGCGGCTCGTCGACCAGGCGAGCCCGTCGATCGCCACCTCGGTCGCGCCGAGCGACGCGCTGCTGTCGGTCTCCAGCTCGCCGCTCGCCTCGAGGCGCTCGCCCCACAGGACGAGGCCCGGCGCGTCGGTGGAGGGCGACGTCGTGCGGAGGTCCCGCACGACGAGCGCCGAGGCGTCGACGCAGACGGCGCAGGTGAATCGGCCGCCGAAGTCGTCGGCGACGGCGAGCCCGTCGAGGGAGACCGCGTTCGCCTCGGCGTCGATCCACACGAGCGCGGTCTCGTCGTAGCCCGTGCCCGTGCTGTACCCGAGGCCGGAGGCGCTCCCGCCTTCGAACGACGTGTCGGTCAGCGACAGGTCCGCCTCCGTCGACCACAGGTCCGCCACGGCGAGCGCGGCGTTGTCCTCGAACGCCGACGACGCGACGACGTGCTCGCCCGCGACGAGGTGGAGCGCGCCGCCGTAGCCGCCGGCCGCGTTCTGCTCGACCGTCGCCGCCGCGATCGCGACCTCGGTCCCGTCCGCCCACACGCCGCCGCCGTCGCCGCCGGCCGTGTTCGCGACCACGACCGCGCCGTCGATCGTCACGCTCCCGCCGCTCGCCCACACCGCGCCGCCGTCCCCGGTGGCCTCGTTGCGGACGAGCGCGCCCCCGGACACGTCGACGGCGCTGTCCCAGGCGTAGATCGCGCCGCCGGACGCGGCGGCGCCGTACTGGAGGTCCACGCCGTCGAGGGTGGCCGCGGCCGACTCGAGGTAGAGGGCCCCGTTGGCGGCCTCCGTGTAGTCCGCGCTCCCCCCGATCCACGCGAGGTTCCCGCCCACGAGGCGCACGGCCGCGCCGTCCTGCGAGCCGTCGCCGAGGCCGGTCAGGATGACGTCGGTGAGGGTGAGCTCGCCCGTCGCGTCCACGCCGCGGGCCCCGTTTCGCAGGGTGAGCCCCTCGATCGCCAGCGTCTCGCCCCGTGTCGCAGTGATACACATGTCGACACATTCGAGGATGGTCGCCCCGGATCCGGCGCCCCGGAGCGTGACCGACACACCGGCGAGGTCCACGTCCGCCGCGTGGGTGCCCGCGAGGATCGTGATGGTCTCGCCGTCGCTCGCCGCGGCGATCGCCTCCGAAAGGGTGGCGTAGTCGGTCGGGACTTCCATGCCCGGACCATACCGCGGTCAGCCCACCCCGCGGGTCAGCATCGCCACCAGCTCGTCGACGTACCGGTCGAGGTCCTCGCGCATCGCGTCGCCGACGGCGGCGAGCATGCCCGCCATCGTGACCACCCCGAGCGCGGCGAGGTGGGCGGCGACGGCGGCGCGGCGCGCGCTGCGGTCGCGGGGCCAGGCGGGGTCGGCGAGCAACGCGGCCTCGACGGCGCCGTACATGCGGCCCGTGACGGGGTAGGCGCGCACGGCGTTCTCGCCGCCCTCGCGCGCGTCGAGCCGAAGGTCGCGCCGCACCTGCACCACCGCGTACACGAGCGCGAAGCGGGCGAGGTCGTCGCGGTGGAACGCGACGATGCCGCGCACGAAGCGCGCGATCGCCTCGGCCGCGGACGGGGCCCCCGCCACCGCGGCGACGCCGGCGTCGGCCTCCTCGGCGATGGCCTCCCAGGCGAGCTCGAGCAGGAGCCGCTCCTTCGTGCCGAAGTGGTAGAGCACCGCGGGCCGGCTGATGCCGAGCTTCGCCCCCACGTCGGCGAGCGTGAAGTCGACGCCGGCGGTGGCGCGGAGGAGCTCGCGGGCGGCCTCGAGGATGCGGGCGCGGGTCTCGGCGGCGGAGGTTCGCACTTGACTGACTCACAGTAAGTCACTTACCTTGAGTAAGCAACCCGGAGGTCGCCCATGACCGCGCCCCTGCGCCTCTACACCTTCTCGCCCGGCTTCGGGCTCCCCACGTCCGGCCCGTTCGGGCTCAAGCTCGAGCTCGCCCTGCGGGCCACCGGCGTGCCCTACGAGCGGCACGTCTGGGACAACCTGCTGACCGCGCCCAAGCGCAAGATCCCCTTCGTGGAGCGCGGCGGCGAGCGCGTCGGCGACAGCGAGCTCATCCTCCGCTGGCTCGGGGTCGACCCCGACGCGGGCCTCTCCGCCGCCGAGCGCGCCGTGGGGCTCGGGTTCCGCCGGCTCCTCGAGGAGCACTGGCACCAGGTCTTCGAGTACGAGCTGTTCGTCCATCCCGAGGGCTTCGCGACGTCCGCGCGCACGATGGCTCCGGAGCTGCCGGCGATCGTCCGGTGGATCGCCGCCCGCTACCTGCGCCGCCACTTCCGCCGCCACCTCTTCGAGCGCGGCATCGGCCGCCACACGCCCGACGAGATCGCCGACTTCGGGCGGCGCGACCTCGACGCGATCGCCGCGTGGCTCGACGGGAAGACCTGGTTCTTCGGCGACCGCCCCACGCTCACGGACTGCTCCGCGTTCGGGCTCCTCGCGCCGGCCCTCGGCGCGCCGCACCAGAGGCCGGCGATGGCGCACGCGCGCTCGCTGCCGCCGATCGTGGCGTTCGTGGAGCGGTGCCGGACCACGTGGTTCCCCGAGGTCAGGGGGGCGTAGGCTCCGCGGCCTTCTCCTCGAGCGACTTGCGGAGGTACCGCGGGACCTCCTTCTGCGCGTCGTCCGTCTTGTCGCCGGGGAGGCGGGTCACGAGGCCGCTCCTCCTCCCGCGCTCGATGTCGAGGAACGTGACGATCAGGGCGTCGCCGGCGTCGCGGGCCTCGATGACGTTCTTCTGGCCCCGCCAGTACTCGGCCTGGGACTGCGGGTCGAGGCGCCCCTGCCCGTAGCGGGCGCGCAGGGCCTGGCGCAGGTTGAACTTCCCGTCGTCGCCGAGCACGCGCACGATCACCACGTAGAGGCCGTGCGGATCGAAGCCGTAGCTGATGCCCGCGACCGGGACGCCCATCAGGCGCGCCTCGTAGTCGGTGTCGCGCTGGTAGAACGTGGTGTCGCGCTCGCCGTCCACACGCTGCAGCCCGTCGAGGTCCGCGGGGTTGGCCCCCCACGGGAGGCCCGCGGCGCCGCGGTCGCGGTCGAGCGGCGGGGGCGGGGGCGCGGCGCGGGGCGCCGGCGAGAACCGGAGCGTGTAGGTCAGGTCGAGGCCGCCCTGGGTGAGCGGCAGGCGGACGTCCGTGAAGCCCTCGCGGACGCAGGCGGCGAGCGCCGGGTCGCCCGACCTGGTCGACACCTTCGTGACCGTCCCCCCGTTGTCGACCTTGAAGCGGGCGACCACGTCGCCGGTGGCGGGCGTCGTCGCGGCGCACGCCTCGACGGCGGCGAGCTCCCAGCGGAACACCTCGTCCGTGGCCGCCCAGCGGGCGACCGCGCGGCGCCGGAAGAGCTCGCGCTGGAAGACGGCGTCGGCCTCCACCGAGGACATCTCGGGGGTGATCTCCTCCGGCGCCTTCGCCTCCACCGACTCCTTGTCGCGCGAGAGCGTGATCGGCGGATCCTGCGCGACGGCGAGCCCCACCCACCACATCGGTCAGTACGTCCCGAAGACGTGGTCCCACAACGTGGTGCTGACCCCGTACTTCCGCCCCTCCTTGTTGTGGTGGTGGTTCATGTGGTGGGCGCGGAGGCGGACGAGGAGGCGGTTCTTCACCTTGAAGTGGTGGACCGTGTAGTGGGTCATGTCGTACGCGAGGTAACCCGCGACCTTGCCGGCGAAGAAGGGGTACACCCAGGCCGGGCCGAGGATCGCGTACCACACCCAGAAGAAGACGAAGCCGAGCCCGAGGCTGGCCGCGGGGGGCATCACGAGCCGGTACTTGTCGTTCACCCAGTCGTGGTGCACGCCGTGCAGCAGGAAGTGGAAGCGCGGGCCCCACGCGGTGGCCGGCACCCAGTGGAAGAGCGTTCGGTGGAGCCAGTACTCGGTGAACGTCCAGACGAAGAGCCCCGCCGCGAACGCGCCGATCGACGGGAGCACCCCGAGGCCCGCGCCCGCCACGCCGTAGCCGAAGAGGCCGGCGACGATGGGCACGAACACGATGGGCACGACCCACCCGGGCACGCGCGAGAAGAAGTCGACGAAGTCGCTCTGGAACATCCTGGGCGAATCGGGGCTGGCACGCAGCACGCAGACCTCCGGGAGGTCGGTCGTTTAGCAGAAGAGACCGCCCGTGTCCAAGCGCCGCCTTTCGGCCGGAGAGTCAGTTCTGGAGCGCGTCGGCGATGGCCTGGCCCACGCGCACCGGGTCGCCCGCCCGGATCCGCCAGCGGACCGAGCTCTTCCGGAAGAGCAGGATGACGGTCGAGCCCATCTCGAAGCGGCCGAGCTCCGCCGATCGGCCGAGCTCGAGCGGCGAGGGCAGCGCGCGATCCGTGGCGGGGAGACCCTGGTTGGAGACCACGTCGTCGTAGACCACGCGGATCCGGCCCACGCCGAAGGCGCCCACCATGACGACCGCGACCTCGCCGAGGTCGGTCTCGAGCCAGGTCGTGAGGCGCTCGTTGACCGCGAAGAGCGCCTCGACGCTCTGCGTGGCGGCCGGGAAGACGGGCCAGAGGCGGCCGGGCCGGTAGGTGTAGCGGACGACGCGGCCTTCGCGGGGGGTGTGGACGCGGTGGTAGTCGCGCGGCGAGAGGTAGAGCACCGCGTACTGGCCGTCGTCGTAGCGGGTGTCGCCCCCGAGGAGCTCGGAGGCGGCGTACTTGAAGCGCTCGGACTGGAAGATGCGCCCGTCTTCCACGTCCCCCACGGCGTAGACCTTGCCGTCGCAGGGCGACACCACTGCGCGCGGATCGGGGTCGATCGGGCGGAGGCCGGGGAGGAGCGGCCGCGTGAAGAACTCGGTGAAGTGCGCGAACCGGTCGAGGTCGGCGTCGCACTCCGCGAGGTCGACCCCGTACTTCTTGCAGTACCAGCGGATGAACGCGCGGTGGATCGCCCGCGGGAAACGGGTGCGGGCGAGCGAGCCCATCCAGCGGGTGACCCGGTTCTTCGGGATCACCGACAAGGCCGAGACGATCAGGGCGTCCTTCACGACCGCGACCCTATCGGTCGCGGAACGTCGCGGCTACGGTGTCTCGACCGTACCCGGAGGAACGCATGGTCCTTTCACTCCTGCTCGCAGCTTGCGGGCGACCCGGCATGATCAGCGCCGAAGTGGCCTTCGCCACGCCCTCGCCCGGCGACGAGGTGTGCCACGCCGATCTGGACGCCGAGGTCGACGTCTCCTCGTTGATCGACAGCGGCGCCGACGCCGTGTTGCTCGCCTTCTTCGACGACCTCGCGGAGGACGAGGCCTGGGACCCCGCCGGTCGCCTGAAGGTCATCAGCACGGCCCACCTCAAGGAGGGCGAGCACGACGGCACGCTCACCGGCACCGTCGACTGGGACGACGTCGTGGACGAGGGGCGCGGCCGCGTGCTGCTGGTGGCCGACGTCGGCGACTTCCCCGAGCTGCAGGAGGGCGACTGGATGGACGTCGAGGACTACGAGGACGCCGTCGACGTCGCCGACGTGTGGGCGCGGGCGACGGTGAGCGTGAAGGTGTGTCCGATCTGAGGCTGTAGGCTTCAGGCTTCAGGCTTCAGGCTTTGGGCCCGGATTTTCGTGGGGGCGGGCGTCTCGCCCGTCCATCGCTCCCCGCCAGGAACTCCACGCGATCGACTCGAAGGGCGGTGGCGGCGTCGCGGCGGACCTCGAACTGGGCCTCGCCGATCCGCGCGGCCGGGCCGCCGTGCTCGTGGATGGCGGCGCCGTCGACGCCCACGACGGTGCACCCGCCCGCGGTGGCGGTCGTGCTCGCGGACGTCCAGGCGAGGGCGTGGGGGAGCAGCGCGAGCGGGATCATGACGCAGGGATCAGCTATCTCCCGGGGATGCGGATCTGGTCCTGCGCCCTGCCGTCGCCGCCGCCGCCCTCGCCCCGGGTGCTCCGGGTCTGCGAAGCCATCTGGGCGAGGATGTCGGCCGACCGCGCGCACGCGGGGCCGATCCTCTCGAGGGCGCTGCGCGAAGCGCGGACGCTCGGCAGCAAGGAGCGGCCGCTCGCCGGCGATCTGCTGACCGGGCTCGTCCGCCACGAGCGCGCTCTCGCCCGCCTCGACCCCGACCCGATCCGCGCGTGGCTCCGCCTCGCGTCCGACGGCCCGCCCGACCTCGACGACCCCGACGACGCCTACGCGATCGCCCTGTCGTTGCCCGACGACCTCGCCCGCGAGTGGTGGGACCGCCTCGGGCCCGAGCGCGCGGTCGCGCTCGCCCGCCTGCTCGCCGGACGCGCGCCGGTGACGCTGCGCGTGCTGCGCGACCCCGTCGACCTCCCGGTGCCCCACCGCCGCGAAGGCCGGGCGATCGTGCTGGAGGGGCGCGCGAACGTGCACCTCCTCGACGCCTGGAAGGAGGGGCGCGTCGAGGTCCAAGACCTGCACAGCCAGCGGATCGTCGACGTCGCCTTCCCCGGCGCGGGCGCCCGCGTGCTCGATCTGTGCGCCGGCGCGGGCGGCAAGTCGCTCGCGCTCGCCGCGATGGGCGCGCGGGTGCAGGCGTGGGACGTGCGCCCGCGCGCGCTCGACGAGCTCCGCAAGCGCGCCGCCCGGGCGGGCCTCGCCGTCGAGATCGGGCCGCCGAAGGGCACCTACGACACCGTGCTGGTGGACGCGCCCTGCTCGGGGAGCGGCGTCCTCCGCCGACATCCCGAGAACCGCTGGAAGCTTCGATACATGAGCGACACACAGAATGTGTTGATGATACAAGCGAGACGTATCGCCGGCCGGGTCGTGTACTCGACGTGTTCGCTGGCGACGCGCGAGAACGAGGCGATCGTGCCCGGCGGCGAGACGATCTGGCCGACGGAGGAGGGCGAGGGGTTCTACGTGGCGGTCAGCGACTCCTGATCGCCGCCCCGCACAGCTTGTAGAGGATCCGCGCGGCGACGTTGCCGTCCCACTCGTCGTCGCCGATCTCGTTGACGTCGAAGCCCACGATCCGGCGGGCGCGCGAGGTCTCCGCGATCAGGATCAGGAGGTCGCGGAAGGACAGGCCGCCGGGCACGGGCGTGCCGGTGTGGGGGCAGTAGGCGGGGTCGAGGCCGTCGACGTCGACGGAGATCCACACCTCGGGGGGGAGCCTCGCGACGATTCCCTCCACGACCCGAAGCCAGGGCGTGCCGCCGGCGAGCTCGCGGGCGACGTCCTGGTCGAAGAAGGTGGCGACGCGCTCGGGGTGCGCCCGGATGAAGGCGACCTCGGCGGCGCCCACGTCGCGGATGCCCACCTGCACGAGCCGCCCGACGCCGGGCAGGCGCGTGACGACGTTGTGGAAGATGCTCGCGTGCGAGTACGTGAAGCCCTCGTAGGCCTCCCGCAGGTCCGCGTGCGCGTCGACGTGGAGGATCCCGATCCCCGGGTGCCGCTCGGACACCGCCCGGAGCGCGCCGAAGGGGACGCTGTGGTCGCCCCCCACGACGGCGGGGATCTTGCCGGCGTCGAGGAGCCGACACGTGGACCGATACACGGATGTGTTGACCTTGTCGGACAGGGCGTTCACCCTCGCGATCGCCGCGTCGTCGCCCGTGCCGGCGATGACCGCGAGCGCGTCCCGCTCGGCCTCGGCGTCCCAGCGCGCGACGGCGGGATCCTCGTCCGCGAGCGCGATGCCCGCCTGCCAGAACTCGCCGTACTCGAGGTCGAAGAGGTCGACCTGGCGCGACGCCCGCAGCAGCGCGGCCGGCCCGCCGGCGGTGCCGCGGCGGTAGCTCGTCGTGGCCTGCCAGGGCACGGGGAGCACGACGACGCGCGCCTCCTCGGGGGTGAACGGCAGGCCGAAGAGGCCCTCGCCGGCGGCGGGGGCGTCGGGGTCGAAGGTCATCCGGGCGATCTATTCGCAATCGGCGGCGGCGAGGTACTCGGCGACGATCTCGGCGCCGCCCGGCGGCGCGACGTCGAAGCGGATCGTACCGCCCGACTCGGTCCATCCCGTCGACTCCACGCCGTCCACCGTGACCCTGATGGTGCCGGGCTCGGGCGCCGCGGACAGCAGGAAGGTCTCGTCCGGCGCGGGCGCGAGGATCCCCGCGAGCTCGGTCGACCAGGCCTCGCCGCAGATCGACGCGTACAGGCCCCCGGTCGCGACCACCAGCTCGTACCAGCCGCGCCCGGCGTCGGCGGTGGCGCACCCGGCGGGGTAGTCGCCGGCGACCGCGTGGACGACCAGGTCGTCCGGGTCCGCCTCGACCGCCTGAAACGTCGTGAGCGCGTCGCTCCACGACACCTCCGACATCTCGACGCTGTCGGTGATGCCGAGGAGGGCGAGCGTCGCGTCGTCCCGGACGAGGCCGGTGTTGCAGCCCGCGCGCGCCTCGTCCGAGAGCGCGAGCAGCAGGCGGGCGACGCCCTCCTCCTCCCGCGACCCGTCCTCGGCCGCGAGCATCGCGTCGAGGGCGGCGATCGCCGCGTCCACGCCCATCCCCGCGCGGGCGGGCTCGCCGGCGACGCAGCCGTCGTCCTGCACCGTGACGGAGAGCTGGAAGTCGACGCCGGTGTCGAGCAGGAGCCCGACCAGCGCGCGGAGCTCGGCGACCTGGAGCGGCGCGTCTTCGTCCATCGAGTCGGAGCCGTCCCAGGACACCACGAGGTCGATCGGGCCACCGCCCTGGCGCCACGTGTCCGTCACTTCGTCGCGCCGGCCCGCGCTCCCGGAGATGGGCGCGACGTGGGGCCACCCGGGCTCGCTCGAGCGCACCTCGAGGGCGCCCGCGGGCTCCTCGTCGCCGGCGACGTGGACGACGTCGAAGACGACGGACTCGCCGGGGGCGAGCGTGCCGGAAGGCGGAGAGGGCACCGTCACGGACGCGGGGGTGCCGACGAGCGAGACCTCCTCGATGGACAGGTCGGCGTCGCCCTCGTTGGCGAGGGTCACGGAGACGCTCCCCGTGCAGCCCCAGTCGGCCCCGTCGAAGGCGATCTCGGACGGCGAGACCGTCAGGTCCGCGGCGAGCCCGGTCCCGAGCAGCGCGAGGAGCGTCTGCAGCGTCTCGCCATCGCCGGTGGAGACGAGCACGCTGCCGGAGGCGGCGCCGCGCGCGGACGGGGCGAACGCCACCGTGAGCGGGACCCCCTCGCCGGGCCCGAGGGTCGCGAGGGCCGACCAGCTCGCGGCGAAGTCGCCCGATCCCTCCTGGACGAGGTCCTCCACGTCGAGCGGCGCGTCGCCCGCGTTGCGGACCTCGACCGTGGCCTCCACGACCTCGCCGACCCCCACCTCCCCGAAGTCGACGAGGTCGGGCGTGACGACGAGGTCGGGGTGAGGGACCTCGCTCGCGGGCTTGTCCGCGGGCTCCGGGCTCGAGCAGGCGACGAGGAGCCACATGCGCTCATTGTTCCACGTGGAACTACCAGCGCCCCATCGCCCCGAGGTCGTACACCTCCGTGAAGCCCCGCGCCTTCAGGACGGAGGCCGCGCGGGCGCTCCGGGCGCCGCTCGCGCAGTAGAGCACGACGGGCTTCTCCTTCGGGCCGAGCTCGCCGGCGCGGCGGTCGATCTGATCGACCGGGATGTTCAGCGCCCCGTCGAGGTGGCGCGACGCGAACTCGCCGGTCGAGCGCACGTCGACGAGCCGCGCTCCCTCGGCGACGAGGCGGTGCGCTTCGTCGGACGAGGTCTTGCCGGCGAACCGCGTCCACAGGAAGAAGGCCGCGACGGCGGCGAAGACGACGTACTGGAACCACTCGGGCAACGGTGCCTCCCGCCCCGTGGAGCCAGCGGGAGGGCGAAGTGTGTCAGCCGAGGTGCCGCCGGAACCAGTCGACGTAGACGCGGAGGCGCTCGGCGCGCCGCGAGGGCGTGCCGCCCCGCGTGTAGCCGTGGGACTCCTCGGGGAAGCGCACGAGCACGGCCTCGCGGCCGAGCAGCCGGAGCGCGGTGTAGAGCTGCTCGGCCTGCTCGATCTCCGTGCGGCGGTCGGCCTCGCCGTGGCAGATGAGCAGCGGCGTCCGGATGTGCGCGACGCGCGCCAGCGGCGACATCTCCCACCACGCGTTCGGGTCCTCCCAGAGGGGCGCGCCGACCTCGTGCTCGAAGGTCCAGCCGTAGTCGCTCGTCCCGAACAGCGTCGCGAAGTTCGACACGCAGCGGTCGGTGGCGGCGACGCGGAAGCGGTCCGAGCGGCCGATCACCCAGTTGGTCATGAAGCCGCCGTAGCTGCCGCCCGTGATGGCGAGCCGCCGCTCGTCGACCCACCCCTGCGCGACCACCGCGTCGACCGCGGACAGGACGTCGTCCATGTCCACGGTGCCCCAGCGCCGGCGGATCGCCTGACAGTGCGCCTCGCCGTACCCCTGGCTGCCGCGCGGGTTCACGTAGACCACGCCCCAGCCCATCGCGGCGAAGAGCTGCAGCTCGAAGAAGAAGGTCCGTCCGTACTGCGCCATCGGCCCGCCGTGGATCGACAGGATCAGCGGGTGCGGCCCCTCGCCGGGCGGCCGCAGGACCCAGCCGTGAACCGGCCAGCCGTCGGAGGCGCGCGCCTCGAGCTCGACCGGCGCGAGCCAGTCGACGTCCGGCGCGAGGTCCGAGACGCGCCGTTCCCCGTGGAACAGCTCCGGCGGCGAGGCGGCGTCGCTGCGGATGGTCCAGTCGCCGGCGAACGCGGAGACGTGGCGGTCGCCGGGGTCGAGCGGCGTGACGCCCGCCTCGGTCACGCGCACGCGGCGGGTGGCGCCGCGGTCGCTGGCGAGCACGACGATCGCGTCGCCGTCCCACGCGGGCGCGGCGGGGCCGCCCAGCTCGGACTGATCGCCGAGGGTCACGTCCTGGCAGGGGCGGTCGAAGCCGGCCGTGAGGCAGCGGTCCTCGACCCCGTCGGACACCCAGACGCCGTCGTTCGACCAGCCGCCGTCGAGGGGGCGGTCGTGGCCGACGAAGGCGATGCGCGCGCCGTCGGGCGACCAGCTCGGGGGCGCCTTCGGCCCGTGGATGCGGGTCCACCGGCGCGCGGGGCCGCCCTCGGCGTCGACCACCCACACGTCCGGGCACTCGGGCAGCCGGTCGGCGTCCGGGCGACGCTCGGAGAGGAAGGCGACGCGGCGGCCGTCGGGCGACCACGCGGGCGCGACGCAGTCGGCGTCGCCGTCGGTGAGCGGGCGCGCGTGGCCGGCGAGGTCGAGCACCCAGACGTGCGCGCGGGCCTCGGGGAGGTAGCCGACGCCGTCCGCCTTGTAGCGGAGCCGCGTGACGACGCGCGCCTTCACCGGACCCTCGGGCGCTCGCGGACGGTGGACCACGGCGAGCCGCGCGCCGTCGGGCGACCACGCGAACGCCGAGACCGGCTGGTCCCACACCTTCCGGGCCTCGCCGCCGCGGGCGGGCAAGAGCCAGAGCGTGGGCGGCTTGCCGACGGCGTCGCGGTCGGAGAGGAAGGCGAGCCAGCGCCCGTCCGGGGACCAGCGCGGGTGGGTGTCGCTCGCGTCGCCGTGGGTCCATGCGCCGTCGCCCGCGACGTGGATGTCCGAGGCGCAGCGGTCGTGGTCGCGCAACACCCGGCGCACGACGTAGGCGACGCGTCCGTCGGGACCGCGCTGCGGGTCGGAGGGCACGCGGAGGCGGAAGAGGTCGTCGAGGGTGGGGGCGGGCATCGGGGGGGAGTTATCCGCTCGCCCGCGCGGGCAGGTCGCCCCCGTCAGCCCCCGGGTCGGCCCGCCGCGCCCGACCTTTAGATCTTTTTCGGGAAATCTTCCGCGACCACCCCGCCGAGCCCGTCCACGAGCTTGCCGAGCTGCTCGCGGGTGAGGGTGAACGGAAGGTGCTCCACCCCGGCGTCGCCCCGGCGGAGGCGCTCCACGCAGACCTCGCGGCCGTCGGTGCGCACCTCGAAGAACTCGTGGTCGACGACCTCCTCGGGGTCCGAGCGCAGGACCGCGCCGCCGAGCGCGGGATCGACCTCGACCGGCACCACCGACTCCGGCAGGACCCGGACCGCGTCCGGGAGCCGCTCCGCGTGGCGCGCGACGTCGCCCGCGTGGTCGCCGCGGACGCGGACCCCGCGCACCGACACCCCGAGCCGGTCGACGTCGACGACGTCGACCTCGGCCCGCCGCCCGTCCCCTTCCACCCGCGCCGTCCCCGGCGCGAGGACCCCGTCCAGCGCGCGCCCCAGGCTCATCGTCTCACCCCCCCGCTCCCCGGCTTGGGCCCCTCGTACGACAGGTGATCGCCGTCGTGGTGGAGGACCGCGTCCTTGTTCTCGATGCGCGTGCGAAGGTGCACCGGCCGCCCCCAGACACGCGCGAGGTTGCCGAGCACCTGGCCGGCCCACTCCAGCTGGACGTCGACGCCCTCGTACTCGTGCACGAGCTCGAGCTCCCCGCGGTTCGCGTGGTTGGCGTCGCCGACGTACACCCGCGGCTGCCCGTGGTTGGAGATCATGAACAGGAGCTTCTGCTTGACGTCCGCGAACTCCCGGCTGTCGATGAGGTACTCGCCGCTCTTCCGGTCGAACTCGTAGGTGAAGAGCCCGATGCGCCGGCAGAAGTCCTCGGTGAGGAAGGTGTCGATGAACGTGACGTCGTTGTGGGTGCGCCGAACCTCGAAGATCTTGTCCTTCCCCTGGTTCGTCGGGCGGTACCAGTCGCGACGGGCGACGGCGTCGTCGCACTCGAGCCACTCCTTGCCGAACTGGCCGCGGTCCCAGCGCCGCTCGATGTCGCGGAAGAGCTCGATGCCGACCTTGTAGGGGTTGAGCTGGCCGGGGCGCATCGCGACGGTGCCCGAGTGGTGGTCGGCATAGTCCACGACCTCGGAGTCCTCGAGGATTTCTTCCGTCATCAGCTTGGTGTGCCAGAACGAGGCCCATCCCTCGTTCATTATTTTTGTCATCGCCTGCGGCGCGAAGTAATACGCCTCGTCGCGCACGATGGACAGGATGTCCGCCTGCCACCGCTCCATGCGGCCGAACTCCAGCACGAAGCCCAGCACGTCGCGGACGGGGCTCTCGGGGAACCGCCGGGCGCGGCGCGCGGCCTCCTCGGCCTTGCGGGCCTGCTTCTCCATGAACTCCGGCGGGTTGATGTACGAGTCCATGTAGGACTTGGCCGGGAGCTTGTGCTGCGTCGGCGTGACGGGCTCGTCGTGGTCGGCCGGGTGCACGCGGCGGATGTGGTGCAGGAAGGGGTCGATCAGGTTCTCGAGCGAGAGGCACTGGTCGATCCAGCGCTCCGTGTCGCTCTCGCCCACGCGGTCGACGATGCGGCGCACGCGGGCGGCGTGGTTCGCCATCTCGTCGAGCATCTTGCGGTTGGTGTGCTGGAACCACGCGTTGTTCTTGAAGAAGTCGACGTGCCCGAAGACGTGGGCCATCACCAGCTTCTGGTCGACGAGGGCGTTGTTGTCGAGCAGGTAGGCGTACGCGGGATCGGTGTTGATCACCATCTCGTAGATCTTCTGGAGCCCGTACTCGTACCCCTTCTGCATCTGGAGGTACTCCATGCCGAAGCGCCAGTGGGGGTACCGCGTGGGGAACCCCGTGTACGCCGCGATCATGTTGATCTCGTCGTAGTCGCACATCTCGAAGATGGTCTCGAAGAAGTCGAGCCCGTGCCGCTTCGCGATGGCCTGGATGCGGACGCGGGCCTCTTCGAGCTCCATCGGGAGGGCCCGGCGGCTGCGACGGAAGTACTCCTCGACCATTCAGCGCCCCTTCCCGAGGAAGTCCTTGATCGACCCCATGATCGCGTCGCGATCGGGGATCTTGGAGAGGACGACCTGCTCGTCGGAGCCGACCTCCGACTTCAGGTCGTTGTAGAACTGGCCGCTGCCGTACTCGCTCTCGACCTGCCCGTAGGCGAACAGGTTACAGCTGGGCAGGAGCTTGTTCCGCAGGATCTCGATGCAGGTCCGCGTGTCCGCCGCGGACCAGTTGTCGCCGTCGGAGAATTGGAACACGTAGATGTTCCACTCCTCGGGCGGGTAGTGCTCGCTGACGATCTGGTCGACGAGGTTGTAGGCGCTCGAGATCAGCGTCCCGCCGCTCTCGCGGGTGCGGAAGAACGTGTCGCGATCCACCTCGCGGGCGACCGCGTCGTGGATCACGAAGCGCGTCTCGAGGTGCTTGTAGTTGGTGCGCAACCACGTGTCGATCCAGAACGCCTCGAGGCGCACGATCTCCTTCTGCTCGCGCCCCATCGAGCCGGACACGTCCATCACGTAGAGGATCACGGCCGCGGACTGCGGGTCGGTCTTGGACTTCCAGGTGCGGAAGCGGAAGTCCTCCTTCACCGGGACGAGGATGGGGTTCGCCGGGTTGTAGGTGCCGGAGATCACCTGCCGCTTGAGCGACTCGCGGAAGGTGCGCTTCTGGTGGCGGAGCGAGCGCGGGCCGACGCGGGCGATGCCCGTGTACCGATCGCGCACGGACGTCACGTGCTTCTTGCCCTTCGGCTCGATGCGCGGCAGCGAGAGCTCCTCGCCGAGGATCTCCGCGAGCTCCTCGATGCTGATCTCCGCCTCCAGCAGGTGCTCGCCCGGGGTGTCGCCGGCCTGGCCCTCGCCCGGCTCGGCGCCGTCGACCTTGTCGCCCTCGTTGCCCTCGCCCTGCCCGACGCCGCCCGTCTGGTTCTTGCCGTAGCGCAGCTTCGGGATGTTGATCTCGGGGAGCGGGATGGAGACGTACTTGTCCCCCTGCCGGCCGATGATCTCGCCCGACGACATGTACCGCTTCAGGTCCTTGCGGACCCGACCCTTCACGATCTGGCGGAAGCGGTTGAGGTCGTTCTCGATGTTGAGGATCACCGGCTACCCCTGTTCCTTGGCATCCCCCCGCGCGAACACGGACGCCACGTAGTTGAGCACGTCCGTGGCCGAGTACTCGTCGTACCCGTACTGATCGATGAGGCGCTGCTTCACGATGTCGATCTTGGCCTGCGTCTCCGGATCGACCACCTGCGAGACGAGAGAAGTCAACTTGATGGTGTCCTTCTGGTCCTCGAACACCTTCAGCTCCAGCGCCCGGTACAGCCGCTCGTTCATCTTGTAGTTGAACTGCTTGCCGTCCAGCGCCAGCGCCCCGATGTAGTTCATCAGCTCGCGGCGGAAGTCCTCCTTCCGCGACGCCGGGATGTCGATCTTCTCCTCGATGCTGCGCATGAGCCGCTCGTCCGGCTCCTCGTAGGCGCCGGTGAACGGGTTCTTCACGCGCTCCTTCTGGGTGAACGCCTTCACGTTGTCGATGTAGTTGGCGCAGAGCCGGGCGATCGCGCCCTCGTCGGCGGCGATGGCCTTCTGGACCTCGTTCTTCACGATGTCCTCGTACTCCTTCTTCACGACGGCGATGAGGTCGCGGAACTTCTTCTTCTTCTCCTCGTCGTTGATGAGCGAGTGGTTCTTCAGCCCGCTCTCGAGCTCGTTGAGCACCATGAACGCGTTGAGCGAGGGCATGTCGGCGTCGCGGACGAGCGAATTGGAGATCTTGTCCTGCACGTAGCGGGGCGAGATCCCCTCCATGCCCTCGCGGACCGAGGTCTTGCGCAGCTCCTTGACGTTGTCCTCGGTGAAGCCGGGGAGCGTCTTGCCGTCGTAGAGCTTGAGCTTCTGCATCAGCGTGAGGTTCGCCTTCTTCGGGTCCTCGAGCCGCGTGAGCACCGCCCACATCGCCGCCATCTCCAGCGTGTGCGGGGCGATGTGCTTGTGCACCCGCTGCTTGGTGAAGTCGCGACGGTAGACCTTCGCCTCCGACGTCCACTTCGTGATGTAGGGGATGTCGATCTTGATGGTGCGGTCGCGCAGCGCCTCCATGAACTCGTTGCTCTGGAGCTTGCGGTACTCGGGCTCGTTGGTGTGCCCGATGATGACCTCGTCGATGTAGGTCTGGGCGAACTTCTTGGGCTTGATGACGTGCTCCTGCGAGGCGCCGAGCAGGTCGTAGAGGAACGCCACGTCGAGCTTGAGCATCTCGACGAACTCGATCATGCCGCGGTTGGCGACGCAGAACTCGCCGTCGAAGTTGAAGGCGCGCGGGTCGGAGTCGCTGCCGAACTCGGCGATCTTGCGGTAGTTGATGTCGCCGGTGAGCTCGGTCGAGTCCTGGTTCTTCTCGTCCTTCGGCTGGAACGTGCCGATGCCGAGGCGGTCCTTCTCGGACAAGAGCAGGCGGCGGACGCGCACCCGCTCGATGAGCTTCACCCAGTCGCCGCCCGTCTCCTTCAAGCCCTCGCGGTAGAGGTAGCGGCTGACCGGGTCGAGGTCGCCCTCGATGAGGATCGGGTACTTGCCCTTGCCCTGCACCGACCGGTTGAGCTCCTCGACCACCTGGGTGCGCATCTCCAGCGGGACGAGCCGCAGCGGGTCCTCGTTGAGCGGCGACGGCACCACGCTGCCGTCCGGGAGGTGCCACGAAAAGGTGTACATGGCGCCCTCGGGCTGCCGGCTGTACCACTCGAGGCCCTTCTTGAAGAGGCGGACGATCGTGCTCTTGGCGCTGCCGACCGGGCCGTGGAGCAGGATGACGCGGCGCTCCGGACCGAGGCCGAGCGCGGCGGACTTCAGCACGTTCACCAGCTTCATCAGGTGGACGTCGATGCCGTAGACGGCGTCCCTCCCGCCCTCGACGGGGTCGTCGAAGAACTTGTAGCGGACGATCGGCTTCTTGTACTCGGTGTACGTGTCGGTCCCGAACGACATGATCATGTCGTACAGGCGCTGGTACGCGTTGCGGGTGACGAACGGGCGCTCGCGGACCACGTCGAGGTACTCGGCGAACGAGCCTTCCCAGTTCTGCTCTCGATAACGCTCGAGGTCCTGCAGCTCGGCGATCATGCCGAGGATGCCGGTGGGGCGGGAGAAGGGGTTCGGCGTCATTCGGTCTCCAGGGGGGAGACGGGCCGCGACGTCGGGAGTCGAAGGCTCTTCTCCCCGTCGAGGCACCGTGCAGGAAGGGGAAAGAGCGAAAGCGGGCCGACACCTACATGGTTGCACAGGCATCGACCGATGTCGTCGAGATTTAGACCCCGGGGACCGCGCGGGTGTTCCACAGCGTCCCGAATCCAGACATAGGCACCCCCGCCCGGAATGGAAGAGCCAGCCCTCCGCGGGCGATCAGTCCAGCCGGGCGAGCGTCGCGAGGACGCCTCGCTGGGGATCCGTCCACCAGAGGCTCCCGTCCACGATCAGGAGGTCGCCGACCGCCGTGTCCGCGACCGCGACCGTGTACGTGCCGCCCTCGCGCGGCACCCGCGTGATCCCCTGCCGCGCGGACCAGTAGACGTCGCTCGCGTCGGCGGCGACGCGCTCGGCCCACGGGGGGCTCGACGAGAGCGCGGTCCCGTCGTCGTCGTAGAGCCAGCCGCCTCCGGGCCAGGCGTCGTCGCGCGTGAGGAGGACGTCGCCGTCCTCGGAGAGGTCTCGCCCGGGCCACCCGGTCTCGAGGAGGCGTCCGTCCAGCGTGGCGAGCCCGGAGGCGTCGGCGACGCGCACCTCGCCGTCGACGACCGCGATCCCGCGGGGGGTGTCGAATTCGCCGAGCAACGTGGTGTCGGCGTAGACGCCGCCGGCCTCGTCGACCCAGTAGGCCACGCCGTCGACGAGCCGGACGCGGCCCGGCGAGGTGGCCTCGACCGTCCCGCCGGGCACGTGGGCGGCGCCCCCGCCGGTGAAGGCGAGCACGCCGTCCTCGAAGGCGAGCCAGGTGGGCGCGTCGAGGTCGCAGATGCGCACCTCGTCGGCGGGCCAGGGCGTGACGCACCCGGCGCCCTGCTCGGCGATCCACAGGTGGTCGCCGTCCCAGGCGAGCCCCACGGGCGTGGCGAGCCCCTCGAGCACGACGGTCGGCGCTTCGGTCGCCGGGTAGGCCTCCTGCGCGGGCAGCGAGGTGTGTCCGGGGTCGGACGCGCAGGCGATCAGTAGGCGCATCGGAACCCCACCCCGGGCGAGCGGGCGAGCGGGTCCGCCATCGTCCGCGCCGTGGTGCGGAGCGCGCTCGCGGTGTCGTGGAACCCGCCGCCGCGCAGCACCCGGTCCTCGCCGGCGGGCGCCTCGCCGTAGGCGGCGTAGCGGTCGGCGACCCACTCGGCGACGTTGCCCGCCATGTCGTGCGCGCCGTAGGGCGAGGCGTCGTCGCGCTCGCCGCCGGGCAGGGGCGCGTCGGCGCACCAGGTGGAGCCCGTGTAGTAAGCGGCGCGGTCGCAGGAGAGGTCCTCGCCCCAAGGGTAGCTGCGGTCGTCGGTGCCCTTCGCCGCCAGCTCCCACTCGGCCTCGCCGGGCAGGCGCCCGCCGGCCCAGGCGCAGAACGCCGTGGCGTCGTACCAGCTCACCCAGGCGACCGGACCCGTGTCGGGCTGCATCGCGTGGTAGTGGGCGTTCGTGCCGCCGGCGAGCCCGGTGCCGACGGCGTACAGGAAGACGGCCCAGCGCTCGCCCGTGACCTCCAGCGCGTCGATCTCGAAGGCCGCCACCTCCACGTCGTGCTGGGTGAACTCGTTCTCCTTGAAGACGTTGCCGTAGGCGCCGAAGGTGGCGTCGGGGTGGCCCATGTGAAGGGTGGTCGCGGGGACGGACACGCGCTCGCTCGCGTCGGCGGGCGTGTCGGGCGGCGGCGCGCACGCGAGGAGCATCATCGGGCGAGGAAGCTCCACAGCTGGGGGTCGTACTGGGGCTGCCACTCGTGGGTGACGCCCTCGAGGCGGAGGTACTCGTAGTCCCAGCCCGTCTCGTCGAGCAGGGCGGCGATGGCGTCGCCCTCCTCGACGGGGACGTCGGTGTCGTCGGTTCCGTGGACGACGAACGCGCGGCCCGGGGGCGTGTCGAGGTCGAGGGCGCGCGTGTCGTAGCCGTTGGTGGCGACGAAGCCGGACTGGGCGGCGAAGCCGGCGAACAAGTCGGGGCGCTCGTAGGCGGCGATGACGGAGAGCGCGGCGCCGCGGGAGTGGCCGGCGACGAAGACGCGCGAGAGGTCGATCTCGTAGAGGCCGAACAGGGTGTCGGCGATGGTGGAGAGGTAGACGAGGTCGGGGTTCTGGTCCCAGCCGCCGTCGAAGTCGCGGTTGTAGACGTACCAGACCCACACCCAGCCCGTGTAGTCGCGCCACTCGCCCTCGCCGTAGACCACGAGGAAGCCGCCGAGGTCGGCGGCCGCGTTCATGCCCGTGTACTCGGCGAGCCCGTAGAGGTCGGTGCGGAAGCCGCCGAGCACGAAGATCAGGCCGGCGGGCACGGAAGGGTCGGCGGACTCGGGGACGTAGACGCGGAAGTGGCGGTCGACGGGGTCGCCGTCGCCGTCGGGCACGGTGACGACGCCGTCCCAGGTGCCGCTCGACCCGCCGCTGCCGCCGCTGCCGGGGCCCACTTCGCGCGCGGGGGCGTCGCGCTGGGCGCGGTGGGCGCAGGGCCCCGGGAAGGCGTCGGGGTCGGACGCGCAGGCGGCGTCGCAGTCGGCGTCCTCGCCGTAGGGCACGGCGGCGGGCTCGTCGCAGGCGCCGTCGGTCGCGGGGGCGGTGCAGGCGAGGAGGAGCACGGGGGAGAGGGTACCGCAGGGGGGGGAGGGGTCAGGACTCTACTTTTGACCATTTCCGAGCGCACGGGCGAACGCCGGCTTTGGGCGAAATAGTCAAGTGCAGGATCCTGACCCCTTCTAGTGCAGGATCCTGACCCCTTCTACTTTGAAGTCAAACGTCGCCTCACCGCGCGTGCACCGGCACCCGGAGGCGCTCGAGCAGGCTCTTCACGCCGCCGGGGGAGAGCGTCTCGATCTCGTCGACGATCGCGCAGGCCTCGCGGGCCTGGCGCGCGCGCCAGTACTGGCGGGAGGCGGCCACGAGCGTCGCGAGCATGTCGTCGCGCTCCCAGGGCTTGCGCACGAAGCGGGTGATCTGGCCGTCGTTGACCGCGTGCACCAGCGCGTCGAAGTCGGCGAACCCCGTGAGGAGGATGCGCACGGTCTCGGGGTGGCGACGGCGCACCTCGGCGAGGAACTCCGCGCCGGTCATGCCGGGCATGCGCTGATCGGACAGCACCACGGGGTACGCGTCGTGCGCGAGCAGCGCGAGGGCGTCGGCCCCGGAGGTGGCGGTGGCGACGTCGACGAAGGCCTTCAGGTTGGCCTTGAAGACGGTGAGGTTGCCGGGCTGGTCATCGACGTAAAGGACACGCGGACGTGGCTCGTCCGCGCCTGCTCGGGATGGGAGGTACATGACATCGTCTCGGTCACCGGGGGGAAGGACAAGGCCGGGACACCCGCACAACCGGGGGGCCGTCCGCAATTTACACGACGGAAGGGGGGTTTCGCGGCCGAACGCTTACGCCGCCACTACGCGCGCTCCTCGCGAAACAGGCTCGCCCCCTCGGCGAGTCGCACGCGCAGGCGCTCGCCGGCGCCCATGCACTCGGACTGCTCCTTCGCACGTCCAGCCGCCTCGTGGACGCGCGCGAGCAGGTCGAGCGCGTCGGCCTGGCCCCACAGGTAGCCGCAGGCCGTGCTGGACGCGAGCTGGTGGGCCTCGCGCGCGGTCTCCTCGGCGGCCTCGTTCCGCGCGTCGAGCTGCAGCCCGCCGGCGACGATCAGGGTGTCGACCGTGAGGAGCCCGAGGCCGACACGCCGGCAGACCTTCAGCCCCTCGATCACCTGCTCGACCGCGGGCTCGGCCTCGCCCGCCTTGCGGAGGATCCGCGCGCCCGCGAGGTGGGACATCGCGACGAGCTCCTGGATGCCGGCGCGCAGGGCGAACGCCTCCGCCTCGCGCCAGGACCGCTTCGCGCGCGTGAGGTCCCCGAGCGTGGCGTACGCCTCGGCCCGGAGCGCGTCACACAACGCGGCGTCCTGTTTCCAGCCGCGCTTGCGGCACTCCTCGTGGTTCGCGTCGAGCGCCCGCATCGCCCGGGCGGCCTCGCCCGCGCGGACGAGCACCTGCGCGTAGCGGATGCCTCGCCGGCGCAGGAGCGGCTGGTCCCTCCCCGCGGCGGCCGCCGCCATGCGCTTCGCCTCGACGAAGGCAGCGTGCGAGGCGCCGAGCTTGCCGAGCATGCCCTCGGTGTAGCCGACGATCGTGAGGCAGTCGGCGCGGAGGTCCTCGTCGCCGTCCTTCTCGGCCTGCTGCTGGGCGCGGGCGATCACCCGGCGGGCCTCGACGAGCATCCCCTGGAGGTTCAGGATCGAGGCTTGGTTCTGGAGCCCGACCGAGGCGTTGGCGGCGTCCTGGGCGTCGCGGGCGACGGCGTGGGTCCTGAGATGGCACTCCAGCGCCGGCTCGAGCTCGCCGAGCTTCTCGAGGTAGAGGCCGAGGTCGCCCGCGAGCATGGCGGCCTGCCAGGGCGTGAGCCCCGCCACCGGATCGTCGACGTGGCCGTCCTTGAAGAAGGCCAGCGCGATGCGACGGCCGCGGGAGTACGCCCCGAGCGACCGCCCGAGGTGCTCGTAGCCCTCGAGCCGGTCCCAGTAGATGCGGAAGGCCTCCTCGCCGCGCCCGCAGGCGAGCGTGTGGAACAGCAGCTCCTCCATGCGGTCGAGCTCGTCCTCCGTCTCGGGCTTGCGGGACATCGGCCGCGACGCGAGGTGGATGCGCACGCTCTCGTGCACCCGTTCGGAGGCGCCGCCCTCGAGCAGGCGCCCGTAGAAGTGGTCCTTCACCGCGGCGTGGAAGGCGTAGACGCTGCGGCCGTCGCGCTCGCCCTCGCGGTGCATGATGCGCAGCGACTCGAGGTGGTCGATCGCCTTGATCAGGCCCTCGGCGTCGAGGCGCCCGAGGGGGTCGCTCCACCAGTTCTTCAAACGCGCGACGACGCCGCCGGACTGGACGGGCTCGAGCAGCACCTTGCCGATGAGATCGGCGGTGACGTCGCCGCGGAAGGCCGACATGCGCTCGAGCATGGCCTGCTCGGTCCTGGTGAGCTTCTTCTCGAAGGCCGCGAGGATGGCGGCGAGCCGCTCCTCCTGCGGCCTTCCCGCGACGTCGGCGAGGGGGGCGACCTCCGCTGCACGGGCCGGATCGCCGCCGTAGAACTCCGCGAGCAGCCGGCCCAGCAGCGAGAGCGTGAGGGGGTGGCCCCCGTAGGCGGCGGACAGCCGCGCTCGCGCGGCCTCGTCGCCCTTCACGCCGCGGTCGGCGAGGAGCGCGGCGCCGGCGCGCTCGGGCAGCGCGTCGAGCGCGAGCTCGAGGTAGCCGGGCAGCTTCGCGAGGTCGCGGAGCCCGATGCGGGTCGTGACGATGGCCGTGGCGTGACCGACGCCGGCCGCGAGCCGCTCGACCAGCACGCGGAGCGCGGCCTCCTCGATGCGGCCGGGCGTGTCCTCGGCGAAGGACTGGAGGCGCTCGATGCCGTCCAGCGCGAGCACGCCCCGGCCGAACTCCTTGAGCGCGTCGACGAGCGCGTAGACGTGGCCGAGGCTGCCCTCCGCCGTCGAGTCCTTGCCGGTGAAGTAGCGGTGGGCCTCGCGGAGGAAGCGGTCGACGTCGGGGTCCCGGTAGAAGGTCCAGACGAAGAGGCCGTCGGGGCCCTTCTCCGCGCTGGCGCCGAGGCTGTCGAGCACCTGGGAGAGCAGCACCGTCTTGCCGGCCCCGCCGATGCCCACGAGCGCCACGACACCGGGCTGCCCGGAGCCGACCCGCTCCGTGACCCGCGCGACGTCGGCCTCGCGGCCGCGGAGGTCGTCCTCCACGGGCAAGACGAAGGCGTAGTGCGGCTTGAGCTTCTGCGCGCGCTTCATCCCGTCCCGCTTGTCTCGATTTGTCTCAGACTCTACCGCTCAATTGGTCCCGCCTGCGACCACTCCCACCACGAGCCGTCGTATTGTTTGACCTCCGAATACCCGCTTTCCACCAGCCACAACCACGCAATTGCGCTGCGAACGCCCCCCGTGCAATAGAGAAGAATTTCACGGTCCCGGGGCAGGGGCTCCGAGGCGCCGACGAGGTCGCGCCACGGGACGTTGATCGCGCCGGGCACGTGCCCGCCGGCGGCCTCGCCGTACTTCCGCGCGCCCGCGAACTCGTCCGGGTCGCGCACGTCGACGATCAGGGCGTCGCCCGCGGCGACCTCCTCGCGCGTCGCGCGCAGGTCGTCGCGCACGCGCGGGGTGAAACGTCCGGCGCGGGGGGCGTCGCCGAGGTGGTCGACCGGGCCGGTCCACGCCGCCATTCCGCCGCGGAGCACGTTCACGTCGGGGTGGCCGAGCCAGGCGAGGTCCCAGGCCACGCGCCCCTCCTCGCCCCAGCCCGCCTCCCAGTCGCCGACGACGAGCACCGGGCGCGCGTCGTCGACCCCGAGCGCCGCGAACGCGGCGGCGGCCTCGCCCGGGTCGCCCATCTTCCCGGACAGGAGTCCGCCGGTCGTGCCGATGCGCCAGGACACGCGGACCGCGCCGGGGACGTGCCCCCGGAGGAACGCGACGGGGCCGCGCGCGTCCAGCACGGTCGCGCCGTCCGCGACGAGCGCGGCGGCCTCGGCCACGTCGACGACGTCCGCGGGCGCCATGCGGAGGTATAGCCGCCTGCGATACGCTGCGGACGTGCACCGAGCACTCCTCACCGGCGGCGCGGGCTTCATGGGCTCCGCGACGGCGCGCGCGCTGCGCGCGGCCGGGTGGCGCGTGACCGTGCTCGACGCGCTCACGTACGCGGGCCGCCGCGACAACCTCGCCGGCGTCGACTGCGAGTTCGTGCACGGCGACGTGTGCGACGCCGCGCGCGTGGATGCGCTCGTGGCCGAGGCCGCCGTGGTGGTCCACATGGCCGCCGAGAGCCACGTCGAGCGCTCGCTGCGCGACGCCGCGCCGTTCGTCCGCACGAACGTCGAGGGCACGCGCGTGGTGCTGGACGCATGCACGCGGCGCGACCGCCCGCTCGTCCACGTCTCGACGGACGAGGTCTTCGGCTCCGCCGAGCCGGGCCAGCTCTTCCGCGAGGACGACGCGCTCCGGCCGAACAACCCCTACGCGGCGACGAAGGCGGCGGGCGAGCTGCTCGTCCGCGCGTGGCGCGTGACCGGGCTCCGCGCGAAGCTCGTGCGCTGCACGAACAACTACGGGCCTCGCCAGCACGAGGAGAAGGCCGTGTCCGGGTGGGTGCGGCGCGCGATCCGGGGCGAGCCCCTCCCGTTGCACGGGAAGGGCGAGGCCGTTCGCGACTGGCTCCACGTCGACGACTTCGCGGCGGCCATCGCGAAGGTGGTGGCCTACGAGGGGCCCCGCGACGTCTTCCACCTCGCCGGGCAACAGCCGCGCACGAACCGGGAGATGGCGGAGGCGGTCGCGCGCCTGTGCGGCGGCGCGCGGATCGTGGAGGTGCCGGATCGCCCCGGCCAGGACGCGCGCTACGCGCTCGACGACGCCGGCACCCGCGCCGACCTCGGGTGGGCCCCGCGCATCTCGCTGGAGGAGGGCCTGCCGGCGCTCGTCGCGAGGGTGCGCGATGGTGCTTTCGCGGCCTGATCCCGCCGCGCTCGAGGCGGCCGTGCGCGCGGGCGAGCCCGTGCACCTGCGCTACCGGCCCGACGTGCCCGACGAGGTCGTGCCGCTCTGCCACGCGAGCGACTTCGCGCCGGAGTGGCTGCCCCCGCCCGCGTGCCCCTCGGACCTGAAGGTCACCGCCGTCATCCCGGCGTCGCGCCACCGCCCCATCGGGCTCGCGGCGCTCGAGGCGCAGGACTGCGAGGTCGAGGTGCTCGTGCTCGCCAACGGCGCCTACGGCGAGGGCGTGCGCGTGCCCTGGCGCGGGCACGGGCGGACCCGACAGGTCGGCGTCGAGCTGGCGGAGCACCCGTACGTGCTCTTCACCGTGGACGACGCGATCCCGCTCGGTGCGGGGTTCGTGCGCACGCTCGTCGAGGCGCTGGAGGAAGGCGGCCACGACGCCGTGTTCGCCCGGCAGGTCCCGTGGCCGACGTCCGACCCGGTCACCCGCGCGAGGCTGCGACGCTGGACGCCGCCCGACGGCCCGGGCGAGGCGACGCTCGACAACGTGGCGGCGCTGTACCGGAAGCAGGCGCTCCTCGACGATCCGTTCGACGCCGTCGACATCGCGGAGGACTGGGCGTGGGGGCGGCGACACCGCGTCGGGTACGTGCCCCGCGCGACGGTGGTGCACGCGCACGCGCGACGGTTCCTCTCCGCGTATCGCCGCACGCGCGACCTCCACCGCGTGATCGACGCGCCGAAGGTGGACGCGGCGACGATGGTGCGCGCGCTGCCCTCGACGGTCGGGCGGGACTTCCCGGGGGCGGTGGGCGAGTTGTTGGGGCAGTACGTCGGGGGACGGCGGAGGTAGGTTGCGGGTGGTCGGGGGCCGGGGGCCTGGAGCGACGGGGGCGGCCGGGATGACGACGAGGGTGGAGGGACGGGCAGAGCCACTTCGAATGGGACGATTCGCGAGCAGAGCCGTCGTGAGTGGGACCAGGGGACGCCCTGCGCAGGTCGGCGAACGGACAAACGCCGGTTTCCCGCGGGGGCGACGGTCCCGGGTGCGACCCGAGTCCTGGTCGGGCCGCCTCTGCTTGGGAATCGTCCTGTTCGAACCGGCTTTGCTCCGGGCGTCCGCCGGCCCGCGTCGAAAAGTCAAAAGTAAAGTAGAGTCCTGACCCCCTCCGGTCTGCTCCGCGCGCCGAGCCGGCCTCCCCCTACACCGCCTCCAGCTCCGCCCACCGCGCGTACAGCGCCTCCAGCTCCACGGGGATCTCGCCGAGGCGGCGCGTGACGGCGGGCCCTTCGGCGGACTTGAACAGGTCGGGCTCGCCGAGGCGGTCGGTGAGCGCCGCCTGCTCGGCCTCGAGCGCTTCGATGCGCGCGGGGAGCGCCTCGAGCTCCTTCTGCTCCTTGTACGTGAGCTTGCGGGGCGCCGCGCGCTTCGGCTGCGCGACCGGCGCCTTCTCCTCGCGCGCGACGACGGTCGCCGGCACCTGCGAGCGGTCGGCGTAGCGGGTGATTCGCGCGTCGGCGAAGGCGAGCACGCCGGTGCAGACGCGGTCGAGGAAGGCGCGGTCGTGCGTGACGACCACCACGACGCCGTCGTAGCCGAGGAGCGCCTCCTCGAGCACGCGCAGCGTCTGGAGGTCGAGGTCGTTCGTCGGCTCGTCGAGCAAGAGCAGGTTCGCGCCCTGCAGGAGCAGCCGCGCGAGCAGGAGCCGGGCGCGCTCGCCGCCCGAGAGCGCGGAGACGGGCCGCCCGAAGTGCTCGCGCCGGAACAGGAAGCGGTTGAGGAAGCCGGTGACGTGGATCCAGCGGTCGCCGACGCGGACCTGGTCGTTGCCCATGCCCGCGGCCTCGTAGACCGTCACGTCGAGCGGGAGCCCCGAGCGCTCCTGGTCGAGCACGGCGACGCGCACGCGCGGGCCCCGCACGATGGTGCCGGCGTCGGGCGGCTCGACCCCCTGCAGGAGCCGCAGGAGCGTGGTCTTGCCGACCCCGTTGGGGCCGAGCACGCCGAGGCGATCGCCGGCGCGGAGCGCGAGCTCGACGTCCCGGAAGAGCACCCGCCCGCCGCGCGCCTTCTTCACCCCGTGCAGCTCCACCACGGTGCTGCCGTGCTTGAGCCCGGTGCGGAGGTCGAGCTCCATCGCGACGTCGCGCTTGTACGGACGTGTGGCCTGCAGCGCGGCGAGTCGGTCCAGCCGGGCCTTCTGCTTGGTGGTGCGCGCGGCGGGCGAGCGCGACGCCCACTCGGCCTCGCGCGCGATCATCGCCATCCGCACGTCGTCCGCGCGCTCGAGCTGCGCCTGCCGCTCGGCGCGGGCGACGAGGTAGTCGGCGTAGCTGCCGTCGTAGGACACGCAGACGCCGTCCTCCACCTCGACGATGCGCGTGGCGACGGCCTCGAGGAGGTAGCGGTCGTGGGTCACGAGCACGAGCGCGCCGCGGTGCTTCTCGAGGTGGCCCTGCAGCCACTCCGTCGCGTCGGCGTCGAGGTGGTTGGTGGGCTCGTCGAGGAGCAGGAGGTCGGGCGCGCCCAAAAGCGCGATCGCCAGCGCCACGCGGCGCCGCTCGCCGCCGGAGAGCCGCTCGACGCGGGCCTCGCGGGGGGGCGCGCCCACGCGCGAGAGCATGGCGTCGACACGATGGCCGATCTGCCAGCCGTGCTCGTCGAGGCGCGCGTGCAGGGCGGCGGCCGTCCGCTCGTCGTGGGCGGCGAGCGCGGCCTCGTACGCGGCGAGCAGCTCGCGGTGCCACGCGACCGCGGCGTCGGCGGCGTCGCCGACGGTCTCGCCGGCGAGCCGGGGGTCCTGCTCGAACACGCCGAGGCGCCCCTCGACGACGAGGTCGCCGTGGTCGGGCTCGATCGCGCCCGCGACGATGCGCACGAGCGTGGACTTGCCGCTCCCGTTGACGCCGACGAGGCCGACGCGCTCGCCCGCGTGGACGGTCAGGTCGGCGCCCCGGAGGATGGGGCGGTCGCCGAAGGACTTCTCGATGCCGCGCGCGCGAAGGATCAACGGAGGATCTCCCACACGCAGCCGAGCCCGTAGGCCACGGATCGCCCGAAGGAGATGGACTGCACGGTCCCGTCGTAACGCACCCGGACGGGTCGCTCGGCGATGCGCCTGCGCGCGCGGAGCAGCCCGCAGAGCACCTGCTGATCGAAGAGGTAGTCGTCGGAGAAGCGCGCGAGCGGCAGCTCCCGGAGGGCGGATGCGCGGAACGCCCGCGCGCCGGTGTGCAGCTCGCTGTGGCGGGCGCCGAAGCGCGCGTTGGCGAGCCCCGTGAGCGCCCGGTTGCCGACCCGGCGCCAGCCGGGGATCACGCGCGGGTCGGACAGGAAGCGGCTCCCGAGCACGGCCTCGGCGTCGGCGAGCCCCGAGGCGAGCCCGAGGGTGTCGGCGGTGTCGTACTGCCCGTCGCCGTGCAGGAGCACGATCCGCTCCGCGCCGGCGTCGAGCGCGGCGGCGTAGCCCGTCTTCTGGGCGGCGCCGTAGCCGCGGTTCACCGGATGGCGGAGCACGCGCACCGGCGCGCGCAGAGGCTCGCGCGAGCCGTCGTCCACCACGAGGACGAGGTGGCCCTCCGGGATCTCGGCGAGCACCCGCTCGAGCGTGGCCTGGCAGTTCAGCGCCGGGATGACGACCGCGGTCAGCGGCACAGGTCCTCCCAGCGCGCGCGGCCCGCGAGCATCGCGCGCCACATGGCGAGCTCGCCGCGGGTCCAGTGGGGGCGGTCCTCCGCGCGGGCGCGCCACCACGTCGGCACGTCGCGGAGCCCCTCGGCGATGCCCTCGAGCGCGGCGCGGCGCGAGCGCTCGGGCACGCCTCGCCCGGGGCCGCGCCCGTCCGCGGCGAGCCCCGCGAGGAGCGCGTACCGGGCGGCCGTCCAGAGCGGCATCGTGACGAGCGCGGTGGCCGGGAGGCTGCGGATCGCGGCGCGCACGCGGTTGCGCTCGATGCGGCGGACCTTGTCGGGGCCGGTGCGCCCGTAGGTGGCGCCGAGGAGGTGCTCCACCCGCGCGTCGTGGACGGCCGTGACGGGGATGCCGCGGCGCATCAGGCGCAGCGAGAGGTCGACGTCCTCGCCGAAGCTGTCGAAGCGCTCGTCGAAGCCGCCGAGCGCCCGCCACACGCCGCGCGCGACGAGCACCGCGGCGCCGGAGAAGCCGCCGGGCTCGCCCGGGAGCGGCGCGTCGGGGCCGTCGCGCCCGCGCGCCCACACGAATCCGTCCGGAAAGAAGCCGTGCCCGACGTTGTCGAGCGTGCCCCCGGGGAGCACGATGCGGGGCTGGTAGACGCCGGGCCCGCGCCAGGCGGCCTCGAGCGCGGCGAGGCAGCCGGGGTGCAGCCGCGTGTCGTCGTTGAGCAGCAGGAGCTCGCCGGTGGTCGCGGCGGCGCCGGCGTTGGCGGCGCGCGCGTAGCCCACGTTCTCGCCGAGCTGGAGCGCGGGCGCGTCGACCTCGACGCGGGTGTTGCTCACCACCACGAGCACCTCGTCGGCGCCACGCGTCTGCGCGCGCAACGACGCGAGGCAGGCGGCGAGCAGCTCGCCGGCGCGGTGAGTCACGACGACTGCGCTGATTCGGAGGGGCTGCACGGTTTGGGGCGGGCTTCGGGCTTCGGGCTTCAGGCTTCGGGCCCTTCGACACCGAAACCCGCGCCACTCCTAACGCTCCACCTCTCCCCTCCACCGAGTCCGCCCCGAAGGCACTGAGCCCGGCTGAAGCCCGTAGCCCGTAGCCGCTGACGCGCGAACGCGCGTCAGCCATGCACCCACACCACCCCTCCCCGCCCGTCCACCGTCACCTCCGTCCCGTCGGGAAACAGGCGCGTCGCCCCCGCGACGTTCACCACGCCCGGCAGGCGGTACTCGCGGGCGACGACCGCGCCGTGGGACAAGGCGCTCCCGAGCTCGAGCACGAGGCCCCCGGCGCGCGGGAACAGGGGCGCCCAGCCGGGGTCGGTCGCGCGGGCGACGAGGATCTCGCCGGGGAGGAGCTTCGCGCCCTCGTCCGGGCCGCGGATGACGCGGGTGCGGCCGCGGGCGACGCCGGGCGAGATGCCGAGCCCCTGGTGACGGCGCCCGGAGGCGGGCACCGGCAGGGCCTGCTCGCCCTTCAGGAAGTCGGGGGGATCGGGGTCGACGACCTCGGAGGAGCGGCGCTCGACCGTGCGGCGGAGCTCGTCGCGGCCGAGCGCGCCGTCGAGCTCGCCGGCGAGGAGGAAGCGCACGTCCGCGGGATCGTCGAACCAGCGGGCGCCCAGCGCGACGAGGCGGCGCTTGAGCGCGAACAGGATGCGGTCGAAGGCGTAGCGCTGCTCCTCGCGCAGGCGCAGGTAGGTGCGGGCGAGCCGCACGAACGGGTCGCCGACCTCGGGCTCGGGGGCGGCCGCGGGCTCGGGTCCCTCGGCGACGAGCCTCGCCATGCGCAGCACCCCGTCGGGCGCCTCGGCCCAGCGCGGCGCGAAGATCTCCCAGCTCGCGGTGGAGCGGTGGCCGTGGGCCGCGAGGAACGCGGGCAGGCGCGACGGGTCCTTCCCGAGCGCCCAGAGCTCGCGGTTGATGCGCGCGGTGACGCTCTCGGCGTCGGGCTGGAGGAGGCGGTCGCGCTCGTCGGGCGTCAGGAACGGCGCGACGCTCTCGTACCAGATGTTCGCGAAGAGCAGCGACGTGATGTGGACCTTCACGTAGTCGCGGACGAGCGGGACGCCGACGGCGAGGGCGTCCTCCGGGCGCGCGGCCTCGACGTGGGCGATGCGCGCGTCGAGCTCGCCGGCGAAGGCCTCCCAGGCTCGCCAGTTCGTGAACGGGTTCCAGCGGAAGCGCTGCCAGCGCCGCTCCCGGAGGGTCGTCGCGAGGATGGAGCCGTACACCCGCAGGTCCGGCGGCGCGGCGGCGCGACGGAGCCAGGAGGACTCCTCCTCCGGCGGGAAGAAGTCGAGCATGAAGCGCGGCGGCGCCATGCCCGGGAGCTTGAACGCGAGGTGCCGGAAGACGGTGACGTTGAGGTAGGGGTGCCCGCGGACGAGCCGCAGGGGCGGGTCGCCGCCGAGGAAGCGCGCGGAGGTCTCGGGGTAGGCGATGAAGTGCTCGAGGATGGGCGCGACGATCGACCACCCCAGCGGCGTCGCCCCGTTCGGCCAGCGCTCGCCGACGAAGCGGCGGGTCCAGAGCGTGGCGCCGCCGCGCGGGAGCTCGCCGCGCGCGGTGATGGGCCGCGACTGCAGCACCCAGAAGCGGCCGGCGCGGTCCTGCGCCCACTCGACGTCCTGGGGGCCGCCGACCTCGCGCTCGAGCCGCAGGCCGAGGCGGCAGAGCTCGAACAGCTCGTCGCGCGGCAGCTTGCGGGCGAGCGGGGCCTCGACGGCGACCTCGCCGCCGCAGACGAGCTGGCGTTCCTGACGCGCGATCGCCTCCTCCTCGACCGCGAGCCGGGCGAGCCGGACGGGCCCGACGGGGCGCCGGGGCCGGCGGACGAGGTAGCGGTCGGGCACGAGGTGGCCGCCGACGAGCGGCTCGCCGAGGCCCCACACCGCCTCCACCGTCAGCTCGCGCCAGCTCCCCGACAGCGGGTTCACGGTGAACATCACGCCGCTGGCGCGCGGATCGACCATCTCCTGCACGAGCACGGTCATCCCGCCCGGCTCGGCGGGCCCCCCGCGGTACGCGGCGGCGCGGGGGGCGTGGTAGCTCGCCCACACGCGGAGCACGGCGGCGCCGAGGTCGTCGCGGACGTCGAGCACGGACTCGTACTGGCCGGCGTGGCTGTGGACGCGCCCGTCCTCCTCGGCCGCGCTCGACCGCACGGCGACGCGCGCCGCGGGCATCGGCAACGGGAGCGTCCCGGCGAGCAGTCCGGCGTGGACGGCGGCGTCCTCGCCGCGGACGGCCAGCTCCCAGAGCCCGTGCGCCCGGAGCCACGACCGGAACGACTCCGGCGGCACCACCCACGCGCGCGGGACCGGGAAGCCCCGGTCGGCGAGCCGCCGCAGGGCGGCGCCCTTGCCCCCGAGGGAGGCGGGGTCGGCGGACTGGAGCGGGACGAGCACCGCGCCCCCGGCTAACCTTCCAGCCGCTCGAGGATGGCGATCTTCGCCCGGAGATCGTCGGCGAGCGGCGCGAAGAGCACCCGCGCGCGCCGCTCCAGCCCGCGCTCCACTTCGTAGCGCGCCATCGCCGGCGGCAGGCTCGCGACGACCTCGGGCAACGGACGCATGGGGTGGAGCTGGTAGGGCGGACCGTCGACCGCGAGCCGCGCGGCGACGTCGACCGGCGCGAGCCCCTCGGCGAGCGCGGCCCGCGCGACGGCGGCGAGCGCGGGGCCGGCGTCGCGCCGGGCCTCCATGTCCACGAGCGCGTCGGCGAGCCGGCGACGCTCGGCGCGGAGGATCGCCCGCGGGTCGAGGCGCTGTCGAACGCGGCGAGCGTCGCCGCCGTGCACGCGCGCGGCGATCGTCTCGGAGTAGGCGCCCGCGACCGTGGCGAGGAGCAGCACCTCCTCGAAGCGCCGCGCCGCGCGCGGGTCCGTGAGCGCGTCCACGAGCCGGACCACGCCGCCGGGCGCGAGCGACCACCGCGGCGGGCGCCCCGCCGTCCCCGCGGCGAGCCCCGCGTCGCGCAGGTGCTCCAGCGTGCGGCGGACCTGCGTCGGGTCGACGTCGGCGCCCGGGCGCAGGCGGTCGTCGCCCATCCAGTTCGTGAAGAGGAGGAAGTAGAACCGCACGTCCTGCGGCCGGAAGGTGGCTTCGCCCGCGGCGTCCGCGGCGAGCACGGCGGCGACGAGCGGCACCGACCAGCCGGACAACGCGCCGGCGCGCCTCGAGATGACAGAGTCAGTCGCCATTCACCGGTATTCATCTAACTTTGTGGGTCGTGGACTGACAACGTCACCCAAGAGGGGGCGGACGCGGCGGGGTCGCCCGTGTACGACGGGATCACACAGGAGGTCGAGATGCCCCGGATCACCCCGACGAACGAGCCCCACAGCACCGCCTGGGTCGCCCAGGTCTGGATGACCTGGCTCATCGCCATGTTCGCCGTGCTGGGCGGCATCGTGTTCGTGCCCGCCGACCTCTGGGTGAAGGGCTACCTGTTCATGGGCCTGCTCTTCACGGTCGGCTCGACGATGAACCTCGCCAAGACGGTGCGCGACAACCACGAGGCCTCGAAGGTCAGCTCCGTCATCCACGACGCCCGCATCGAGAAGATCCTCTCCGAGCACGACCCGCTGAAGTGAACCGCGCCCGGTG
Source organism: Myxococcota bacterium (assembly GCA_049322475.1). Lineage (GTDB taxonomy): Bacteria > Myxococcota_A > UBA796 > UBA796 > SXON01 > JBMOQZ01. The sequence goes on along the minus strand of JBMOQZ010000270.1, from coordinate 45,529 downwards.
ATACCCTCCGCCCATGCGCGACTGCGCCCTGGTGCTGCTCACCCTCGACGAGATCGAAGGCCTCCGGACCCTGTGGCCCCGACTCCCCGTGTCCGAGTTCCGCGAAGTGTTCGCCGTGGACGGCGGGAGTCGGGACGGGACGGTGGAGTTCCTCGCCGAGAAGGGGATCCCCGTCGTCACCCAGCCCGTCCGCGGGCGCGGGGTGGCCTTCCGCTGCGCCGCCGAGGCCTCGCACGCCGAGCGGCTCGTCTTCTTCAGCCCCGACGGCAACGAGGACCCCGACGACATCGTGCGCCTCGACGACCTGCTCGTCGGGGGCGCCGACCTCGCGATCGCCCGCCGCTTCGGCCCGGGCGCCGTGAACGAGGAGGACGGCGAGGCGCTGCGGCTCCGCGCGCGCGTGAACGACACGCTCTCGCGCATCGCCAACGGGCTCTTCCACGACGGGCCGCGCGTCTACGACACGATCAACGGGTTCCGCGCGCTGCGCCGGGCCGCCCTGCTCGAGCTCGCCACGACGGTGAAGCGCTTCCCCATCGAGTTCCAGATCACGATCCGCGCGATGCAGCGCGGCTGGACGATCGCGGAACTCCCCACGAAGGAGGGCGCGCGCATCGGCGGCGAGCGCAAGGCGGCCAGCTGGCCCGTGGGCGTCGACCACCTCAAGGTGCTCGCCACGGAGCTGCCCGGGCTGCGGGCGCTGCGATGACGCTGGAGGAGATCGTCCGGGAGCGGATGGCCGGCCTCCCCGTCGAGGATCACGACGCCGCCGAGGGCCTCCCGCTCGCGGTCGTCGGCTTCGGCGCGGAGGAGGTGATCGCCGCCGTCGAGGTGCTGCTGTCCACCCGCGTGACGATGGGCGAGCAGACGCGCGCGTTCGAGGCCGCGTGGGCCGCGCGCTGCGGGCGCAAGCACGGGGTGATGTGCAACAGCGGCAGCTCCGCGAACCTGCTCATGCTCGCGGGGCTCGTGGAGACGGGCGCGCTCTCGCCGGGCGACGAGGTGCTGCTCCCGGCGGTCGCGTGGTCGACGTCGCTCTTCCCGATCGCGCAGTGCGGGCTCGTCCCGGTGCTCGCCGACATGCACCCCACCGAGCTCCGCATGGGTCCGGCGCCGATCACGGAGCGCACGAAGGCGGTGCTCGCGGTGCACCTGCTCGGGCACCCCGCGCCGGTCGACTACCCGGGCCTGCTCGTGCTCGAGGACGCGTGTGGGGCGCACGGCGGCGCGATCGGCGACCGCCCGATGGGCGGCATCGGGCACGCCGCCTCCTTCAGCTTCTTCTTCTCCCACCACATCACCACGATCGAGGGCGGGATGGTCGTCACCGACGACGACGCCCTCGCCGACGCGATGCGGTCGCTCCGGGCCCACGGCTGGATCCGCGAGCGCAGTGACCGCGACGCGCTCGCCGCCGCCTCGCCCGAGATCGACCCGCGCTTCCTGTTCGTGAGCGCCGGCTACAACCTGCGCCCCACCGACCTCGCCGGGGCCTTCGGGCTCGTGCAGGACCTGCGGCTCGACGCGTGGGCGGCGCGCCGGCGGGCCAACCACGCGGAGTGGTGCCGCCGGCTGGGCGGGAGCGTCCAGGTGTTCCCAGAGCCGCCCGGGTCGCGGCTGGCCGGGTTCGCGTTCGCGATGGTCGCGGACGACCGTGAGGGGCTCGCCCGCGTCCTGCGCGAGCACCGGATCGACACCCGGCCCATCTCCGGGTCGAACCTCGCGCGCCAGCCCGCGTTCGCGCGGGTGCCCGGCGCGCGGACCGCGGGGCCGTTGCCGAACGCGGATCGCCTGCACGAGCACGGGCTCTTCGTGGGGAACTCGCACGCGTTCGGCCCGGCGCACGCGGACTTGCTGGAGCGCGCGGTACGCGCGTGGAGGGATTCGTGAAGGTCGTCGTCACCGGGGGGGCCGGCTACGTCGGCACCGTCCTCGTCCCGCACCTGTTGTCCGAGGGCTTCGACGTCCACGTCGTCGACGCGCTGCGGTTCGGCGGCGAGGCGCTGCTCCCCAACTTCATCCACCCGCGCTTCGCCTTCACGGAGGGCGACGTCTGCGACGCGCCGCTCATGAAGCGGGTCCTCGCCGACGCCGACGCCGTCGTGCACCTCGCGGCGCTCGTCGGCTACCCGGTCTGCAAGAAGTTCCCCGAGGAGGCCCGCCGCACGAACGTGGAGGGGACGCAGGTGGTGCTCGACAGCCTCCGCCCCGAGGCTCGGCTCATCAACTTCTCGACCGGGTCGAACTACGGCGAGGTCGTCGGCATCTGCGACGAGGACACCCCGCTCAACCCGCTCTCGCTCTACGGCGAGACGAAGACGCGCGCCGAGCAGATGTGCATGTCGCGGCCCAACACCGTCGCGTTGCGCTTCGCCACCGCCTTCGGGCTCTCGCCTCGCCTGCGCCTCGATCTCATGATCAACGACTTCACGTACCAGGCGCTCGTGAACCGCTACCTGCTCGTGTACGAGCGGCACTTCCGCCGCACGTTCATCCACGTGCGCGACATGGCGCGGGTCGTGCCCCACCTCCTGCGCAACTGGGACGCCGCGAAGGACCAGCGCCTCAACGTCGGACACGAGTCCATGAACCTGACGAAGGAGGACATCGTGAACCTCCTCCGCACGAAGATGGACTTCCACCTCTACTTCGCCGACGTCGGCAAGGACGAGGACCGCCGCGACTACGAGGTCAGCTACGCGCGCATCCGCGGGCTCGGGTTCCAGACGGAGGTGGACATCCACCGCGGGATGGACGAGCTGATCCGTGGCCTTCGGCTGGTCCGGGTCCGCAACCCCTACTCGAATGTCTGAGCTCGCCGGCGCCCGCGTCGTCGTCACCGGAGGCACGGGCTTCCTCGGGCGGCACGTGTGCGACGCGCTGCGCGAGCGGGGCGCGTTCCCGGTGCCGCTCGGGCGAGCCGACGGCGACCTGCGCGCGCGCGCCGACTTCGACGGCGCCGACCACGTCGTCCACTGCGCGGCGCTCGGCGGGGGCATCGGGTGGATGCGGAAGCACCCGGCGACCGCGCTCCACGACAACGTGCTGATCAACACGAACGTGCTCGAGGGCGCCCGCCGGTCCGGCGTGCGGCGGCTCGTGGGCGTCTCGTCCGCGTGCGCCTACGCGGTCGACGCCCCCCAGCCGATGCGCGAGGACGCGATCTTCGCGGGCCAGCCCGAGCCCACCAACGGGCCCTACGGGCACGCCAAACGGCTGATGCTCGTGCACGGCGCCGCGCTCGCCGCCGAGCACGGGTTCGACTGCGCGTTCGCGGTGCCGACCAACCTCTACGGCCCCGGCGACGACTTCGACCCCGCGCGCAGTCACCTCGTCGCGGCGCTGGTCCGCAAGTTCGTCGCCGGCGACGGCAACTGCTGGGGCACCGGCCGCGCAACGCGCGACCTGCTCCACGTCCGCGACTGCGCCGAGGGGGTCGTGCGCCTGCTCGAGGTCGGCGGCGGGCCGTCGCCGGTCAACCTCGGGTCGGGGGAGGAGCGGACGGTCGCCGCCGTCGCCGAGGCGGTCGCCCGGGCCGCGGGCTACGAGGGGACCGTGCGCTGGGACACGACGAAGCCGGACGGAATGCCGAGGAAGGTGCTCGACATCACCCGCGCACACGAGCGCCTCGGCTGGGCGCCCCGGGTGTCGCTGGAGGACGGGCTCGCGGAGACGGTGGCATGGTTCCGCTCCTCGTCCTGACGGGATGCCTCGAGGAGGTGACGGGCGAGGACGTCCCGCTCGATCCCCGCTTCTACGAGCAGCAGGGCCAGGAGGGGGGCGTCGCCCGCGATCCCAACGCGGGCGGCACCGGCGACGGCGCGTACGTCGGCTACACCGGCGAGACGTGGCACGTCGAGGGCGTGGTGGAAGCGAAGGACGCGCTCCCCGTGCAGATCGACGTCAACGAGTTCGATCCCTCCCAGCCGGCGGGGACGAAGCGCGCGGGCGCCATCCACCTCGTGGAGCCCGGGACCTTCGAGCTCGAGGTGCCCGCGACGCTGAAGAAGCTCCAGCTGCAGGCCTTCCAGGACCCCGACGTCAACGGGCCCAACGAGACCGATCCCTTCGCGCAGGTCACCGTCGACCTGTCGGGCGGCTCCCCGACGGAGCCGGTGAAGCTCACGCTGGCGGTCGGCGGGCGCGGGGGCCCCACCAGCACGCCGCCCTCGGGATCGCCCGCCCCGCCCGGCGCGCCGACGCCCTCGGCCTCTCCGCCGCCGCCGCCGCAGCTCAACCTGCCCCCCGGCCCGAAGGTCAAGGTGTCGGGGACCGTGGATGCGGCGCGCGCGGACCTGCCGATCATGCTCGACTTCTTCACGGCCGGCGCCAGCGGCGGGAAGCGCAACTTCCTCGGAAAACACTCGGTCGCGAAGCCGGGCGAGTGGTCGGTCGAGCTCACCGCGGGCATGGGCAAGGTGGAGATCGAGGCGTACCAGGACCTCACCGCGAACAGCTACACGCCCGACGACCCCATCGCGCGCCTCGGCTCGCCGGTGGACGTGGGCACCGAGGACGTGACGGGCCTGAAGCTCGTGGTGCCGGCCGCCCGCTGACCGGGCGTGATAGCATCGCGGGCCTCGGAGGCCTGTCATGGCGGAGCACGCGCTGACGTGGGGAGAGACGCCCACCTCGGACGACAAGACCTGGGCGCTCGTCGCGCACCTGTCACCCTACATCGCGACCTTCGTGGGGCCGCTCCTCGTGATGCTGCTCTTCTCGGACAAATCCAAGTACGTGAAGTACCACGCGGTCCAGGCGCTCGGGTATCAGGTCGCCGTCTGGATCCTCGGCGTGATCTTCGCCATCATCTCGACGCTCACCTGCGGGCTCGGGAGCATCCTGTACCTGCTCTTCATCCCGATGGCGTTCGTGCCGCTGTATGGCGCGTGGGTGGCCTGGGAAGGCAAGTGGGTCGGCTACCCGGGGATCGCCCAATTCGGCAAGTAGCGCGTCCTCGTCTGGTTGAGAAGCGCGGGCGCATCGTGTATACCGACCCGGCTCCCCCAGGAGTCCGAATGAGTTCCGCTGCCCTGCTCCTGCTGATGACCGGCCCCGCCTGGGCCGGAATCGAGCCGTCCGAGCAGAACGACGTCACGATCACCGAGTTCATGGCCGATCCGAGCGCGGTCTCTTCGACCTACGGCGAGTGGTTCGAGATCTACAACAACGCCGGCGAGAACATCGATCTCGACGGCCTCACGATCACCAACTCCCGCGGCCAGAGCATCGAGATCACGCGGTCGTTCGCCGTCGCCATCGGCGACTACATCATCTTCGGTGCGAGCGACAACAGCACCGACGCCACCGCGGTCGACTACAACGGCGGCGTCCAGGTCGACTACGTCTACGACCCCGCGGACTTCGACCTGCGGTCGAGCTCCGACTCGATCGAGATCACGTTCGAGCGGGTGGTCATCGACGTCGTCGAGTGGGACTCGAGCTGGGGCCTCGACACGAACCACGCGCACCAGTGCCAGCCGAGCTCGTTCGACCTCGAGTGGGCCAACGATTCCTCGCTGAACTGGTGCCCCGCCGAGCAGCCCTTCGACGACCCCGGCGAGTGGGGCACCCCGGGCGAGCCCAACGAGTACTGCGTCAGCGATCCCGGGAGCGACGACGACGGCGACGGCTTCGCGGAGGACGACGGCGACTGCCGCGACGACGACGCGAACGTGAACCCCGACCACACCGACAGCAACGTCGGGTCGGACTTCAACACCGACAGCAACTGCGACGGCGTCCGCGACGACGGCTCGATCGACAACGACGACGACGGCTACTCCGAGATCGACGGCGACTGCGACGACACCGATCCCGACACGCACCCCGGCGCCCGCGAGAACCCCGACAACATCGACAACGACTGCGACGACTGCACCGACGACGTCGACGAGGACGGCGACGGATACGGCGGCTACGGCGACGAGGGCGACTGCGGCGAGGACTGCAACGACGCCGATCGCAACATCTACCCGGGCGCCACCGAGGTCCCCTACGACGACGAGGACCAGGACTGCGACGGGGTGGACTGGTGCGACGTCGACGGCGACGGCTACGACTACGACGGCGGGACCTGCGCCGGCAGCGACTGCGACGACGACGACCCGCTCGTGGGGCCGGGCGTCGAGGAGGTGCCGGACAACGAGATCGACGACGACTGCGACGGCATCGTCGACATCCCCGATCTCGACGGCGACACCTACCGCTCCGACGAGGGCGACTGCATGGACCTGCCCCCCGAGGCCGATCCCGACGGCCTCTCCGCGCAGGTCCACCCCGAGGCGGAGGAGCTCTGCGACGGGCTCGACAACGACTGCGACGGCTTCTTCGACAACACCCCGAACTGCGCGGGCAACCCGGCGGCCAACGCCACGGTGCGCGGCGGCGGCCTCTGCGGCGTGGCCCCCGCGAGCGGGGGCGCCTTCCCGACGCTCGCGGCGCTCGCCCTCGCGCTCGTGGCGACGCTGCGTCGCCGCGGAGGTGACGTTTGATCTCCCTCATCCTCCCCGCGCTCGCTCAGGACGCGACGACCAACTTCGAGATCTTCGAGCCCCACGCCGACATGTACGGCTACAGCGCCGTGCAGGGCGCGGCGACGCTGGGCAACCTCCAGCTGGGCGTGGGCGCCTGGGGCAACTGGTCCGACGACCCGCTCGTCATGGTCGACGCCGACGGCAACCGGCTGTCGCCGGGTGGCGGGACGGCCGACGAGAGCACCGACGGGCTCGTCAACAGCCGCGTGACGACCAACTTCCAGGTCGGCATGGGCTTCACGCGCTTCGCCAGCCTCACCATCGACATGCCGTTCATCGCGGCGCAGTCGGGGTGGGACCTCGCCGGCCTCGACGACCCCAACGGCGTCGTCGGCTCCACCAGCGTCACCGGCATCGGCGACGTCGTGATCACGCCAAAGGGCGCGATCCTCGACCGCGACTACGTGCCCGTCGGCGTCGCCGTCGCGGTGCCGATCGGCGTGCCCAGCGGCGGCTCGACCGACTACCTCGGCGAGGGCGGCGTCACCGTCGCGCCGAAGCTCATCGTCGAGCTGTCCGACGCCTCCATCCACCAGCGCACCTATCTGTGGCGCGTGGCGTTCAACGCCGGCTACCAGGTCCGCGACACCGCGCGCATCCGCGACGTGTCCGTCGGCAACGAGTTCCAGTACGGCGTGGGCCTCGGCATCCACCCGGCCCAGCCCATCGAGATCGACCTCGAGTTCCACGGCGCCACGATGGGTTCGCGCACCGCGCAGAACCCCGCCGAGGCCCTGCTCACCGGCAAGGTGCTGATCGGCAAGTGGGTCGCGGTCAACGCGGGTGGCGGCGTCGGCGTGCTCGGCGGGATCGGCTCGCCGGACCTGCGGCTGTACGGTGGCGTGGTGATCGCCCCCTCCTTCGACCCCAACGCGCACGACGCGGACAAGGACGACATCCCCGACGGGCAGGACCAGTGCCCGAAGAACGCCGAGGACCCCGACAAGTACCAGGACGAGGACGGCTGCCCCGAGCTCGACAACGACGCCTACGGCCGCAACGACGACGTCGACCAGTGCCCGAACGACCCCGAGGACGACGACGGGCACATGGACAACGACGGCTGCCCCGACACGGACAACGACAAGGACGGTGTCGCCGACGCCGCCGACCGGTGTCCGGATCAGCCGGAGCAGGTCAACGGCTACATGGACGACGACGGCTGCCCCGACGACAAGCCGGTCGAGGACTCCGACGGCGACGGCATGAAGGACGACATCGACCGCTGCCCGTACGACGCCGAGGACCTCAACAACTTCGAGGACGAGGACGGCTGCCCCGACGAGCGCCTGCGCACCGCGCGCGTCGTCGTCACGAAGGAAGCCATCAAGATCAACGACGTCATCTTCTTCGACTTCGGCAAGGCGACGATCCAGGAGCGCAGCTACGACCTGCTCAACGAGATCGCCCAGGTGATCGGCGAGCACAAGGAGCTCAAGCGCATCCGCATCGAGGGCCACACCGACAACGTCGGCGACGACATCATGAACCTCAAGCTGTCGCAGGCCCGCGCCGAGTCCGTGAAGGCCTACCTCGTGAGCCGCGGCGTCGACGCCGCGCGCCTCGACCCCCGCGGCTTCGGCGAGATGAACCCGATCTCCACGAATGATACGGAGGAGGGGCGCGCGCAGAACCGGCGCGTCGAGTTCATCATCGTCGACCGCGACTAGCCCGGAGGAGACATGCGTCCGCTCATCGCCAGCCTCGTGCTCGCCCTGCCGCTCACCGCGTGGGCGGGCGCGAAGGTCTCCGCCTTCCAGAAGGGCAAGTCCGACGCGAACGCCAACAACGGCGCCGCCGCGATCGACGGCAAGCTCAACACCGGCTGGATGGTCCCCGGCGAGAGCGAGAACAAGGGCGAGTGGATCGAGATCGACCTGCCGCAGGGCGAGGTCGACAAGTTCGCGATCTTCCCCGGGAACAACAAGAACGACGAGGCGTGGGGCGACTACCCCCGGGTGAAGAAGGTGCGCGTCGACATCTACGCGCTCGACGACACCCAGACGCCGCAGCAGGTCGGCACCGCGACCCTCGACGTCGCCGACAAGCGCGAGATGCAGGTGTTCGACATCCCCGACGCCAAGATCGCCGCCGGGCTCTTCGGCGGCAAGGCGAAGGTCACGATCCTCGACACGTGGGACGGCGAGGACTTTCCGAACCTCGCGGTGGCCGAGATGCAGCTCTACCTGAAGGAGTTCGACGCCGTGCCGAAGCTCCTGTCGGTGAGCGCCGGCGAGGACAAGAAGGACGCCCTGCTCGACGGCAACCCGAAGACCCCGTTCACCGCGCCGATCGGCGAGACCACCATCACGCTCAACCCGAACGGCTTCGGCGTCTCCAGCGTCGGCTTCGTGCCGGTGGGCAAGGACTACGCGCGCCCCAAGACGGTCGAGATCACGGTCGGCGCGCTGAAGAAGACCACGGTGCTCGCCGACGACCTCAAGAACCCGCAGTTCGCCGAAACGCCGGGCTTCAACGGCTTCAACGGCGGCGCGTTCGGCGAGATCGAGATCAAGATCGTCGACGTGTACCCGGGCACGAAGCCGGAGATCGGCATCGCGGACCTGAAGCCGAAGGCGACGAACCTCGAGAGCTTCTAGGTCTCGAACGAAAGGCAACCGCCAAGACGCCAAGAGGGCGCCAAGTGCGCCAAGACCGTGGAGAGGGGCGCCTTCGGCGCCACGAGTGCTCCTTGGCGATCTCGGCGTTCCCTGGGCGTCTTGGCGGTTGCGTCTCCCCAAAAACGAAGAGGCCCGGTCTCACGACCGGGCCTCTCGTGCGTAAGCGCGAGCCTACTGCGGGGCCGGAGCCGCCGCGTCCGCCGGGGCCGCCGCGACCGCGCCACCGATGGTGACGTCGACCGTCGCGGTGAGCGTGCCCGCCGTGGCGGTGATGGTGGCGGTGCCGTCGGCCACGCCGTTCACCGTGCCGTCCGCCGCGACGGTGGCGACCGCCTCGTTGTTGGACGACCAGGTCACGGTCTGGCCCTCGACGGCCTTGTCGCCCGCCATGACCTTGCCCTCGAGCTTGGCGCTCTGGCCGGCCGGCCAGGGCGTGCCCGCGGTGTAGCCGGCGATCTCGACCTTGTCGGGGAGCGCGACGACGAACTTGTACTGGTTCTTGACGGCGCCGACGGCCGCCTCGACCGTGGCCTCGCCGTTGGCGACCGGCGCCACCTTCGCGCCGTCGAGCTTCGCGACCGCGGGCGGGTTCACCGTCCAGGTCAGCGTGGGCTGCGGCTCGAGGGCCTTGCCGTCCGCGTCGAGGACGGTGGCCTTCTGGACGGCGACCGCGTCCATCGCGTGGACGGTGACGGTCGGCTCGCCGTCGAACTTGATGGAGGCGGGCTCGGGAGAGCAGGCGAACAGAGCGAGAAGAGCAACCATGTTGTTTCCGGACCTCTTGCGCCCCCGCAGGGGCGGAACGTGGGCCCCGTCGAGACTTGGCGGGGGCTCCGGATGTGGACGTGGTCGACGGAGCCCATCCGAAGCGGCGGCACTCTACTCCTCTTGCAAAAAGTTGCAAGTCCGTTGGTGGCGCAAGCGGCCCGTCAGGCTGCGGGCGAGCGGGGTGGTACACTCCGCGCGACCGACCCTCAGGACCGTCGTGCCCCAGGTAGCCTCGGAGCCGCAGCGCTTCGGCAAGTACCAGATCCTCGAACGCATCGCTGCGGGCGGCATGGCGGAGATCTTCAAGGCCCGCCTCGACGGCATCGGCGGCTTCCACCGAACCTTCGCGATCAAGCGCATCCTGCCGCACCTCACGGCCAACCCCGAGTTCGTCGACATGCTCGTCGACGAGGCGAAGGTCGCGGGGCTCTTGTCGCACGCCAACATCGTGCAGATCCTCGACCTCGGGAACGTCGACCAGCAGTTCTACATCGCGATGGAGTACGTGAACGGGCGGGATCTGGGCCAGCTCCTGGGCCGGTGCGCCGACAAGAACATCACCCTGCCCGTCCCCCACGCGGTCTACGTGCTCATCGAGATGCTCAAGGGGCTCGAGTACGCGCATCACCGGCAGGTGATGCGCGGCGGGCGCCCCGTGCCGCTCAACATCGTGCACCGCGACATCTCGCCCGCGAACATCCTGCTGTCGTTCCAGGGCGAGGTGAAGCTCACCGACTTCGGCATCGCGAAGGCCTCGGTGAAGGCGCTGGAGACGATGTCGGGCGTCGTGAAGGGCCGCTTCGACTACATGAGCCCGGAGCAGGCCAGCGGCGGCACGGTGGACCAGCGCTCCGATCTGTTCTCCGCGGGCGTCGTGCTCTACCAGCTGCTCACCGGGCGCCACCCCTTCCGCCAGCCCTCGGAGCTCGCCACCATCGAGGCGATCCGCCGCGGCCAGTTCGAGCCGCCGAGCTACGTCAACCCCGACGTGCCGTACTCGCTCGACCTCGTCGTCGAGCAGGCCCTGAAGGTCAACCCGTCCGAGCGGTTCCAGACGGCGACGGCCTTCAAGGACGCGCTCGACCGCTTCTTCCACGACGCGGGCTTCATCTTCTCGGCGTCCACGCTCGCCGCGTTCCTGAAGGGGCTCTTCCCCGAGGCCGAGCCGCGCCCGCAGACGCCCGGCAACGCGACCCTCCCGCCGCCGCCCGCCCCCGCCGCCGACGACGTGTCGCTCGACGACGACTCGGGTTCCGGCGGACGGGCGACGCGGCCGCTCCCGGTGGGCCGGCCCATCCCCGGCGCGCTGCCGTCGGGCGACAGCACCATCGGCGACGCGGCGGCGCTCCTGCGCGGCCTCCCCCAGCAGGAGACCGGCGCGTTCGGGCCGGTCGCGGGGCTCGCCGACGAGAGCACGCTCATCCGGCCCGCCCCCTCCGCGGCCCACCAGTGGAACGACGTCGAGACCGTCATCCGCTCCGACCCGGGAAAGAGCGCCGCGAAGTCGGCGCCGCCGCCCTCGCCGCTGAAGACGCCGAAGCCGGGACCGCCCGCGCCCGCCGCGCAGAAGACGAACCCGCCTCGCACGCCCGCGTCGCGTCCCCTCCAGTCGCGCCCCACCTCGCCCATCGGGACGCCGACGCACGTGCACCTGCTGTACGGGCTCGCGGTGTTCGCGATGCTCGTGTTCGGCTTCGCGATCGGGCTCGTGGTCGGCAGCGCGGGCGACACCCCCGGCGCGCCCGTCGTCGTGAAGCTCGACCCCGTCCTGGAGATCCACTTCCCCGAGGGCGCCGCGGTCGAGGTCGACGGACGCAGGCTCTCGGGCGCATCCCCGCTCACGACGACGCTCCCCGCGGGGCGGACCGCCGTGGTTCGCGTGACCGGGGCGGGCTACGCGGGCGCGGAGGCCCGCGTGTCGCTCGACTACAACCAGATGCGGGTGCTGACGTTCGACTCGATGGACCTGAAGAAGAAGGAACCCTGACTTGACCGTCCCCCACGAGGGGCCGCGCCGTCCTCTCGCCCTCGCGGCGCTCGCGGCCCTACGGCCGAAGCAGTGGACCAAGAACGGCCTGCTCTTCGCCGCGCTGATCTTCTCGAATCACTTCACCGACCCCGCCGCGTGGTGGAAGGTCGGGCTCGCCTTCGTGGCCTTCTGCCTCCTCTCCAGCACCGGCTACGTCTTCAACGACTGGCGCGACGTCGACGCCGACCGCAAGCACCCGAAGAAGCGCCATCGCCCGCTCGCCAGCGGCGAGATCGGCCCCGTGGGCGCCTGGGTGCTCATGGGCGGCGCGTTCCTCGGGGCGATCGCCGTCGCCTGGGTGGTGAACGTGCCGTTCGTCATGGTCGCCGGGCTCTACTTCGCCACGACCCTGTCGTACTCGGGCTTCTTCAAGCACTACGTCATCCTCGACGTGATGTTCCTCGCCGCCTGCTACATCTGGCGCGCGGTCGCCGGGGCGGTCGCGATCGACGTCCGCATCTCGCCGTGGCTGTTGCTCTGCACCGCCTTCCTCGCGCTGTTCCTCGGCTTCAACAAGCGCCGGGGCGAGATCCTCATGCTCGAAGGGACGGGGGGCGGCACGCGAAAGGCGCTCGCCGACTACAGCCCCGCGATGCTGCAGGAGTTCCAGGCGATCACGACGAGCGGCACGATCATCAGCTACAGCCTCTACACGGTGCTGGGCTCGCCCACGCCGTGGCTCCTGCTCACGCTCCCGTTCGTCTTGTACGGGATCTTCCGGTACATCTACCTGATGGACCAGAAGGGCGAGGGCGCGGCGCCCGACGAGACCCTGCTGCGCGACCGGCCGATCCTCGCGACGATCGGGCTCTATCTCGTGACCGCCGTGATCGTGTTGTTCGTCGCGCCTACCGCCCCGCCCTGAGCATCCCCCCCGGGACTCCCGCGACGGGGGGCGCCGCGGAGAGCACGGTCGCGCCGTCCTCGTCGAGGTCGTCGAACGCGACGGTGAAGCGCAGCGTGACCTGGGCGAGCAAGCGGGGCGGCAGGTCGATGCAGACCTCGTAGGCGACGCCGAACCAGTCTTCGGCGCGGGCCGCGCGCGCGGGGATCGGCCCGACCAGCGGCACCTCCTCCGTCAGCGGGCCGACCGCGAGCCGGAGGCGGTCGCCGGCACGCACGTCGTCGTCGCGCACTCGCCCGGCGAGGCAGACCGCCGTGTCGGTTCGCGCCGCCGCGACGCTGAAGCTCCCGTCCCGGGGCCCGCCCCAGGCCTCGCCGCCCTCCTCGATCTGCCAGGGCGCTTCGACCACCACGGCGTCCGCCGGCGACCACTCGGCGAGGTCGCCGTCGACGGCGGGCGTCACCTCCGCGAGCACCAGCGAGGCCCGGCCGCGGAAGTGGCGGTCGAGCACCGGCCGCACCAGATCGTCGGGCTCGGTGATCCAGTGCATCGCGACGACGTTGTCGTACCGGCCGGTGATCGCGGTGCCCTCCGCGTCGTCGGCCTCGCTCGGGAGGAGCAGCACGAGCCGGCCGTCGCGCTGCACGACGCGGAAGCCCTCGCCGGGGCCGTCGTAGGTGTCGCGCAGGGTGCCCGGGAGGTCGGCCGAGGCGCAGGTGTGGGCGCGCAGCTCGCAGGCCACGACGTCGGTGCCGGTGTCGACCCACACGCGCCCGTCCGCCACGCGCAGGACCACGCCCGTGACCGGCAGCGTCGTCACGTTGCCGGAGACGAGCTCGGTGACGACGACCGTCCCGGCCTCCTCGGCGAGCTCCCACACCCGGCGTCCGTCGTAGACGACGAGGCCCTCGCCGAGGCGCAGATCGACCTCGCGCCGTGGGTTCCGGCTCAAGTCCGCGAGCACGGACGCGTACCGACCGCTCCCCAGGTAGACCACGAGCGCGAGCTCCCGCGGCACCACCGCCGCGCGGGGATCGGCGAGCCCCTCGCAGGCGAGGAGGCTCAGGAGCGCGACGCCGCCCACAGCCCCTCGACGTCGGGCAACTCCAGCGCCGAGCGCGCGTACCGCGCGTGCCGCACGACGCCGTCGGCCCCGACGAGCACCTCGGCGCCGAGCTGGTCGGCGCCCCCGTCGGGCTTGCCCCGCCCTCGCCCGACGGCCGCGACGAGGTTGGGGAGGAGCTGGGGCCGCAGGAGCGTGCCGGCGAGCCCGCGATCGCGGCCCACGCCGAACGCGTCGAACCAGCCACCGTCGGCGTCGACGATCACCGGGAAAAGCACGTGCTCGCGGGGGACGAAGTCGCGCGCGAGCTCGAGCTCGCAGCGCGTCACCGCCGCCACCCGCACGCCGGCCTCGTCGAAGCGCGCGAACACGCCGGCGATCCGGGCGAGCGCCTCCCGCGCGATCCACCCGGACAACGACCGGACGAACACGAGCGCGAGCGGCCCCGCGTCGCTGCGGACGGGGAGGCCGAACACGGGCTGGGCCACGAGCGAGGGGGCGCGGTCACCGGGGCGGAGCACAGTCGCTCCCGTCGGTGATGCGCGCTTCCATGCGCCGTTGCGCCTCGAGCCACGCGTCGCGAACGTCTTCGGGCACCCCCTCGCGCTCGATCTCCTGCTTCAGGAGCGCGAGCCGCCGCCGGAACTGCCCGCCGTTGATCTTCAGCGGCCGGTGCAGCTCCGGGATGGGGCGGCCCGCGTAGGCCACGGGCCCGCCGAGCACGGCGGCGGCGTGCTCGAACTCATGGCGCTTCACGCGCTCGCGGTCGCGCCCCGCGAAGAAGAAGCCGATGATGCGGTCGTCGAAGCAGCGATCGACGAACCGGTCGACGATCGCGCGCACGACCGCCTCGCCGCCCGCGCGCTCGAATGCGGTCACGGCGTCGGGGGCACGGGCACCGGCACGGGCGCGCCACCCTCGCCGGGGAGCACCGCGCCGGGCTCGAGCTTGGCAGGACCCTCGTCCTTCATCTCGGCGAGCCCCACCTTCGAGGCGCCGGCCTCGCGCACCATGTCCATCACGTTGACGACCCGGCCGTAGTTGGCGTCGGGGTGCGCGTCGATGAAGACGGTCTTCTTCTCCTTGCTGCGCAGCCGTCTCGTGACCTGCTTGCGGAGCTCCTCGTCCGCGAGCGTCTCGAGGTTGAGCGCGAGCGAGCCGTCCGCGTACACGGCGACGAGGAGCTGGTCGGGAGGCTGGTCCGGCGGCGGCTCGGGCGGCTCCTCCATGTCCGGCGGCGGGAGGTTGGAGGCCATCTTCTGTACGGTGATCGGCGTGAGCACCATGAAGATGATCAACAGTACCAGCACGACGTCGATGAGCGGCGTGACGTTGATCTCGTCCATGCCGCCGGGCTGGTCCTTGCCCACCTGGATTCCCATCGGCGGCTACTCCTTCAGCTTCTCGGCCGCGAGGAGCACGGTGTCCGCGCCCTGCAGCCCCTCGTTCAGCACGTCGAGGACCTCGCGGACCTGGCGGTACGTGACGGTCTTGTCGCCCTTCACGAGGATCGGGCGGTTGCCGCGGACGTCCTCGACCTTCGCCACCACCGACTCCTTCGTCACCTGCTCGCGGTCGACGAAGACCGCGCCGTCGTTGCGGACGGAGATGACGAGGTGCTGGCCCATGTCCTTCTCCTCCTCGGCGGTCTTCACCTTCGGGAGGGCGACGTCGATGCCCGACGACAACATGGGCGTGACGACCATGAAGATGATGAGGAGCACGAGCACGACGTCGACGAGCGGCGTGACGTTGATGTCCGCCATCGCGCCGCCCTTCTTGCCCCCGACCTTCGCGCCCATCTGCGTCGGCTCCTACTTGGCGGCCTGGGATTCGGCGCGGCGGATGAGGTCCTTCTCGAGGAAGTCCACGAGCTCCGCGATGGACGTGGTCATGTCCTTCTGGATGTCGTCGATGACCGCGTTGAAGTAGTTGTAGACCCACACACCGGCGATCGCGACGGCGATGCCGACGGCCGTGGAGACCAGCGCCTCGGCGATGCCGCCGGAGATGGCGGTGAGGTCGCCGCCGCCGGCCTCGGCCATCACCGCGAAGGCGTTGATGATGCCGAAGATGGTGCCGACCAGCCCGACGAACGGCGCGGTGGAGCCCGTGGTCGCGAGGACGTTCATGCCCTTGCGCATGTTGGCCGCCTCGGTCAGGGCCATGCGCTCCAGCCCGCGCTTCGCCGCGTCGACGCCGTGGCGATCCGCGCGCGCCTTGTACTCGGTCAGCCCGATCTTCAGGATGAGGCCGAGGTACGAGAGCTTGTTCGCCGGGTCGTTGACGACCTTCAGCGCCGCGTCGAGGTCGCCGTTGGCGAGCGGCTTGGCCACCCCGTCGGCGACGGTGCGGGACTGCGCGCGCGCCTTGACGAAGTAGAGCATGCGCTCGATCCCGACGTACACGCACCAGATGAGCATCCCGATGAGCAGGAAGAACACCAGCTTCGCGGGGACGCCCATCGACGCCCAGAGGTGCTGCGGGGTCAGATCCATCTTGAGTTCCTCTCAGTCGTTCGCGGGCTTGAAGTTGAGCGCGAGGTCGAACTGGGCCTTGATGGGCTTGCCGTTCTCCTTCAGCGGGTAGAAGCGGTAGCGCATGCCGACCTTCTGCGCGGCGGAGTGGAAGAGCTCCGGGCAGTTCTTGGGCTCGACCGACTCGGGCAGGCCCTTCTCGTCGATGTGGATGCGCACGACGCAGCGCGTCGCGGGCATGTTCAGGGCGCTGGCGGCCTCGGGGTAGTCGTCCGGGCGGACGTTCGCCGGGACCTTCACCTGGACCTCGGACCAGTGGACGACCTTCACGCCGTCGCCGCCGAGCTGACCGCCGAGCTGACCGCCGAGCTCGCCGCCGACGACCCCGCCGACGACGCCGCCTTCGACGCCGCCCTCGACGCCGCCCTCGACGCCTTCTTCCTCGACGACCTCCTCGGTCTCGGGCTCCTCGAGCGGCTTGACCTCGACGGGCACCTCTTCGACGACGGGCTTGATCTCGTCGGGCTTCTTCTCCTTCTTCTCCGTCTTCTTCTTCCCGCCGGCAGGCGGAGGCGGAGGCGGAGGCGGGGGCGCGGAGAGCTCGACGGCCACCTCGACGGTGTCGTCTTCCTTCGAGACCTCCTCCACCACGCGGGAGCCGAGCCACACGAGCCCGCCCATGAAGGAGCCGTTGAGGACGAGGGACAGCAGCAGCGCGCCGGCCTGGCGCTTCCTCTGCCGCTGGGTGTTTCGGCCGACGTTTTCGAACATGGTTGGAGGTCGCCTCCCGTGCGGGAGAACGGGCGCGAGAGTCTACCGCTTTCAGACCCGTTTGGCTGTCAACGAACCGTCATGGCTCGTCGCCCGGGCGCTCCACGACGGCATCCGGAGTGCCCGTGAGGGCCACGATCCGGGCGTCCGCGGCGTCGAGCTTCTCGTGGCACTCCCGGACGAGGGCGACGCCCTCCTCGAAGAGGCGCAGCGCGTCGTCGAGCGCGATCTCGCCTCGCTCGAGGCGCTGCACGCGCGCTTCCAGCTCGGCGAGGGCGGCTTCGAAGGAGCGTTCGTCGGTGGGCATTCAGGGCTCCGCCTTGAACTGGATGGTCATGTCGAACTGCCCGGGGACCGGCTTCCCGTCGGCGACGAGCGGATAGAACCGGAACCGCATCGCGATCGCGCGCGCGGACTCGTGGAAGGGCTCGGCGCACGACCGGGGCTCGGCGCGGGTGGGCATCCCCTCCTCGTCGACGAAGATCCGTACGACGCAACGCTGGTCACCGAGCCCGCGCGCGCTCGCCTCCTCCGGGTAGTCGGCACGGGTGATCTTCCGGCGCTTCCGGACCTGGATCTCCTGCCACTGGCCGACCCGCGTCGTCCCCGGAGACAACGAGCCGCCGATCTCTCCGCCGACGACGCCGCCCCCCTCCTCGGCGGGCGGGGGCCCCTCACTCTCGACCGGGGTCGTGTCCGGGTTCGGCCCGGGCTCGCCGGTCGGGGCGGGCTCCTCGGCGAGCGCGACGTTGATCAGCGTGAACATCCGGGCCAGCTAACGCGGCCCATCGCATGGCCGAAAGGACGCCGTCAATCTCCCGCGGCGCGAAAGTCGACGGCGAGATCGAACCTCGCCTCCTTCGCCACGCCGTCGCACTTCAGCGGGTAGAAGCGGTACCGCATCGCGACGGCGGTGGCGGCGGACACGAACACCTCCGGGCACGCGCGGGGCTCGACCTTCGTGGGCTCGCCGCGCTCGTCGACGTGCATGCGGACGACGCAACGCGTGTCGGGGAGCCCTCGCGCCGCCTCGGGGTAGTCCTCGGGCCGGACAGTCGCGGGGACCTTCACCTGGATCTCGTCCCAGGTGGCGATCCCGTCCCCGGAGCAGGACGGAGAAGGATGCTTGGCGCAGGCGCCGAGCAGGAGGAGGCCGAACATGCCGGCCTCGTAACGCCCTTCGCGGTCCCGCTCCTACGCGCTCTTCGGCTCGGCCGACCGCGCGCGCTCGATCTGCGCGAGCGCGTAGGACAGCTTGAGGTTCTGGGCCACGTCTGTGGCGACGAGCACGGCGTTGCCCTCGCGGTTGAGCGCGATGCGCTCGGGCACGACGACGATTTGCTTGCGCGTCTGGTCCTTCGCCGACAGGTACGTCATCTCGACCCACAGCCCCTGCGAGATGGCGCGGTCGATGATGGCGCGAAGCTCGGTCGTGGAGGTGCGCGGCGGCCCCTGCTCGCGCTTCTTCTGGCGCGCGGCGCCCTGCGCGACGTTGCCGCCCGGGATGGGGCGCAGCTCCTCGGGCTGGGTGTCCGCGGAGTGCGCGCGGGCGATCGGATCCTCGCGCTGCTCGCGCGCCTCGGCGAGCAGGAGGTGGAGCCGCTCGCGCGCCTCGGCCGCCTCCTCGTCCGCGGGGTACCTGCGGATCTCCTTCGACGGGTTGAAGCCCGACTCGGCGAGCGCCGCGGCGATCTCCGGGAGCCGCCGGCGGTCCACGGCGTAGAGCCCGGGCGCGAAGCGGTGGAGCAGGAACGGCTTGATCGCCCGCAGGGCCTCGAACCGGCGCACGGCGCTCCGGTGCACGGTCAGCGCGGTGATCTCGTGGAACTCGACGTCGCCCTCCTGGCCCATCCAGGCGCGCAAGGTCTGCTCGACGTTCTCGGGAAGGCCGATCTGGCTGTTCTCGCGCAGGAAGTCGAAGACCTCCTCGCGGCGCCAGCCCTTGTGCAGGGCCTGCTCGATCGTCACCTCGGTGATCTTGTAGGTGTTGGCGCGATCGCAGCCGGTCAGCTCGGCGAGCTCGCCGATGCGGAAGAGCAGGATGGGGGCGAGCCCCGCCGGCGCCATGATCTCGTAGCTGGGCGTCAGGTAGAACTGCTTGAACCCCTCGTCCTCGGGGGGATCGAGCAACGCGGTGGCGCGGGGCGAGAGCCGGAAGAACTTCTGCTGGCCCCACATCCCGAGCTCGACCATCCCGCAGGTGACGAGCGGCGTGAAGCTGTAGCCCTCGCGCTCGGTGCCGCGGGGCGACGCGTAGATGCCCTTGTGGAAGCGCTCGCGCCAGTCCTCGCCGCGCTTCCAGCGGCGGTACAGCGCCACGAGCGGCGCCTCGGGGATCCACTCGCCCTTGCCGCTCTGAATCGCCCAGAGCACCCACTCGGACAGCGGGAAGCGCTTCTCGAGCGCGCGGAAGACGAGGTCGCGCTGATCCTCGGGCTCGAGGTTCAGCCACTCCTCGATGACGTCGCGGTTGACCGCGACGCGATCGCCGCGGAGCTCGATCATCCCGTGCATCATCAGGAAGTCGAAGTGCAGGTTGAACAGCTCGGAGTCCGGGCTCCACACCTGCGCGAAGAAGCGGTCGAGCTCGTCCTTGTGGCCCTTGAAGACCTCCTGCCGCTGCGTGAGGCGCGGCGGGCGCTGGTCGAGGTAGGTCGCCAGCGTGGTGAGCGAGAAGTCCAGCGGCGGGCAGAACGGCCGCTGGTCCACCACGCGCACGTCCTCGTGCTGGAACGTCGGGAGCGCGAGCTCGCTCTCGAGGTGCTCGAGGAGCTGATCGACCAGCGGCTCGGGCACGAGGTAGTAGAAGCCGTCCTCGATGGCGTCGCTCGCGAAGACGAGCCCGCGGTCGCCCAGCACCTGCATCGTGCGCGCCCAGTCCTGCTCGCGGCCGCCCAGCACGAGCACCAGCTCGCGGTGGAACTCGTCCGCGTGCGCGATGCCGCCGCACTGGATCAGGGCGGCGAGCGCCTGGCGATCCCGCTGGTGCATCTGGTGCACCAGCCCGCCGAGGCGGTTGCCCTGAGCGACGGCGCGCACCGTGAGGTGCACCATGCGCTCGGTGTCCGGCACACGCGTCGGCTGGCCGCCCAGCGCGCGGTAGAGCGCGCCGAGGAGGGGCTCCGGGAGGCGCGAGAAGTACTGGACGAGGTCGTCGATCTCGACGCGGGAGAGGCGACGACGACGGGCCATCCCGGCCATCGGCTTCCACTTGCGACGGTGGGTGCGCGGGCGGTGGACCAGCTTCCCGGTGGAGGGGAGCGGGACGCCCTGCCCCTCCGCGTCCTCGCGGGCGAGCCGGCGACCGCGGGGGCGGGCGGGCGCCTCGCTCTCCGCGTCTTCCCGGACGACGGGCTCCGCCGCCCCGTTCTCGTGGCCGACGTCGGGGCCTCCGCCACGACGACGGCGGCGACGACGACGACGACGGCCGCCCCCTTCCTCGGACGCTCCCTCGCTGCGCTCGAACGGCATCTGCGATTCCCTCTGCCTCCGTACGCCCCCTACGAGGCGAGAGGCGCTTCCTGGACGTAGTAGCGGTAGCCCTGCTCGGTCAGGAACAGCTGTCGCTTCATCGCGAACTCCTGCTCCTTCGTCTCGCGGGTGACCACCGAGTAGAAGAAGGCGTGACCTTCCTTCTTCGGGCGGAGGATGCGGCCGAGCCGCTGCGCCTCCTCCTGGCGTGAGCCGAAGCTCCCCGACACCTGGATGGCGACGTTCGCGTCGGGCAGGTCGATCGAGAAGTTGGCGACCTTGCTGACCACGAGGAGCTTGATCTTCCCCGTGCGGAACTTGTCGAAGAGGTCCTCGCGCTCGCGGCCGGGGGTCTCGCCCGTGATGAGCGGGGCCTTGTAGCGGCGCGCGATGTCGTGGAGCTGCTCGAGGTAGGTGCCGATGACGAGCACGTTGTCGTCGCGGTGCTTCGCGACGAGGTCGTCGAGCACGCGCAGCTTCGCGGGGTTGGTGGCGGCGAGGCGGAACTTCTCGCCCTCGCGCGCCTTCTCGTAGTGCTGGAAGCCGCCGTTGTCGAACGGCACGCGCACCTCGAAGCACTTGGCCTCGGCGATGAAGCCGCGCTCCTCGAGCGTCTGCCAGGCCATGTCGAAGCGCTTGGGCCCGACGAGGCTGAAGACGTCGCCTTCGCGGCCGTCCTCGCGCACGAGCGTGGCGGTGAGGCCGAGGCGGCGGCGACCCTGCAGATCGGCCGTGGCGCCGAACACGGGCGCCGGCAAGAGGTGGACCTCGTCGTAGACGATGAGGCCCCAGTTGTGGTCCTCGAACAGGTGGAGGTGCGCGAACTTCTCGTCCTTCGAGGCGCGCCACGTGAGGATCTGGTAGGTCGCCACGGTGACGGGGCGGATCTCCTTCACGTCGCCGGTGTAGGCGCCCACCTGATCGGGCCGCAGCTGCGTCTTGTCGAGGATCTCGCGGACCCACTGGTGCACCGCCGCGCCGTTCGTCGCGAGGATCAGCGTGTGCTGGTTGACCAGCGACATCGCCTTGATCGCCACGATCGTCTTGCCCGCGCCGCACGGGAGCACGATGACGCCGTGCCCGCCCGAGGGGCCGCCTCCCTGGTACCAGCGCTCGGCGGAGGCGACCTGGTAGTCGCGCAACAGGAAGGGCTGACGGTTGCCGAGCAGGGTCTCGCGCAGCCGGATCTCGAGCGGGTCGCCGTCGAGGAAGCCGGCGACGTCCTCCACGGGCCAGCCCGCGGTGAGCATGCGCTGCTTGAAGATGCCGCGGTGGCCGCCCTGGATGGAGAAGTAGCGCTTGCCGTCCTCGATCAGGAGCTCCTGCACCGACTTCACCTGCCCCACGAGCTTGGCGACGTAGGCGGTGGCGAACTCGAGGCGCAAAAGCTTCGGGTTCTCCGGGTGCGCGACGAGCCGGACGAGGCCGTAGCGCTCGATGGTCTCGCCGACCTTCGTGAGCACGTCGGGCGGGACGTCGAACTTGGACCAGGCGCGGAGCCCGTCCACGATCTCGTCGCGGCGCATCCCCGAGCTGGCGGCGTTCCACAGCGACAGCGGGTGGATGCGGTAGGTGTGCAGGTGCTCGGGCGAGGTCTCCAGCTCCGCGAAGCGGGACAGGAAGTCCCGGACCTCCTCGTAGCGAGGATGCTTCGTCTCGAGGAGAACCTTGCCGTCTCCCTGGACGATCAGGGGATTGTCAGGCCTGACGTGCATTCATCGTCGTCAACGTCCTCCCGGACGGCGGCAGATCTGCGACGGTGCGGCGCCGGCCACGGTCGCCGGCACACGGCGGCATCGACGTGCGATACCCGGACGCCGTCACTGCGAGGCCGAGGCCCCGCGGAGCGGCGTCCCATCGATCCTTTGGCCGGGAAGTCCGCAACCAGGGGATCTGCTCACCACGTTACGCGCTTTTGCGGCGGTGTCAACCCAGGAACGGGTATCGCCAGTCCGTCGGGGGCGCGAACGTCTCCTTGATGGCCCGCGGCGAGATCCACCGCAGCAGGTTCTGCGGCGCGCCGGCCTTGTCGTTGGTGCCGCTGGCGCGCCCGCCGCCGAACGGCTGCTGGCCGACGACGGCGCCGGTGGGCTTGTCGTTCACGTAGAAGTTCCCGGCCGCGCCGCGCAGCGCCTCCGACGCGGCGGCGATGACGTGCCGATCGCGGGCGAAGAGCGCGCCGGTCAGCGCGTAGGGGCTCGACGTGTCGACGAGGCGGAGCGCGTCGTCCCACTTCGCCTCCGGGTACACGTACGCCGTGACGATCGGGCCGAAGATCTCCTCCTCCATCAGCTTGTGATGGGGATCGTCCACGCGCACCAGCGTGGGCTTCACGTACCAGCCCTTCGAACCGTCGGCGGTCCCGCCCACGCAGACGTCGTTCTCGCGGGCGAGCGCGAGGTAGGCCTCGTGCTTGCGGAACGCGCGCTGATCGATGACCGCCGCCACGAAGTTGGAGAAGTCGCGCACGTCGCCCTGCTTCATCTCGGCGACCATCTCGCAGGTGCGGCGCTTCACCTCGGGCCAGAGGCTGTCGGGCACGTACACGCGGCTCGCCGCGGAGCACTTCTGGCCCTGGTACTCGAAGCCGCCGCGGGCGATCGCCACGGCGAGCGCCTGGGGATCGGCGCTCGCGTGGGCGACGATGAAGTCCTTGCCGCCCGTCTCGCCCACGAGCCGCGGGTACTGCGCGTAGCGCGCGATGTTCTCGCCGACGGTGCGCCACATGCCCTGGAAGACCGGCGTGGAGCCCGTGAAGTGGATGCCGCCGAGCTCGCGGCGCTTCAGCACGAGGTCGCCCACCTCGGCGCCGCGGCCGTGCACGAAGTTGATCACGCCGTCGGGGAGCCCGGCCGCGCGCAGGAGCTGGAAGATCTGCCAGCACGCCAGCGCGGAGGTCGTCGCCGCCTTCCAGATCACGGTGTTGCCGCACAACGCCGGGGCGGTGGGGAGGTTGCCGCCGATGGACGTGAAGTTGAACGGCGTGACGGCGAACACGAAGCCGTCGAGGGGCCGGTGATCGAGGCGGTTCCAGACGCCCGGCGAGTGGGCGATCGGCTGCTGGGCGACGATCTCCTGGTAGTAGTGGGAGTTGAACCGCCAGAAGTCGATGAGCTCGCACGCGGAGTCGATCTCCGCCTGGTGCACCGTCTTCGCCTGGCCGAGCATCGTGGCGCCGTTCACGCGATCGCGCCAGGGGCCGGCGAGCAGGTCGGCGGCGCGCAGGAACACGGCGGCGCGGGCGTCCCACGGGAGCGCCGCCCAGCTGGCGCGCGCGGACTCCGCGGCGGCGACGGCGGCGGCGACCTCGCCGGGGCCCGCGAGGTGGACGCGGGCGAGCACGTGCCCGTGATCGCACGGCATCGTCACGTCCATCGTGTTGCCCGTGTAAACGTCACGCCCGCCGATCACGCAGGGGATCTCGACGACCTCGGCCGCCTGGCGCTCGAGCTCCTTCTGGATGGAGGCGCGCTCGGCGCTGCCCGGCGCGTAGGCGCGGACGGGCTCGTTGACGGGAGGGGGGACGCGGAAGATGCCGGTGGACATGCCGCGCGATCTATCCCGCCGGCGGGTTAAGCCCGAGCGCCCCGGAGGAATCATGGATTTCGGTCGAATTTCCGACCTTCTCGGCTCGGACGCCGAGAAGCTCCTGTCCCACGCCTGCAAGGGCATCCCGAAGGACCGCCTGACCCTCCCCGGTCCCGACTTCGTCGAGCGCGTGTGGATCCAGAGCGACCGGAGCCCCAACGTCCTGCGCAACCTCCAGGCGCTGTACGACCACGGCCGGCTCGCCGGCACCGGCTACCTCTCCATCCTCCCGGTGGATCAGGGCATCGAGCACTCCGCCGGCGCCAGCTTCGCCAAGAACCCCGAGTACTTCGACGCGAAGAACATCGTGGAGCTCGCCATCGAGGGCGGCTGCAGCGCGGTGGCGTCCACCTACGGGGTGCTCGGGATCTGCGCGCGCCAGTACGCGCACCGCATCCCGTTCATCGTGAAGATCAACCACAACGAGCTCCTGACCTACCCGAACAAGTTCGATCAGATCCTGTTCGGCACGATCAAGGAGGCGCGCGACATGGGCGCGGCCGCGGTGGGCGCCACCATCTACTTCGGCTCGCCCGAGTCGGGGCGGCAGATCGTGGAGGTCGCGCAGGCCTTTCAGGCGGCGCACGAGCTGGGCATGGCCACCATCCTGTGGTGCTACCTGCGCAACTCCGGCTTCAAGAAGGACGGCACCGACTTCCACGTCAGCGCCGACCTCACGGGGCAGGCGAACCACCTCGGCGCGACGATCCAGGCCGACATCGTCAAGCAGAAGCTCCCCGAGAACAACGGCGGCTTCAACGCCCTGAACATGCAGGGCTCGAGCTACGGCAAGACCGACAAGCGCATCTACACCGAGCTCACGACGGAACATCCCATCGACCTCGTGCGCTACCAGGTCGCCAACGGCTACATGGGCCGCGTCGGCCTCATCAACTCGGGCGGCGCGTCCAGCGGCGAGAGCGACCTCGCCGAGGCCGTCAAGACCGCGGTGATCAACAAGCGCGGCGGCGGCATGGGCCTCATCAGCGGTCGCAAGGCCTTCCAGAAGCCGCGCGCGCAGGGCGTGGAGCTGCTCCACGCGATCCAGGACGTGTACCTGTGCGGACAGGTGACGGTCGCCTGACGGCCGGCGCGCCTACCGCGGGTCCGCGCGCTGGGCGAGCGCGCGCACGAGGTCGGCGCGGTCGTCCATCGTCTCGCGGAGGCGTCGCCCGCGATCCGCGATCGCCGAGGCGAGCACGTCCGGCCCCATGCCCATGCGCGGCTGCAGGCGCGCGGCGAGCGCGGCCTCGTCCAGATCGCCGTCGTAGACCGCGAGGATGCAGCGGTCGCAGAGGACGTCCGCGGGGTGGATCATCGCGCCGTACACCATGCGGAAGCGGGCGCCGCAGACGGTGCAGGGCATCTCGTTGAGGGGCATGCGCCTCTGGTACCCTCGACGGGTGCGTCACGCTCCCACGCTCGCGCTCGCGCTCCTCTTCGCCTTCGGCTTCACGTCCTGCCCCCTCGGTCAGAAGGCGGAGGACGTCGCCGGCGACGCCGGGCCGAGCCCGCACGGCACGCAGTTCCTCGTCTGGAAGCTGGACGGGACGCGGTCGTCGACCACCTGGGTCCGCGAGGGCGACGGCGCGCTGCACACGCGCACGGGCATCTTCCTCGGCGGCGGCGGGCGGCTCTGGAAGTGGGCGACCGCCCAGACCACCACGCCCGCCCTCGACTGCGGCTGCTACGACCCCTACGACCTCCCGCCCCGCGAGGACCTCCGCGAGGCGAAGCGGAAGGCCTGCACCCGCGACGTGCCCCTCGACGCGCTCGCCGTGGAGGAGGTCACCGGCGACCGCGTGATCTCCGCCCTCGGCGAGCCCCCCGACGACGGCGGCGACCCCGAGCTGTTCGAGGGCCGGGTGAAGCGCGCGTACATGCCGCTCGGCTCGGTCGGGAAGTGGCTGTTCGTCGCCCGCCGCGAGGAGCGGATGGGCTGCACCGACTCGAACGCGAACGTGCGCTGGGCTTTCGCGACGATCGATCTCGAGGCGGGCGTGGAGGCCGGCCTGCTGTCGCCCTCGGACACCAACCAGGTCGAGAACGTCGAGAAGACGCGCGCCGCCCAGTCGCTCTGCGCGCCGCCCGACTGCTTCAAGCCCGACCCCGCGAAGGTGCGCTTCGCGCTGATGCGCCCCGCGTGGAGCCCGGAGAAGGACCTGAAGCTAACGCTCCAGTACGTGACGGACGCCGTCCTGGGCTCGCCCGACGGGCTCTGGGACAGCGGAACGCGCTCCACCAAGCTCGAGGCGGCCGAGCTGCCGGAGAAGCTGCGCGCCTACGAGAAGACGCCGGCGCCCGTGAAGCAATTCTGGATCACCGGGGCGCCGGAGGCCGGCGGCTGGACGATCGCCGACGAAGGGATGCGGACGTCGTTCGGGGGGTAGGGGCCGTTCCTCCGGCGTTCGTTCAGGCTCACGTGGACGTGTCATTGCCGTGCACCTGAACGAGCTCCCTACACCCCGCCCCCTCCCAAAACGAAACTCGCGCGCGGAAGTGATGGCCGGGCACCCCCATGCCCCGAGCAATCCGACACCGTTGCTCCGTTTCCGGCCTGGCGGGGTTCACGGCGCCCGGTCATGGGACCCGACCATCAGTTCCGCGCGCGAGCGCGATGGCGGAGAGGGCGGGATTCGAACCCGCGGTACGTTGCCGTACACACGATTTCCAGTCGTGCACCTTCGACCACTCGGTCACCTCTCCAGGTGCGAAAAAAGGTGGCGGAGAGGGTGGGATTCGAACCCACGGTGAGCGAAAGCCCACAATAGATTTCGAGTCTATCGCCTTCGACCACTCGGCCACCTCTCCGCGCTAAGCGGTGGACCCCTTCCCACGGAGCCGGGCGAAGAACGCCCGCAGCTGGCCGGCGCAGTCGTCGGCGAGCACGCCGGCCGTCACCGCGTAGCGGTGGTTGAGCCGGGGGTGCGCCGAGAGGTCGCCGAGCGTGCCGAGAAAGCCGCCTTTCGGGTCGGCCGCGCCGTACACGCACCGGTCGATCCGGGCGAGCACCATGGCGCCCGCGCACATCGCGCAGGGCTCGAGCGTGACGTAGACGGTGCAGCCGTCGAGCCGCCAGTCGCCCCGCAGGCGCGCGGCCTCGCGGATCGCGTTGAGCTCGGCGTGCCCGCAGGGGTCGCACGCGCGCTCGCGCGTGTTGCCGCCGACGGCGACCTCGACGTCCCCGCAGACGACCACGGCGCCGACCGGCACCTCGCCCGCGCGGGCGGCCTCGTCCGCCACCTCGATCGCGCGGCGCATCCAGCGCTCATCGCGTTCGGAAGGGTCCATTCGAAACCATCAAAGAACCTCGCGGCAGGCGTCGCCCCCCGCGCGAGCGGCGATCCCTATGGCGTCGACGGGGGCGCGTCAACGAGGCGGTTAGAGCACCGGCCGTGCATCCCCGCCTCCGCGAATGGCTCGCCGCCCGCATCCGCGACGCCCTCGCCGACCGGCGCGTCGCCGACGTCGCCGACGTGCTCGCCGGCGCGCGCGCCGACGCCGACGCGCTCGCCGCGCGGGTGGAGGGCGCGATCGCGCGCCTCGACGCGGGGCCGTTCCGCGCCGGGATGACGGTGCACGCGGCGCACGCGCGCCACCCCGGCGTCCAAGCGATCTTCGCGCGCCACGGGCTTCCGCGGTGCACCGACTGCGCGGTCGGCGCCGACGAGACGCTGGCCGAGGCCGCCGAGGGCGAGGGGCTCGATCTCGCCACGCTCCTCGCGGCCCTCGATGCGTTGCCACCCGTGCACAGATAAGGCCAGCGCGAGAGGTCGTACATGGCGTGGCTCGTGGGGTTGTGGTTCGTCGTCGCCGGCGCGTTCGCCGGATCCTCCAAGGCACCTGCGCCCGCGGCGGTCTGGCCGGCCGCGATCGCGCTGTCGGCCTCCGACGGCAAGCCGGTCCCGGCGGTGTGGGGCGCGCCGGCGAAGTCCGACCGCGGCGTCGTGCTGGTCCACCAGTCGGGCGGCGCGAAGGAGGACTGGCTCGCGTTCGGCGACAAGCTCTTCCGCGGCGGCCTCCTCGTCGTGGCGGTCGACCTCCGCAACAAGGGCGTCGCGGCCGACAACGCCGCCGCGCTGCCGATGATCGAGGACGTGAAGGCCGGCATCGCGCACCTGCGCGCGAAGGGCGCCACGCGCATCGCCGTGGTGGGCGCCGAGCTCGGCGCCAACATCGCGCTCAACCTCGCCGCCGACGATCCGGGCGTCGCCAGCGTCGCGCTGCTCTCGCCGGGCATGGACTACAAGGGCATCATCACGCCCGACGCGATCAAGCGCTACGGCGCCCGCCCCGCGTTGTTCGTCGCCAGCAAGGACGACGCGTACGGCGCCCGCTCCGCGCAGGCGCTCGACGGCCAGGCGCAGGGGCCGCATCAGCTCGTGATCTTCGAGGCCGCCGGCAAGGGCACGAAGATGTTCAACCGCGAGCCCTCGCTCGAGGGCACGCTGCTCGGCTTCGTGCAGTCCGGCTGGGTCGCCCCGGCCGCCGCGCCCCCGAAGGCCGCGGCGCCCGCGGTGAAGGTCGACGCCGCGACGGGGCTCGAGACCTCGGGTCCGACCGAGTTCCCGTCGGAGACGCCGGCGCCCGCCCCGTAGGGCGCCCCCCCCAGAGCAGCAGCGAGTGTCGCCCGGGCGACACTCGGAGCCGCTCTGGACCGCCCGGGCGACACTCGGAGCCGAGCGTCAGGGCTGCCGCACCTCGACCGTCACGCTCGTCGTCGCGTCCTTCGCGTAGAGGTTCGACGTCGAGCCCATCGTGACGAGCTGCACGGTGCCGAGCTCCGCGAGCTTCTGCTCCACCTCGGCGGCGTTGTAGGCGGGCACCTCGATGCGCACGACGCGGGACTCGCCCGCTTCCATCGGGTACGGCGCGAGCGGGCGCCCCTTCTCGTCGGTGAGCCGCCCGCCGAGCGCCGCGGCGACGCCGGCGAGCTCCTTCAGCCCCGTCTCGCGGGCGGGGACGAGGCGGAAGCGCATCGCGGGCGCACCGAACAACGCGTTGGGCGACGCCGTCGTGGTGTCGGCCTGCTCCCACTCCGGCGCGTACGCCTCCTTCTCCACCCCGGAAGACCGCTGCTTCGGCGCCGCCTTCTTCGCGACCTTCGGCTCCTCCAGCGCGCCGTCGGTCGTGGCCGGCGGCTGCGCGGCGACCTCGGGCTCGGGCGCCGGCGATGGCGCCGGCGAGGGCGCCGGCTCGGGCGGCGCGGAGGCGACCGGCTGAGGGGCGGGGGCGGGCGCCTCGGCGACCTCGTCGGGCTTCCGGCCGGCGAACACCAGCACGGCGACGGCGGCCGCGGCGACCATCGCGACTTCGACGCGCACGCGCGGGATCCACCGCTTGCGCGCCGGCTCCTTCGCGAGCCGGGCCTCGAGCCGCGAGGCGAACCCCGCGGGCGCGGGGATCGGGCCGCCCCGGCGCAGCAGATCCACCGCGGCGCGGAGCTGCTCGTACTCCTCGCGCAGCTCGGGGCTGCGGGCGAGCGCCGCCTCGACCTCCTTCGCCTCGCCGGAGGGCAGCTCCCCGTCGAGGTAGGCGGACAGACGGTTGCGGGCGAAGAAGTCGTCCATCACAACACGTCCTTGCCGGAGACCCGCCGCGTCAGGAGCGTGGCGAGCTCGGCCCGCGCGCGGTGGATGCGGCTCTTCACGGTGCCGCGCGGGATGTCGAGGATGTCGGCGATCTCGTCGTAGGAGAGGTCCTCCACGTCCCGCAGGAGCAGCACCTGCCGGTGGTCCTCGTCGAGCTCGTCGAGCGCCGCGGACACGAGCCGCTGCGCCTGCGCGACGTCCACGCCGCGGTCGGGCGCCGGCCCCTCGGAGGGGACCTCGCGCTCGGGCTCGTCGGGGTCGGCGGACGGGCCGAGCGCGTCGTGCCGTCCGAACCCGCGCCGCGCGCGGTACAGCTTCTTGTTCTTGCAGTGGTTGATGGCGACGCGGAACACGAAGGTCGACAGCCTCGACTCGCCGCGGAAGCCCGACAGCGAGCGGAAGAGCGCGAGGAACACGTCCTGCGCCACCTCCTCGGCGGACTCCGGCTCGCCGAGCCAGCGGTAGCAGAGCGTGTAGACGCGGTCCTGGTAGCGGCGGACGATCTCGGAGAACGCGGCGCGGTCGCCCTCCCGGAAGCGCTCCACCAGCTCCACGTCGGTGGGCCCGACGAGACGGAGTCCCGGAAAAGTGACCGCGGCCATGAGCCCCGCGAGCATCCACCCCATCAGACAGCGCTCGCGCGGACAGGTTCCACGCCCCGACGGTACCTCAGTCCTCTTCCTCCAGCGGCATCGCCTCCATGTGCAGCCGCTTGCCGCTGCGCACCGACTCGCGGATGTCGTCGAGCGGGATGCGCCGCAGCGGGAAGATCGCCTTCTTGACCTTCGCGCCCTTGAGCGAGACGCCGTCGAGGTTCGCGTAGTCGAAGTCGGCGTCCTCGAGGTTGGCCTCCTCGAGCGAGGCGTCCTTCAGGTTGGCCCCGAAGAAGCTCGCGCACTCGAGGTTGGCGCCGCGGAAGCTGCAGCGCGAGAGGTTCGCCTCGGCGAACTTGGCCCGCTGCAGGTTCGCGCCGTCGAAGGAGATGCCGACCAGATCGCAGCCGCGGAGGTCGGCGTCCTCCATCGACTCGCGCTTGCGGACCATCTCGACGACCTGCTTCCGCGTCAGCGGGCGGCCGGCCGAGAAGTCCTCGCGATCGACGTCGAGCAGAGGGTCGGGGGTCTTGCGTCGGGTCATGCGTTGGGCACGGGGGTGAGGAGGTGGTCGGGAAGCGGCGTTCGCCCGGGCGCTTCGAGGCTCTCCACCACGCGCCGCGCGATCGGCGCGCCGGTGAAGTGCTCGGTCCAGTGGACCCCGCCGGGGTTGAGCGTGTTCACCTCTACCGCGAGCCCCCCGATCACGTCGATGCCGGCGAGCCACACGCCGGCGCGCGCGAGGTGGGGGCCGAGCGACGCGGCGACGGCGACGTCGGCGTCGTCGACCTCGCAGGCGAGCGGCTGACCGCCGGCCTTGAGGTTGTGGCGGAGCTCGCCCGGCGCGCGCTCGCGGAGGTACCCGCCGACCAGCGTGCCGGCGAGCCACACGAGGCGCTTCTCACCCAGGACGGCCGCGGGCAGGTACTCCTGCACGACGAGGTAGCCGTCGCCGGCCTTCGCCGCGGCCTCCAGCGCGGCGTCGAACCCCGCGCGCCGACGCCCGCGCACCACGCCGACGCCCCGCCCGCCGCACGACCGAGCCGGCTTGATCACGATCCCGGCCTCGCACTCCGACGCGAAGAGCTCCACCGTGGCGCGCGACCGCGTGACGACCGTGCGCGGCCGGGGCACGCCCGCGAGCGTCGCGAGCCAGGACTTGTGCGACGTGTGGAGCACGGCGTCGGGCGAGTTCAGGACGCGGACGCCCGCCTCCATCGCGAGGCGCGCGAAGGCGAGCACGGCGGTGTCGAGCGGGTTGACGCGCAACAGCAGCACGTCGAGGCGGTCGACCTCGATGTGCCGGCGCAGCGCCGTGCGGCCGTGCAGCGCGGCGACGAACGCGTCGCGATCGTCGACCGGGGCGTCGAACACGTGCGCGCGCCCGCGGAGTCGCCCGCGCGGATCCACCTCGAGGTCCCAGGGCTCGAGCACCCGCACCCCGTGCCCGCGCTCCAGCGCGGCGCAGGCGACGTGCACCGTCGTGTGTGTGGCGGCGACGCTCCCGGCGCTGCTGATGAGGATGCCGATCCGCACCCCCCGGCACTAATCCCCGGCGCGCCGGATTACCATCGTGGGGTGGAAGAGGTCCTCGCCCGCATCCCGCACCTGATCGCGGCCCGCTACCCGATCCTGTGGATGCTCACGGCGGAGGAGGAGCGCGTCGAGCGCGGGCTCGAGCGCGTCGCGCAGCAGACGGGGCTGCAGCTCTACCGCTGGCGCCGCACCACCGGCATGATCGGCCCGGGCGGCGCCAAGATCGAGCGCACGGTCGACGCCGTCGCGGCGATGGAGGAGGCGTCGCGCGTCACGGCGCCCGCGCTCTTCGTGTTCGAGGACCTCGCCGACGACTTCGGCGACGCGCTCGTCGTCCGCCGCCTCCGCGACCTGCAGCGCGAGGTCGCCGAGCGTCGTCAGGCGGTCGTGCTCGTCGCGGGCACGCTGAACCTGCCGTCCGAGCTGGAGAAGGACGTCGCCGTGCTCGACATCCCGCTGCCGGGCCGGGCGGAGGTCGCCCGCCTGCTCGGCCTGCTCGCGATGTCGCAGAAGCTCGAGATCCCGGGCGACCTCTTCGAGCAGTTCGTCACCGCCTCGCTGGGGCTGACCGAAAAAGAGATCAAGCGCGCCTACGCCCGCGTCCTGCTCGACGGCGAGCGCTTCGCGCACGGCGACCTCGATCTCTTGCTCGAGGAGAAGGCGAGCCTGTTGCGCAAGTCCCGCTACCTCGAGTTCGTGCGCCCCGAGGTCGGCGTGGGCGACGTCGGCGGCCTCGGCAACCTGAAGGAGTGGCTCCGCCAGCGCACGGCCGCGTTCACCGAGAAGGCCCGCGCCTTCGGCCTCCCGGAGCCGAAGGGCCTGTTTCTGCTCGGCGTGCAGGGCTGCGGGAAGTCGCTCGCCGCGAAGGCCGTGGCGGACCTGTGGCGCGTGCCTCTGTTGCGCCTCGACGTCGGCGCGTTGTTCGAGGGGCGGGCGGACGAGGGCCTGCGCGACACCATCCGCGTCGCCGAGTCGCTCGCGCCCGCGGTGTTGTGGATCGACGAGATCGAGAAGGCCTTCCTCGGCGGCGCCGGCGACTCCTCGCGGGTCTTCGGCACGTTCCTCACCTGGATGCAGGAGAAGACGAAGGCGGTCTTCGTGGTGGGCACCGCCAACGAGGTGCGCGGCCTCCCGCCGGAGCTCTTGCGCAAGGGACGCTTCGACGAGATCTTCTTCGTGGACCTCCCGAACGTGCACGAGCGCCTCGAGGTGCTGGAGATCCACCTCCGCCGCCGCAAGCGCGACCCCGAGCGCTTCGATCTGCTCGCCGTCGCCGAGGAGACCGAGCGCTTCTCGGGCGCCGAGATCGAGCAGCTCGTGATCTCCGCGCTCTTCCGCGCGTTCGCGCTCGACCGCGACCTCGTCCAGGAAGACCTCGTGCGCGTCGCCCGCGAGACCGTGCCGCTGGCCATCACGATGGACGACCGGCTCAAGGAGCTGCGGGAGTGGGCTCGCCCGCGCGCCCGCCCGGCGAGCATCGACATGCGGCGCGCCGCGTACTTCGAGGACTTCCTCGAGGAGGAGGACGAAG
The DNA here is from genome assembly GCA_049322475.1 of Myxococcota bacterium. Classification (GTDB taxonomy): domain Bacteria; phylum Myxococcota_A; class UBA796; order UBA796; family SXON01; genus JBMOQZ01. The sequence continues at coordinate 12,110 of JBMOQZ010000270.1, read as the reverse complement.
CGTCATGAGGTGCGCGGTGATCGGCGCGGGCTCCTGGGGCACCGCGCTCGGCATCCAGCTCGCCCGCAACCAGCACGAGACCTGGGTGTGGGACCGCGACCCCGCGCGCGCCGAGCGCATGGAGGGCGCGCGCGAGAACACGCGCTACCTGCCCGGCGCCTCCTTCCCGGCGACGCTCCACGTGAGCCCGGACGTCGACCGCGTGCTCGCCGGCGCCGGCATCGTCGTCGCCGCCGTGCCGTCGCAGGCCATCCGCCCGGTGATGGGCGCGCTCGGCGAGCGCATCGCCGACGTGCCGATCGTGTGCGCCTCGAAGGGCATCGAGGTCGACACGCTGCTCACGATGGACGACGTGCTCCGGCAGGTGTTGCCCGCGCGACTGCACGACGGGCTCTGCGCGCTCGGCGGGCCGTCGTTCGCGAAGGAGGTCGGCATCGGGCTGCCCACGGCGGTCGTCGTCGCCGGCAAGCGCGAGGACGCCTGCCACCAGGTGGCGCAGGCCTTCCACGGCGGCTTCTTCCGCGTCTACCACTCCGACGACATCGTGGGCGTCGAGTACGGCGCGGCGCTGAAGAACGTGCTGGCGATCGCGTGCGGGGTGAGCGACGGCGCGGGCCTCGGCACGAACGCGCGCGCCGCGCTCATCACGCGCGGCCTCGCCGAGATCACGCGCCTCGCCGTGGCCCAGGGCGCCAACCCGATCACGATGATGGGGCTCGCCGGCCTCGGCGACCTCGTGCTCACCTGCACGGGCGACCTCTCCCGCAACCGTCGCGTCGGGCTGGGCCTCGGCCAGGGCAAGACGCTCGCGCGCATCCTCGAGGAGCTCGGCCAGGTCGCCGAGGGCGTGATCACCGCGCGGAGCGGCCACGCCCTCGCTCAGAAGCTCGGCGTGGACATGCCGATCACCGAGCAGGTGTACCGCATGCTCTACGAGGACAAGCCGGTGCACGAGGTGCTGCGGGACCTCGCCGGGAGGCCGAGGAAGGAGGAGCGGAGCTGAGCGCGTTCGCGTTCACGTTCGCGTCCTCGGGAGCGTGCGGGTGCGCGTGCGCGTGCGCGGAGTCGGTCAGCGGTGGGCGAGCACCCACCCCACGACGCCCGCGCAGACGGTGAACGCGCCGCCCCCGAGCGCGAAGAGCACCCCGACGATCACGCGCGGCTGGAACAGCGTGCCCGCGTTCAGCTGGAACAGGAGCCGCTGCAAGTCCTGCACCGGCCCCTTCCGCATGGCCTCCACGCCGAGCTGACGCGCGGCCTCGCGCGCGATGTCGTCGGCGGTGGGCGGGCGGCGGGAGGGCACGGGGAGAGTCTACCGCGCGCTCGTCCGGCCGAGGCGCTCCGCGACGAGCCGCACGACAAGGACGTAGGCGGCCACGCGCCGGATGCCACCCCAGAGCCCCCTCGACCAGGACGGTCTCGAACCAGAGCCGCTCCAACTGGGACAAACCGCGGATCGTGAGGCAGCCGCCGACGGACCCTCCGGCCTTTTCGTCGACCCGGGCGCCCGGTCGGGCGACGCGAGTCCCGCTCGGACCCGCTCTGCTCGAAAACCGTCCCGCTCAGCCCGGCTCTGCCCTCAGCGTCCGCACCGCCCAGGGCACGAGCCGCCAGTGCAGCCGCCGCACGAGCGATCCCCACGACGTCGTCGGGTTCCCCGCCATGTGCTGCGCGAAGAGGTCGACGATGGCGGGGTTCTCGAGCAACACGCGCTCGCCGATCTCCCGGTGGGGGAAGAACAGGCGGTGGGCGCCCTCGCGCACGATCATCGCCGGCCCCGGCGCGGCGCGGCGGACGCGCGAGGTCCAGTCGGCGAACGACAGGTCGTCGCGGGCGAGCCCGCCGGCGAGGTAGGCGGCGGCGAGCGCGCCGTACTGGATGGCCTGCGCGATGCCTTCGCCGGTCGCGATGTCGATGCCCGCGGCCTCGCCGGCGAGCAGCACCCGCGGCCGCGAGACCGGCTCGCCCGGGTCGAACCCGCGCTCCGCGAAGGGCTTGAGCGCGTAGCGCTCCATGTCGAGGCCCTTCTTCGCGAGGTACCGCCGCAGGAGCTCGTGGACGTTGCCCGCGCCCATCGAGCGGATCAGGTACACGCCGCGGCAGACGAGCGCCTCGCCGTCCACGACGGTGGGGAAGTCCCACGCGTAGCCGGGCAGCTCGCGGTCGGCGCAGTCGAAGTGGGCGAGGTCGCGCGGGGGATCGCCCTCGACGGGCTCGGTGTCGAGCTCGACCACCTGGGCGCGCAGCCGCCCGCCGGAGAAACCCGTCGCCTTGCGCACGACGCTGCCCACGCCGTCGGCGCCGACGATCGCCCGCGCGCGGAGGGTCTCGCCGCCGTGCAGCCGCACGGTCACGCCGTCGTCGGCGAGCTCCACCGCGCGGACGGCCGCGCCCTCGCGCAGGAGGACGCGCTTCCGGGCGTGCTCGGCGAGCGCCGCGTCGAACTCGATCCGCCGCACCACCGCGCCGAAGCCGGGTGTCCGCGAGACGAGCAGGCCGTCGCGCATGCGGATCGACACGCCGTCGAGCGGCACGTTCGGCACGTCCGGCATCGCGCCGACGGCGCGCAGCGCCCTGATCCCGCGCCCGCCGATCGCGCCGGCGCACGGCTTCTCGCGGGGGTAGCGCGCCTTCTCGAGCAGCACGGTCCGGGCCGCGATCGCCGGGTCGAGGTGCAGCGCGAGCGACAGCCCGGCGGGGCCGCCGCCGACGATGACGAGGTCCAGCTCGGGTGCCGGCATCGGCGCCAGGCTATCCTCCCGCGCCATGATCCCCGAACGCCGCCTCCGCGAGGACATGATCAAGTTCGGCCACCTCTGCTACGAGCGGCACCTGCTCGTCGCGATGGACGGCAACCTCTCGGCGCTGTTGCCGGACGGGCACGTGCTCTGCACGAAGGCGGGCTGCCACAAGGGCTTCCTCACCGACGACGACCTCGTCGTCATCGACCGGAGCGGGCGGAAGGTGCGTGGGACGGGCAACCCGACCTCCGAGATGGCGATGCACCTCGCCTGCTACGAGGAGCGGCCCGACGTCCGCGCGGTCGTCCACACCCACCCGCCCATCTCCATCGCGTTCACGATCGCGGGCGTGAGCATGGCGCGCTGCGTGCTGCCGGAGGTCGTGCTCACGCTCGGCACGGTCCCGACGGTCGACTACGCGACCACCGGCACGAAAACGCTCGCCGACAAGATCCGCCCCTACGTGCGCGACCACGACGCGATCCTGATGGACCGCCACGGCGCCGTGTGCCTCGGGAAGGACCTGCTGACCGCGTTCTGCAACCTCGAGACGATGGAGCACACCGCGCTCATCACGAAGACGGCGCGGGACCTCGGCAACGTCCGCGAGCTGCCCCCCGACGAGGCCGTGCGCCTGCGCTCGATGGGGCTGAAGCGCTACGGCGGGCCGCCCAGCGCCGTGGCGAAGGCGGATCAGCCCGGCGCCGACCTCCCGGGCGTGTGCAACGGCTGCTCGGGCTGCGCGCACCCCCACCCCGCGGGCGTCGCCCCGAAGGTCGAGCTCAGGATGGCGCGGGTGACCGATCGGCCGCTGGCGGACCTGCGCGACGAGAACGTGCTCGTGCAGGAGGTCCTCCGCGCGCTCGCGCGAGGATGAGCAACACCCAGGGAGGGACACTCGCGGTCGCCGAGGCGCAGCCGCCGGCCGGCGCCTCGGGGGGAGCCTCGTCCGCGCACAGGCAGTCGTCCTCGACGTCGGCGACGAGCTCGCCGTAGCCATACTCGCCCCGCCGGGCGACCGCCGTGAACGTGACGACGTCGCCGGGCGGCTCCTCGCTCCACCCCCCGTCCAGGACGTAGCGGACCTCGACGTCGCCGGTGACGTCCAGCGTCATCGCCACGCCGAGGTCGACGTAGTGCGTGCCGTAGCGCCCGGGGAGGTCCGAGGTCCACACGGGGTCGTCGAACGTCGGCTCGTAGTAGAGCGGCGACTCCCGCAGCGCCCCGGCCGCGTAGGCGCCGGTCATGTCGGCCACGACGTCGCCGAAGTCGCGCCCGGTGGCCTCGGCGATCAGGTCCTCCCAGTGTCCGCCGCCCTCGCCGGCGATCCACACGTCGCGGATGCCCTCGGCGCCGATCTCGTACTCGTCGAGGTACGCGTTGAGCAGCAGCATGCCGTACTGGTGGGAGTCCACCGTGCTGTCGAACGAAGCCTCCGGCGCCACGGCGTACCAGTACGTGGAGAGCGCGTACGTGTCGGCGTCGGGGAGGCCGAGCTCGGCGACCCACTCGCTCGTCGCCTCCCAGTACCAGGCGTCGGTGCCCTCGGTCCACCAGTCGCGGAGCCCGAACTGCAAGGCGTGGCCGAACTCGTGGACGGACACCGAGCGCTCGAAGCCCGGGTAGCCCGGCGCGAAGTCCGGGTTCACGTACAGGACGGGGTAGCCGTCGGGGTACGCGTCGGTCTCGTAGGTCGTCGTGAACCCCGACCCGGAGATCGTCGGGTCGAGGATCACCCACAGGAGGTACTGGTCCGACGACACCGGCTGGGGCCAGCCGCCCGCCTCCACCAGCGCGGCCCACCCGGCCTCGAGCGCCTCGGCGATCTCCGCGGCGCGGTCGGGGTCGACGTCGGGGTGGTCCCACTGGACGGTGAAGTTCTCGGTGTCGATCGCGTTCGGCAGGGGCTGCCCGTAGACCCCTTTCCCGTCGGCACGCGGGCGAACACGCCCGTCGAAGAAGGGAGGCGGCGCCAGCATCCGCGGGTCGGCCGGCTCCTCGAGCCCCGCCTTCGCCGCCAGCACGTCCGCGAGCCCGCAGTCCATCGCCCGGCACGATACACCGCGGCCGTGCTCGAAGGTATTTCGCGCCTCGCGCTCCTCGAAGGGCCCACGCCGATCGAGCCCTCGGGCCTCGACGGCCTCTGGGTCAAGCGCGACGACGTCGCCGGCACGCTCTTCGGCGGCAACAAGGTCCGCAAGCTCGAGTACCTGCTCGCGGACGCGCTCGAGCGCGGGGGCGACGTGCTCACCGTCGGCGCCGTCGGCAGCAACCACGTCGTCGCCACCTGCGTGTACGGGCAGCGCGCGGGCCTGCGCGTCCACGCCGTCCTCACGCCGCAGCCCGACGCGCCGTACGCCCGCGTGAACGCGCGCGTCACCCACGCGCACGCCGAGAAGGTGTGGCCGGCCCGGTCGTACGCGACGTTCCCGACGGTGTGGGCGAAGGCCTGGCTCGCCATCCGCGCGTTCGCGGGCTTCTCGCCGACGGCGATCCCCGCGGGCGGCAGCAACGCGCTCGGGACGCTCGGGTGGGTGCGCGGCGGCCTCGAGATCGCCGCGCAGGTGGAGGCGGGCGACATGCCCGCGCCGGAGCGCGTTTACGTGGCCCTCGGGAGCGGCGGCACCGCCGCGGGGCTCCTGCTCGGGCTCCGGCTCGGCGGGCTCGCGAGCGAGGTCGTCGCCGTCCGCACCGCGCCCACCGCGATCGGCAACGCGCGCAAGGTCACGACGCTGGCCCGCGCCGCCGCCGCGAAGCTGGGCGCGCGCGTCGAGGTCGCGGGGCTGCGGGTCGTGAACACGCAGTACGGCGCCGGGTACGCGATCCCCACGCCGTCGTCGCAGGCGGCCGAGCGCCGGGCGGCGGAGCTCGGCCTGCGCCTCGACCCCACCTACTCGGCGAAGGCGTTCGCGGAGGCCCTCGCCCACCGCGGCGGGCCGGCGCTGTTCGTGATGACCGCGAACACGCGGCCGATGGAGCCGCTGTTGCGTACGGCGCTGGACGAGGTGCCGGCCTCGCTGGCGCCGCTCCTGACGTAGATCAGAGCTTCCCCGTCGCCGCCAACAGCTCGATCGCCGCGAGGTCCCGGTCCATCCGCTGCTGCAGGTGCGAGAGCTTCGCCGCCTGCAGGCCGAGCCGCGCGTCCTCGAGCTCGATCGGCCGGATCGACCCCGCCTGGTACGCGACCTCGGCGATGCGCAGGCTCTCCGTCGCCAGCGCCAGCTCGCGCTCCACGGCCGCGAGCGCCTTCTCAGCCCGCGCGTGCCGCTCCCAGAGCGTCGTCACCTTCTGGCGCACGTCGAGGCGCGCCTGCTCCGTCGCGAGGTCGGCGAGCCGCGCGTTCGCCGAGGCTTCCTGCTCCTGCCCCACCCGGAGCCCGCTGTCCCAGAGGAGCCACGTCCCCTCGAACACGATCATCCACATCGTGGGGTCCTCGTTGAACGTGCCCGTGTTGCCCGTGTAGCTGTAGGTGAACCTCCCGTTCACCTCGGGGAGCCAGGTGAGGTGCGTCGCGAGCGCCTGGGCGCGCGCCGCCGACGCCGTGGAGTCGGCCGCGGCGATCCGCGGGCTCCCGGCGCGCAGCGCGGCGTCGAGGTCGGCGTACGGGAGCGCGGGCGCCTCCGGGAGCGCGACCGCGACGTCCGGCGCGAGCCCCGTGAGCGCGGCGAGCGCCTCGCCCGCGGTGACGACGCCCTCGCGCGCCGAGTACAACGCCCGCTCCGCCCGCGCGACCCCGATCTCGGCCTCCAGCGCGGCGTTGGGCGCGGCCATCCCCGCGGCGAGCGCGGCCTTCACGAGCTTCTCGTGCACCTGCGCGTTGGCGAGCGCCTGCTCGGCGACGGCGACGGCCTCCCGCGCCACCGCGAGCCCGTAGTAGGCCGTCGCGACGCCGGCCCGGACCTCCGCGCGGCTCGCCGCCTCGGTCGCCCGCCGCGCCTCGACGGTCTTCTTCACCGCCTTCATCGCCGGCAGCGCGGCTCCCGAGAAGAGCGGCTGGATCACCGACGCGTTCGCCGCCGCGTACGCCTTCTTCTGGATGACGAACTCGACGGGCTCCACGTCCTCGACGAAGTCCTCGAACTCCTCGGGGATGGGGAAGTCGAACGTCGAGACGATCTCGTACTCGTTGATGTTGTAGCTCGCGTTGAGCACGATCTTCGGCCCCACGTACGCCCACGCCTGCGTGCGGAGCGCCTCCACCGCGCGCGTCTGCTCGTGCAACAGCTGCAGGGGGACGCTCTCGCGGTCGGCCGCGCTCCACGCTTCTTCGAGGGAGATCGCCCACACCTCGGGGGACCAGAGCGACAAGAGCAGCATGGCGACGCGTCCTCGGGGCCGCTATGCCTAATGCGTGACGCTGATCATGGCGCTGCTCGCCTGCTGGGAGCCCGACGGCGAGGTCGGGAAGCAGTGCTCGCTCGCCCGCTCCACGCACGTGAAGACCGAGGACGGCGCGGAGATCGTGCTCCACCGGCACGCGTGCTCGGACCGGCCGCCGGTCCTCCTCGTCCACGGGATCTCGAGCAACGCGCGCTTCTGGGACCTCGATCCCGACCACTCCCTCGCGGCCTGGCTCGCGGATCGAGGTCACGACGTCTGGCTCCTCGACCTCCGCGGCCACGGCGAGGCGCTGTGGCGCGCCGACGGCTCGCGACAGTTCTCCGGCTGGACCGTCGACGACTACGGTCGCTACGACGTCGCCGCGGCGGTCGAACACGTCCGCAAGGTCACGGGATACGAGACCGTCGGCTACGTCGGGCACTCGATGGGGGGCATGGTCGGCGCCATCTACGCGGTCACGCGCGGCGACGAGAAGCTCGCGTCGTTCGTGGCCGTCGGCAGCCCCATCGCGTTCTCGATGAAGGACCCGATGTTCCCGCTCGCGCGGATGAGCTTCGCCGCGGGCGGCACGTTCCTCTGGTGGTTCGAGACGCCGATGGCGAGCTCGTTCGCGGCGGACGTCGCGCCGGTCATCCCCGACCGCCTCGCCGACCGCCTCTTCAACCCCGAGAACGTCACCCCGCAGACGGCCGACCGGCTCCTCCGCAACATCGTGAGCCCCAACTCGCGCGAGGAGATGCAGCACTTCGCGCGGATGCTCCGCGACGAGCGCTTCCAGAGCTTCGACGGCACCGTCGACTACACGGCGTCGCTCGCGGAGGTCGACGTGCCGACCCTGGCGATCGTCGGCGCCGCCGACAACATCGCGTACCCCCACGCCGTTCGCCGCTGGGGCACCGCGGTGGGCGGCGAGGTCGAGATCTTCGAGGCGGGCACCGCCAGCGGCCTCCAGCACGACTACGGCCACCTCGACTTCGGCCTCGGCGAGCGCGCCGCCACCGAAATCTTCCCGCGCATCGCGAGCTGGCTCGAGCGGCACCCGGCGCGGCGCTAGGCCTCGGGCGGAGGCGTCGGCGGGCGGGCTGGGAACAGGGCGACGCCGATCGCGCCACCGAGCACGGCGCCCAGCACGGCCCCCACCGGAATGCCGACGTACCCGGCGAGGACGCAGAGCGCGCTGAGGGCGCCTTCGCCCCCGACGCCCGACTCACACAGGTGGATGCCGACCGGGTACCCCGCCGCGCCGCCGGCGAGGCAGCCGAGGGCAGCCCCGACCCACGAAGACGTCGCGCGGCCGGGCGGCTCCATCACAACCTCGGCGCGCTCCCCGCAGTGTCGGTGCCCTCTTCCTCGGCGGGGTGCTCGAACGGCTTCTCGGGGGCGACCCCCTTGTCGAAGCGCAACGCGACGATCACGACGCCCAGCACGAGGACTGGGATCGCTACGACCTGCGACGTCGTGAGCCCGAACCAGTCGGTCCCGCGGATGTCGTCGCCGCGCAGGCTCTCGTTGAACGGGCGCCAGATCGAGTAGAGGATCAGGACCGCGGCGAACACCTGCCCGTCGAACTTCCGCCACTTGTGGAACATCCACGAGGTGACGCCGAAGATGGCGAGGGACGCCCAGTGCTCGTAGAGCTGCGTCGGGTAGACGGGGACGTCGTTCTCGCCGACGCCGTGCCGCGTCATCTCGCCGAGGAAGGGGAACTCGGAGAACACGAAGAGCTGGCCGCCGCGGAACGTGTCCGGCAGGATGCCGTGCGCGTCCGGCGGGAGCGTGAACGCCTCGCCGTGGCAGCAGCCGGCGAGGAAGCAGCCGACGCGCCCGAACGCGAGGCCGAGCATGACGGTGGGCCCGACGACGTCGCAGAGCTTCCACACGTTCATCCCGCGCCACCTGCCGTAGAGCACGCCGAGCACGCCGGCGAGGATGAAGCCGCCGTAAAAAGCGAAGCCGCCCTTGCCGAGGTTGAAGAACGCGAGCGGGTCGGCGAAGAACTGCTTCGGCGTCGCCATCAAAAAGTGCAGCAGCCGCGCGCCGGCGAGCCCCGCGACGATGGCGACGACGTAGAGCCCGACCATCTTGTCGGGGTCGATGCCCACCTTCGCGGCGCGCCGGTGCGCGACGATGGCCGCGAACAGGAAGCCGAGCGTGATCATCAGGCCCCAGCTGTTGTAGGGGACCTCGCCGAAGCTCGTCTTCTGCGTGTAGAGGGTGGGCCACATGGCGTTCGGAAACTAACGCCTCGCGAGGCCTTGACGCTCCCTCGCGGACGAACGTCGACGAGCCGGCGACGGACGGCCGACGGCGACGATCGCCGATTGCCGGCGTAGGTCCGTGGCCCTCGCCTTGCAGGAGGCGGCGCGCATGGAACCCCGCGACGCCTACCTCCTCACCTCTCCCCCCGAAGTCGGCCCGGCCGAGCTCGTCGCGCTCGCGCTCGGGAGCGGCGCCGGCGGCCGCCCCGCCGCGGACATCGCCCGCGAATTGCTCGACCGGCACGGATCGCTCGCGGGCATCGCCAACGCCTCGCCCCGCGCGATCGCCCAGGTCCGCGGCGTCGGGCCCACGCGGGCGGTGCGCCTCCACGCGGGGCTCCAGGCGGGAAGGCGGAGCGCCGTCGAGGAGAGCTTCGACGCCGCCCCGATCCACACGCCGGACGCCGCGTGGGGGTGGTTCGGCCCCCGCCTCGCCGGGCTGCACCACGAGGAGCTCCACGCGCTCCTGCTCGACGCGCGGCACCGCCCCGTCGGGTATCGCCGCCTCACGAGCGGCAGCGAGCGCGCCACGCTCGTGCAGCCCCGGCAGATCGCCCGCGCCGCGCTCGAGGTGCGCGCGCACGCGGTCGTGCTCGCCCACAACCACCCCAGCGGGGACCCCGAGCCCTCAGCCGAGGACGGGAACGTCACGCGCCGCGTCGCGGAAGGCCTCTCGCTCCTCGAGATCCGCCTGCTCGACCACCTCGTCGTCGCCGGCGAGCGCTTCGTCAGCCTCGCCGAGCGCGGGGTGGTGCCGGCCTACGGCCGGACGCGGGACGGGGACCGAGCGGGCGACGGGCGCGGGACCGCGCCCGGCCGTCAACCCTCGCCCCAGCGCTGGAGCTTGTAGAGGAGCGTCGAGCGGGCCACGCCCAGCATGCGCGCGGCGTGGGTGCGGTTGCCGCCGGCGCGCTTGAGCGCGTCCATCACCACGTCGCGCTCGGCCTCGTCGATCGCGTTGCGCGCGGGGGGCGCCGGGCCGTCGCCGTCCAGCGGGTTGAACACGATGGCGCTCGCCTGGACACGAGGCCCCTCCATCACGAACGCGCGGGTGAGCACGTTGCGCAGCTCGCGCGCGTTTCCCGGCCAGTGGTACCCGCGCAGGGCCTCCAGCGCGTCGGGCGAGACGTGCAGCTCGGGGTGGATCTTGCGGCCGATCGTGTCGGCCAGCACGGGGAGGTCCTCCATCCGCTCGCGCAGCGCGGGCAGGCGGACGGCGAGCACGGCGAGGCGGAAGTAGAGGTCGCCCCGGAAGCCGCCGGTCTTCACCGCCTCGGCGAGGTTGCGGTTCGTGGCGGCGACGATGCGCACGTCGGGGAACGAGGGCTCGCTCCCGCCGACGCGGCGGACCTCGCCGCTCTCCAGCGCCCGCAGGAGCTTCGACTGGGCCTCCTCGGGCAGCTCCCCAATCTCGTCGAGGAACAGCGTGCCGCCGTTGGCGCGCTGGAAGGCGCCGTCGCGCTTCTGGTCGGCGCCGGTGAACGCGCCCTTCTCGTGTCCGAAGAGCTCCGACTCGAAGAGCGACGCGGTGATGGCCCCGCAGTTCAGCGCCACGAAGGGGCGGCCGGCGCGGGGGCTCGCCTCGTGGATGGCGCGCGCGGCGAGCTCCTTGCCGGTGCCCGACTCGCCGATGAGCAACACCGGCGCGTGGTGGGCCGCCATCCGCCGGAGCATGCCGAACGCCTTGCGCATCGAGGCGGAGCGCCCCACCATCTCGCCGAAGGCGTCGGCCTCGGGCGCGTGCTCGCGGGTGAGCCACTCGATGCCGAACTCGGTGTTGCCGGCGCGGACCTGCTCGCCCGGGAGGATGGGCGTGATGTCGCGCAGGCGCATCGGGCCGAGGAACACGGCGCCGGCGCCGGGCTCGATCATCGCGCGGCCGTGGACGAGGCGGACGAAGACGTGGTCACGCACCAGCGCGGGGTCGGGCAACACGACGCGGCTCCCGAAGCCGCCGACCGACGCGCGCGCGCCGCGGAGCCGGTATCGGCGGCCCTCGCCGGGCCCCTCGGTGATGGCGACGTGGGCCTCGGAGACGGCGAGCTGCTCGCCCACCTCGAGGATCTCCTCGTGGCGGCGCTCGGGCTGCGCGGTCTCGGTGGGGCCCGCGGAGGCGGCGGCGTCCTCGAGGTCGACCAGGGCCACGAAGGGGCCGATCCGAAGCCGGTCGCCGTGGCGGATCTCCGCGCGGGTGACGCGCTCGTCGTTGCGGAACGTGCCGTTGCTCGACCGGTCGATGAGCTCCCAGGCGCCGTCGCGATGATCGAGGATGCAGTGCGAGCGGCTCACCTCGTCGTCCGGCAACACGACGTCGCAGTCGTCCACCCGCCCGATCCGCGTCCGCGCCGGGCGGAGCCGGTACGCGAACAACGGCGGATCGCCCTCCTCGAACGGATGCCGGTAGAAGACGAGGCGGGGCATGGCGAGCGAGCCTATCAGAAAGCGGCCGGGTGTCGGCCGACGGCGGACAGCTGATAGCCTTCGAAGGCGTGCCTTCCATCCGCTGTGAAGTCCTCCGTCGCGACGGCCCCGCCGCGTTGCCGTGTGTGGTGCGCACCGACGACGGGCGCACGCTGCGGCTCTTCGGCGACGACGCGCCGCCGACCGCGCGGTGGCTCGGCACGCTCGCGGGGGCGCCGGTGTGGGCCGTCCGCGTGGAGGAGCTGCCCGACGCGACGGCCGTGCCCGAGGAGGTGTTCACGGTCGACACGGGCGCCATCGACGAGGTGGGCGTCGCCGGGGGGGCCCCCGGCGGCGGCGGGGTGGGCCG
>JBMOQZ010000269.1:0-11077 GCA_049322475.1 Myxococcota bacterium | reverse complement strand
GATCGCCGGGTCGCCGTCGTCGCAGTCGCCGCCGGCGTCGGTCCAGCCGTCGCCGTCGTCGTCGGCGCCGGTCGTGGTCTCGTCGACGAAGCCGTCGCAGTCGTCGTCCTCGCCGTCGGCGAGCTCGGGCGCGCCGGGGAAGCGCAACGCGTCGCCGTCGTCGCAGTCGCCGCCGTCCTCGGTCCAGGCGTCGCCGTCGTCGTCGTACGCGGCGGTGCCCTCGTCGACGAGCCAGTCGCAGTCGTCGTCGACCGCGGGGGTCGTCTCGGCGGCCCCGGGGTGGCGCGCGGCGGAGGCGTCGTCGCAGTCGCCGTCGCAGGTACGGTACCCGTCCGCGTCGTCGTCGTAGCCCTCGTCGATCCCGCCTTCGCAGTCGTCGTCGACCGCGTTGCAGAGCTCGAAGGCGCCGCGGAACACGGTGGGATCGGCGTCGTCGCAGTCCCCGTCGTCCTCGGTGAAGCCGTCGCCGTCGGCGTCCACGCCCACGCGCGCGATGGTCGAGCCCGGGTAGTAGTGCTCGATCATCCAGGTGTGGTCCTTGCCGCCGTACGCCGCCCAGCGCTGGGTGCCCCACTGGCAGGCGCCGCGGCCGTGGCCGAACAACGCCTCGCCGCTGCACCAGGGGTCGCTCACGCCGTAGGCGGTCGGGTCGCCGTTCTCCGCGGAGTACTCGGTGTACGTGAGGTCGCGGCCCTCCACCGCGTACTCGCCCTCGGTGTCCTCCACCGCGTCGCTGGCGACGCCTACCCGCCCGTCGTCGTAGACCTGGCAGGAGGTGGTGTCGCAGATGTCGGCGCAGTCGTACTTGCCGCCGGCGTTGACCCACCACGCCGAGTAGCTGCGGATGGCGACGGCGCCGGCGCGCAGCGACTCCGTGTCCCACGACGTGATCCACTCGTGGGGGAGCACGCCCTTCACGTAGTCCTCGAAGTCCATGACCTCGACGGGCCCGTCGCAGGAGTAGCTGCCGCCGCGGCTCATGCGCCACACGCGGATGGTGTCGGGCGGCTCGAAGTCGTAGGCGGAGGACGAAGGAGGGGGCTCGGCGCCCAGCTCCTCGAGCGTGGGCACCCGGTCCTCGGCGAGCAGCTCGGCGACGCGGCGCGCGACGGGCGTGAGGTCGGCGTTCCGGTCGATCTCCTCGAAGGAGTCGGGCGAGCAGGCGAGGAGCCAGAGCATCGACCCGGACGGGAGCAAGAAGCGGGCCGCCCGGAATCATTGGAAATTTCCCGCACCTCCCGCCGCGCTGAGGCGGGGGGGCCTCGGGAAGGTGCGACTGGCGTGTCCCGCGTTTCCCAGGTAGCGTGCGCGCGACCTCCGGAGATGCACCGATGCGCTGGATCGTGTCCCTCACCGCCCTCGCCGCGTGCGCCGCCTCGGCCGACGACGGCGCCCTCACCGACGTCGAGGCCCGCCTCGACGCGCTGGAGAAGGCCCACGAGGAGGACGTCGCCGCCCTCACCGCGCGCCTCGACGACCAGGAGGCGCGCCTCGCCACGCTGGAGTCGGAGTTCGAGGCCCGCGATCAGGAGGTCGCCGCGCTGACCGTCCGCATGGACAACGTCGAGGCCGACGTCGACGAGCTCCGCTCCGCCGGCGACCTCTCGGAGGTGGTGTCGACCCTCGAGGAGTACGACGCGCGCATCCTCGCCGTCGAGAGCGCCGGCTACGCCACGGAGGAGTGGGTCAGCGATCGCGGCTACGCCTCCGAGGGCGACGTCACGACGCTGGACGGCCGGGTCGACTCCGCCGAGTCGCGGTTGTCCTCGCTCGAGTCGACCGCGACCACGACGTCGACGCGCCTCTCCTCGCTCGAGAGCGCCGACGCCTCGACCGCCACCTCCCTCGCCTCGCTCCAGAGCGACCTCGACGCCGCCGAGAGCCGCCTCTCCACCGCGGAGTCCGACGCCAGCGCGCTCGACGCGCGGGTGGTGGGCGTGGAGGCCGACGTGATCGCCGTCGCCGACCGCGTCGCCTCGCTGGAGACCGACCTCGACGCCGTCGAGGCCTACTCGCCCGACCTCGCCGACCTGTTCACGTACCTGTCGGTCGACGCGGCGAGCGACGCCGTCTACTTCACCGGCGCCAACGTGCACGTGCGCAACGGGCTCGGCACCACCGACACGATGAGCGGCACGGGCAACCTGATCCTCGGGTACAACGAGACCACGAGCGACACGCGGACGGGCTCGCACAACCTCGTCATCGGGCCCTACCACACCTACACGGGCTACGGCGCGATCGTGGCGGGCTACGACAGCTACACCGCCAGCGCGTACGCGAGCGTGCTCGGCGGCTACTACAACTACGCCTACCAGCGCGGCGCCACCGTCGTCGGCGGGTACTACAACTACGCCAGCGGCCTGTACAGCGTGATCTCGGGCGGGGCCTACAACGAGGCCATCGGCGAGAACGCCGTCGTGAGCGCGGGCTACTACGGCTACGCGTTCGGGACCGGCTCGGTCGTCTCCGCCGGCTACGAGAACACGACGAGCGGGTCGTACTCCGCGGTGTCGGGCGGCGTGTACAACACGGCCTCGAACACCGGCGCCAGCGTGACCGCCGGCAACTCGAACACCGCCAGCGGGGGCTACTCGACGGTGTACGGGTACTACTCGCAGACCGCGTCGACGACGTACTCGTACAAGCCGTAGGCGGCCCTCACCCCCCGCAGTCCGCGTGCCCCGCCGCGAAGTCGAGGAACGCCCGCACCCGCGGCGACGCGACCCGCGACGCCGGCCAGAGCAGCGACAGCTCCACGGCCGGCATCTCCCAGTCGGGCAACACGCGCTCCGCGTCCTTCAGCAGCGCGGCGACCACGTCCGGCACGAGCCCGATTCCCGCGCCCGCGTCGACCGCGGCCGGCACGAAGGCCATGCCGTTCGCGAGGATGACGGGGCGGATGGGGAACTCGCCCTCCTCCTCGCCGCGCCGGAGGACCCAGCGGTCGCGCACCATGGGACGATCGAGCGTGACGGCGTCGTGGTCGGCGAGGGCGTCGGGGTGGGCGGGTCGCCCCCGGCGGTCGAGGTACGCGCGCGACGCGTACAGGCCGGCGGTCAGCCGCGTGAGGCGCCGGACCTTGAGCCCCGATCGGTCGGCGAGCTGGCCGTAGTGCACGCGGAAGGCGAAGTCGTAGCCCTCGTCGACGAGGTCCACGAGGCGGTCGGTGAGGTCGATCGACAGGCGCACCTTCGGGTGCGCCGCGCGGAACGCGACGAAGAGCCGGACGAGCGGCGGCGAGGCGCCGATGTCGACGGGCACCGTCACGCGCAGCTCGCCGGAGACCTCGGCCGCGTCGTCGTGCACGCGTCGCGTGGCCTCGCGGACGTCGCGGATCGCGGGCGCCGAGCGGCGGAACAACGCCTCGCCCGCCTCCGTCAGCCGGAAGCTGCGCGCGGAGCGTCGGACCAGCTCGGCGCCGAGCTCCTCCTCGAGCCGCGCGATCCGCCGGCTGACCGTCGACTTCGGGACGCCCAGCGCCTTCGCAGCGGCGGTGAGGCTCCCGCGCTCGGCCGCCTCGACGAAGGTCCCGATCTCCTCCAGGCCCATGTTGCCTCCGCGCAACTTCAGGTCGCATTCCTGCCCGATGGTTGCGGTTCTGCTCCCCGCGTAACCTGGGATCGTCAGGAGGGAATCATGACCACGCACGCGCTCCCGGCCCCCGCGAAGGGCCTCCACTACGGCCTCTGGACCGTCCAGCTCCTGCTCGCCGCCGCGTTCGGCATGGCGGGCGCCATGAAGGCGACCGCGCCGATCGCCGAGCTCGCGCAGAACATGCCCTGGGTGAACGACGTGCCCGCGGCGATGGTCCGGTTCATCGGGGCCAGCGAATTCCTCGGCGCCGTCGGCCTCGTCGCGCCGCTCGCCACCGGGATCAAGCCGAGGCTCACCGCGCTCGCCGCCGCGGGCCTGGTGGTGGTGATGGCGCTCGCCGCCGCGTTCCACGCGTCGCGCGGGGAGTACGCCGGCATCGGGATCAACGCCGTGCTGGGCGGCCTCGCGGCGTTCGTCGCGTGGGGCCGGCTACGTTGAGGGGGTGAGCCCGCCGTTCCTGTGGTGCCTGCTCGCCGCCGCGCTCTTCGGCGCGTCCACGCCCGTGGCGAAGGCGCTGCTCGACGGGGCGGGCCCGCTCGCGCTCGCGGGGCTCTTCTACCTCGGAGCCGCGATCGCCACGGCGCCCTGGGCGCTGCGGTCGCCCTGGACGACGAAGGACCTCGGCCGGCTCGTCGGCGCTGTGCTCTTCGGCGGTGTCGCGGGGCCCGTGCTCGTGCTGCTGGGCCTGCGGATGGCGCCCGCCGGCTCGGTCGCGTTGTGGCTCAACCTCGAGGCGCCGGCGACGGCGCTGCTCGGCTGGGCCTTCTTCCGCGAGCACGTCGACCGCCGCACCTGGCTCGCCGCCGCGCTCACGTGGGGCGCGAGCGTGCTCCTCGCGGGGCCGGGCGGGGCGACGGCGTGGGCCGCCGCGGGCCTCGTCGCGCTCGGGTGCCTCGCCTGGGGGCTCGACAACAACCTCACCGCGGTCATCACGGGCTACACGCCCGCCCAGACCACGTTCGTGAAGGGCCTCGTCGCCGGCGGGGTCAACCTCGCGCTCGCCGCCGCGTTCGGCGAGGTGGTGCCCGCGTCGCCGGGGATCGCCCTCGTCGTCGGGATGCTCTCGTACGGCGCCTCCATCGTGCTCTACGTCGCCGGCGCCCAGCAGCTCGGCGCCACGCGCGCGCAGATGGTGTTCGCGACCGCGCCCTTCTGGGGCGTGGCGATCGCGTGGACGGGCGAGCCCGTCCTCGCGACCCAGCTCCTCGCCGGCGCGCTCATGGCCGGCGCGATCGCGCTGGTCCACGGCGAGCGGCACAGCCACGCGCACGTGCACGAGCCCGAGGTCCACACCCACTGGCACCGCCACGACGACGGGCACCATGCGCACGGGCACGACGGAGAGGGGTGGCACGTCCACGAGCACCGGCACGAGGGGATCACCCACGCCCACCCGCATCGGCCCGACCTTCATCATCGGCATTCGCACTGATTCGTTCGCGTTCGCGTGAACGGTCTCGGACGCGTGCGCGTGCGGATGCGCGTGCGCGGACCTCACTCCCGACGCGCACCCGCACCCGCACCCGCACGAGCCCCCGCACCCAAACGTGAACGCGTACGCGAACGTCAACGTGCCCGTGAACGTTCCGCCCCTCTTCGCACTTCTTCACACCTCCCTTCACGG
This sequence comes from Myxococcota bacterium, assembly GCA_049322475.1. Lineage (GTDB taxonomy): Bacteria > Myxococcota_A > UBA796 > UBA796 > SXON01 > JBMOQZ01. The sequence continues at coordinate 5,856 of JBMOQZ010000269.1, read as the reverse complement.
CCCCTTCACCCCCCCACACGAGATTCCCTCCACACAACGGAGCCTCTCGTGTCCTTCCTCCTCGGCGCCTTCGCCACCCTCACGTTCTTCGGCCTCTGCCGCCTCGCGTTCCACCGCCGTCGCTGGCACGCCCACGGGCGCTGCGGTGGGTACGGCCGCCACCCCCGCGGTATGGGCCGCGAGCGCTTCGCCCGCGCCGCCGGCGAGGTGTTCAAGCGGCGCCTCGACGTCGACGAGGAACAGGAGCCCATCGTCGACCACGCGCTCGCCGACGCGCGCGCGGCGCTGAAGGAGCTGGCCGACGAGCTCGCCGCCACGCGCGGGGCCGTCGCCGACGCGCTCCGCGGCGAGTCCGTCGACGACGCCGCGCTCGCCGCCGCCTTCGCGAAGCACGACGACGCGGTCGCGCGCGCCCGGCGCGCGGTGGTGTCCGCGGTGAAGCAGGTCCACGCCGTGCTGGAGCCCGAGCAGCGGGCGCGGGCGGCGGACTGGATCGCGTCGAAGGACACGCGCTGGATGTAGGCTCCTCCCCGGATGCCCACCCGCGCCCTCCTCATCGACGACGACGGCAAGCTCGCGGCGCTCCTCGCCGGCTACCTCGCGCCCCACGACGTGATCCTCGGGCACGCGCCCGACGGTCCGTCGGGGCTGCGCGCGGTCGCCGCGGGGGGCGTCGACATCGTGCTGCTCGACGTGATGATGCCCGGGCTCGACGGCCTCGACGTGCTGCGGCGCCTCCGCCAGACGAGCGCCGTCCCCGTCGTGATGCTGACGGCCCGGGGCGACGAGGCCGACCGCGTCGTCGGGCTGGAGCTCGGCGCCGACGACTACCTCGCGAAGCCGGTGTACCCGCGCGAATTGCTCGCCCGCATCCGCGCGGTGCTCCGGCGCGTCGCCCCCCGCGACGCCGAGCGCCGCGTGGTCGTCGGCGACCTCGAGATCGACCCGGCCGCGCGGAGCGCCCGCATCGGCGACCACGTGCTCGCGCTCACCGCGCTGGAGTTCGACCTCCTGCTCGCGCTGGCCGAGCGCGCGGGCCGGGTCGTCCCCCGCGACGCGCTCTGGGAGGCCGCCGGCCGCGGGGACACCGCCGTGAGCGAGCGCACCGTCGATGTCCACGTCTCGCACCTGCGCGCGAAGCTCGGCGACGACGCGCGCGACCCCCGGCGGCTCAAGACCATCCGCGGCGCCGGCTACCTGCTGGTGAAGGCGTGAGGCGCCACCGCCACCGCCCGCCGCTCGGGTGGATGATCACGAAGGGCATCCACCGCACGCTCGTCGGGTTCCTGCTGCTCGCCGTGGCCCTCGGCGCGCTCGCCGGCGCCGCGCTGACCGGCGGCACGACCCCCAGCGTGTGTGTCGGGCTCGCGCTCCTCGCGGCCATCTGGCCGCTCGCGTGGATGGCGACGTTCCGCATCGCCTGGCCTTTGCGCGAGCTGGCGCAGGTGGCCCACAAGCTGCGCGGCGGCGAGCTCGCCAGCCGCGAGGCCCTCCCCACCGGCGCGGGCGAGGTCGGCGAGGTGGGCGACGCGCTCCGCGGCATGGCCGACCGCGTCGCCCGGCAGCTCGCGGACCAGCGCGCGCTCATGGCGGCCGTCAGCCACGAGCTCCGCAGCCCGCTCGGGCGCGCGCGCGTGCTCGTCGAGATGGCGCGCGAGGGCAGCGCGCCCGCGAGCGTCCACGACGATCTGCAGGCGGAGATCGACGCGATGGACGGCCTCATCGGCGATCTCCTCGCCGCCGCCCGCATCGACTTCGAGGCGATCGCCCCCCGCGAGCTCGACGCCGCCGACGTCGCGCGCCGCGCGCTCGAGATCGCCGGGATGCCGGCCGACGCGCTCGTCGCCGACGACAGCCGCGTGAACGCCGACCCCACCCTGCTCGCCCGCGCCCTCGCCGGCCTCCTCGACAACGCGCGGCGCTACGGCGCGAAGACCGTCCGGCTGCACGTCCGCGGCCGGCTCGCCCGCGTCCGCTTCGAGGTCGAGGACGACGGCCCCGGCTTCGCGCCCGGCGACGAGGCGCGCGCCTTCGAGCCCTTCTGGCGAGGCCCGAGCGACACGCGGGGCGAGGGCCTCGGGCTCGCGCTCGTGCGGCGCATCGCCGAGGCGCACCGGGGCGAGGCGGGCGCGGAGAACCGCGCGGGGGGCGGCGCGCGCGTGTGGGTGGAGCTGCCCGCCCTCGGGCGGTGAGGATTTTTCCCCACCGTCGCCGCCGATTTGACGTGCCCGCGCGGCGAGACGTACCGTGGAGCGACCCGCGAGTGAATGTTGCTGTCTCTGATCGTCGTCTCCGCATTCGCACAGGACGCCGCCTCGGGCTTCGACGCGCACGGATTCGTGCTCCATGCCCACGACGGCGACGTGCGCGACCCGCTGACCCTCGACCGGCCCGGCGCCTTCTCGGGCGGCGACTTCTGGTTCGCCGGCATCGCCGAGTACGCGGATCGCCCGCTCGTGCAGGTGATCGCGCCGTCGTTCGGGGAGAGCGAGCCCGTCGAGAACGTCATGCTCGACCGGCTCATCGCCCTGAACACGAACATCGGCGTGGCGGTGCACGACCGCGTGCGCCTCGACGCGACCGCGCCGGTCTACTTCACGTCCATCGGCCCGGACGGCGAGTGGCGCGACCCGGTGATCGGCGACGTCCGCGCCTCGACGATGGTGTCGATCGTCCGCCCGCTGCACATCCAGGGCGGCGGCGGCCCGGGCCTCGGCGTGTCCGGCCACGTCGACATCCCGACGGGCGCGCCCGAGACCTACCTCGGGCAGCCGGGGGTCGCCGGCGGCTTCGCCGTGTCCGGCACCTTCGAGGGGCCCTGGTACACGCTCACCGGGGAATTGGGCGGCCAGATCAACCCGACCATCGACCTCGAGAACCTCACCAACGCCGACCAGTTCGTCAGCGGGCTCGCGCTCAACGTGTTGCCCCACGAGCGCACGGGGATCACCGCCGAGGCGCACCTGTTCGCGCCGCTGTCGAAGAGCGACATCCCCGGCACGGCCGTCCCCGCGGAGGGCATCCTCTCGCTCCGCCACCGCACCAAGGACGGCGTCAGCTTCACGTTCGGCGGCGCCGCGGGCATCACCGAGGGCGCGTCCGCCGCGCGCTACCGCGCCTTCCTCGGCATCGGCTACGGCAAGGTGAAGCCGCCGCGCCCGCCCGACAGCGACGCGCTCGCCGACATCGTCGTGAAGGACAAGTGCCCCGACGGGATCGAGACGAAGAACGGCTGGAAGGACGGCGACGGCTGCCCCGACGAGCTCGGCGCCGTCTCGGTCCGCGTGACCTTCAAGGGCGAGGACTTCGACGAGGCCGAGCTCGCCGTGAAGGGCCCGGAGGGTCGCAAGACCTACCGCAGCTCGGAGCACCCCTCCTACAAGGCCGTGCCCGGCGCGAAGTTCGAGGCCGAGGCCTCCGCGAAGGCGCTGTGCCTCACGGGCTCCGCCAGCGGCGCGGCCGGCGAGGCCGAGTCCGAGATCGTGGTCGAGCTGAAGCAGGTGCTCGACACCTGGGCGCAGGTCGAGGTCTACGACCCCGCCGGCAACCCGCTCGCGAACCCGCTCGTCCGCTGGACCACCACGACCCCCACGTGCATGTCCGAGCCGTCGGCCACGACCACGCCGGCCGCGCACGTCACGTACACGCCGATGGGCGTCGGCCGGCACCACGTCATCGTCGAGGTCCCCGGCTACAAGCCGTACGAGCAGGACGTCGACGTGCCGGGCGGCGGCGCGCAGGTGCGCGTGCTGCTCGAGCCCTCGCGCGTCGTGCTCGAGAAGACCCGCATCGCGATCCTCGACAAGGTCTTCTTCGAGTTCAACAAGGCGGTCATCAAGCCCGAGTCGTTCGGCCTCCTCGACGACGTCGCCGCGGTCATCAACGCCCACGAGGACGTCGGCCGCGTGCAGGTCGAGGGCCACACCGACGACAAGGGCAACGACGCCTACAACCTCAAGCTGTCGCAGGCCCGCGCCGAGTCCGTCCGCGCCTACCTCATCTCGAAGGGCGTGCCCCCCGAACGGCTCCTCGCCGTGGGCTTCGGCGAGACCAAGCCCATCGAGACCAACCTCACCGAGGCGGGGCGCGGCAACAACCGCCGCGTCGAATTCAACCTGATCGATCAGGCCGCCGACGCGGCACCTTCCGGAGGAACGCCATGACGCTCTACGCGCTCCTCGCCCCCCGCCTCGCCTTCGCCGAAGGCACCGACGAGTTCGGGACCACCCAGCAGCTCGACCCGGTCACGCGGATCTACGTCGACATCCTCGACTACACGAACGAGACCATCACCTGGAACGGCGACTCCGACCTCGAGGTCGACGACCCGAGCGGCGCCGCCTACACGACGATGTCGCCCGGCGACACCATCGCGGTGACGTCGAACGGCGCGTGGATCGTGTCGGCGTCCGACTACGAGGACGACTGGGACATCAAGGTGAACGGGGCCGACCCGGACCTCGGCCGCATCTGGTCGTACGCCTGGTACATCGACGCGAGCAACTTCAACGAGTCCAACAGCTTCAACTCGAGCTTCTACACCGTCGTGGAGGGCGGCGGCGCCGGGTACGACGGCGTCGTCGAGATGAAGACCGACGGGTTCGCCGGGTACATCTACGTGCTCGCGGCCAACTCCGAGGGCGTGGTCGGCGCCAACGGCCGCAGCGTGCCGCTCACCTCGGGGCTCATGTACCCGGAGTACCCGGTCTACCTGAACCCGCCCGAGGACGCGTCCTACACCTGGCTCGATCCCGACGTCACCGCCGAGACCTTCTCCGCCGGCGACCTCGGCTGCGACACCGTCGCGTACGGCTACGTCGACGGCGAGTTCACGTTCACCGCCAACCTCGACGGCACCTACCACATCGTCTGCGATCTCAACGAGGACGGCGAGTTCGACATCACCGAGGACGAGGACCTCCAGCTCCTCGGCGACGCGACGTCGGGCACCAACACCGTCACCTGGGACGGCACCGACAACGGCGGCGACCCCGCCGCGCCCGGCACCTACGACTGCAAGATCCTCCTGACCGTCGGCGAGTTCCACTACGTCGCCAGCGACGTGGAGACCTCCTACGAGGGCTTCCGCCTCTTCTCCGTCGACGCCAGCGGCACGCGCGACGGCCTGCTGATGTTCTGGAACGACACGGAGGTCGCCGCCAACGAAGACGAGAAGATGCCGAACGGGGAGTGGACGCTCGACTCCTCCGGCCCCGACGGAGTCGACTCGGGCTCCTACACCGCCGCGGTCGACCCCAACACCAACGCCCGCAGCTGGGGCAGCTTCGACTCCTCGAGCAAGGGCGACGACGCCTACCTCGACACCTACACGTGGCTCGACTCCGACACGAGCAGCACGTTCACGGTGACCGTCGCCGACTACGAGTCCGACGCCGACCTCGACGGGCTCGTCGACGCCGAGGAGGACTGCACCTACGGCACCGACCCCCACGACGCCGACACCGACGACGACGGGCTCGGCGACTACGCCGAGGCGAAGACGCTCCCGACCGACCCGCTCGACCCCGACAGCGACGCCGACGGCGTCGAGGACGGCACCGAGTGCGGGCGCTCCTCCACCTGCACGGACACCGACGGCGACGGCACGACCGACCCGATGGACCCCGACGACGACGGCGACGGCATCCCGACGCTCGAAGAGGACGTCGACGGCGGCAACGACCCGACCGACGACGACACCGACGGCGACGGCGTCGCCAACTACGTCGACAGCGACGACGACGGCGACGGCGTCGAGACCGCCGACGAGGACACCAACGGCGACGGCACCCCCGCCGGCGACGACTGGGACGGCGACGGCGTCGACAACTGGCTCGACACCGACGACGACGGCGA
>JBMOQZ010000268.1:0-11084 GCA_049322475.1 Myxococcota bacterium | reverse complement strand
CCGCGCGGGTGGAGCTGGAGGAGGCCGCGCGCGCGGTCGGTCGCGCCGCGAGGGGCGTCCGCGCCGATCCCGAGCGGCTGGCGGAGGTGGAGGAGCGCGTGCACCTGTTGCGACGCCTCGTGCGCAAGCACGGGAGCGTCGAGGGCGCGCTGGCCCACCGCGAGGCCGCGCGCCGCGAGCTGGCCGCGCTGCGGGAGCTCGACGTCGAGGCGCTCGAGGCGCGGCTGGCGGACGCGGAGGGGCGCGCCGCGGGGCTCGCCGGCGAGCTCTCGGAGCGCCGCCGCGCCGCCGCGGGCCGGCTCGGCGACGCGATCACCGCGGAGCTGGCGTCGCTCGGGATGGGGGCCGCGCGGGTGGAGGTCGACGTGGGCACGGTGGCGCAGCTCGGCCCCACCGGGCTCGACCGCGTCGAGTTCCTCATCGCGACCAACCCCGGCGAGGAGCCGCGGCCGCTGCGGCGCGTCGCGAGCGGCGGCGAGCTCTCCCGCGCGCTGCTCGCGCTCAAGCGCGTGCTCGCGGGGCTCGGGCCGGTCGGCACCTACGTCTTCGACGAGGTCGACAGCGGCGTGGGCGGCGCGGTCGCCGAGACCATCGGCCGCAAGCTCGCCGAGGTCGGGCGTTTCCACCAGGTGCTCTGCATCACGCACCTGCCCCAGGTGGCGGCGTGCGGCACCACGCACCTCCACGCGCGCAAGGAGGTCGCCCGCGGGCGCACCCGCACGCTCGTGGCGCGGCTCTCGCCCGAGGATCGCGTGGAGGAGCTCGCGCGCATGCTCGGCGGGGCCGAGGTCGGGGAGGAGGCGCGGGGGATGGCGCGGGCGCTCTTGCGGGCGAACGCGGGCTGACAGCGGGAGAGGCAACCGCCAAGAGCGCCAAGACGCGCCGAGGACGCCAAGGCACCGGCGTGAGGTCGGCGAGAAGGGGACACGGAGGCACGGAGGCACGGAGGAGGAAGAAGGGGGCGCCTTCGGCGCCGGGGGGATCGAAGGCGTCGGCCGCTCCGGGTGGATCAGCGCACCGCCGCTCGCCCCTCCACCGACCTCTCCGCGTCCTCCGCGCCCTCCGCGGTTCACCCGCTCCTGTCTTGGCGTCTTGGCGTCTTGGCGGTTCACCCTCCGCGCCTCCGCGCCTCCGTGCCTCACCCAGTGGTGAACAGGTCGGCGAGCCTGTTGGCGAACGCCCCCGACCGCACCTCGCACTCCCAGATCACCACCACGGTCCAGCCGGCGGCCGTGAGCTCGGCGGACTTGCGGGCGTCGCGGGCGACGTTCTCGTCGAACTTCGCCCGCCACCGCTCGGGGTTGGACCTGGGCGAGTACGCCAGCTTGCAGCCGGGGTGGCGGTGCCAGAAGCAGCCGTGCACGAAGAGGGCCAGCCTGCGCCCCGCGATCGCGACGTCCGGGCGGCCGGGGAGGTCTCTGCGGTGCAGGCGGTAGCGCACCTTCGCGGCGGTGAGCCACTTGCGGACGGCGAGCTCCGGGCGCGTGTCGGCGCCGCGGATGCCGCGCATCAGCTCGCTGCGGCGCGCGGGGGAGACGATGTCGGTCACAACGGCAGTCTGTACCCCACCGCGATCCCCGGCGCCGTCCCCCCGGGCGAGGGCCCCAGTACGAGCAGATCCGCGGGCGCCACGTCGAACCGGAGGTCGGCCGTGAGGAGCCCCGGCCCCAGCGGCAGGAGCCCCCCGATCTGCGGGCAGATCCACCCCGTCAGCGCCGCGTCGTGCGTGCGACCCACCTGCGTGGTCGTGTCCTGTGACACCCACGCGAGCCCGCCGGCGAGCGCCGCCCGCCCGTGAAGCCCGTCGGCGGGCCCGAACGCGAAGGCGACCCGCGGTCCGCCGGCGACGACCGCGAGGCCCGTGCGCCAGCGCAGCTCCTCGGCGAGCGCGTCGCCCTCCTCGTCGCCGGCCGCGACGCCGGGGATCCGCGCGGCCACCTCGGCGCCGAGGGACAGCCGGGGCGCGACCTCGACGTCGCCGAGGAGGTGTAGACCCGGGCCGGGGCCGACGCCGCCGACGGGGACCGCGAGGGTGAGGCCGGCCTCGAAGCCGGCCGGGGCGGCGAGCGCCGCCGTCGCGAGCGTGAGCCACATCAGAACACCACCTGCTCGACGGAGGACGTGGCCGCGTCGCCGTCGGTGCGCCCGCCCGCGGCGTAGAGCGTGGCGCGCAGCGGCGCGAGGCCGAAGTCCGCGCGGGGGACGCCGAAGGTGCCGGAGTCCGACGTGCTCGACCACGAGCCCATCTCCAGCGCCGGCCCCTCGATCTCCGCCTGTCGCCCGCTGTCCTCGGCCTCGTCCACGTCGCCGCCACCACCCAGCGCGTACATCCAGCCCGCCCCGGCGAGCCCGACGAGGTCGACGCGGGCCTGGCCGCCGGCGTCCGTGTTGGAGAGCGGCTCGAACGCGCCGAGGGCCCCGCCCTCGCCGACGACCGCGTACTCGATCGTCTCGGTGGCGCCGTCGCCGGCGTCGCCCTGCATCGCCACGAGGTAGGTCGGCGAGCCCTCGCCGAGGGCGCTCGCCTCGTCGAAGCCCACCGCGAACGCGCCGTGGTCCATGCGCGGCTCCAGCATCGTGCCGGCCTCGAGCCAGACGCCGTCGGCGCCGCACGCCCACACCGTCGCCTCGGGCGTCGCGCCGTCGGCGGTGCCCCCGACGAGCCAGACGGTGTCGCCCACCACGACCGCGGCGGCGTGGCTCCGCGGCGCGGGGAGGCGCTCCTCCAGCTCGACCCACGCGCCGAGCGCCCCGTCGGGCACGTAGCTTTCGGTCCCGGGCGCGACGCCGTCGTCGGTCCAGGTGGTCTCGGCGACGTCGGCGGCGACGCGGTGCTCGGCGCCCGCGGCCCCGTCGACCGCGTCGGTGCGGTAGACGCGGTAGGAGCTCGCGCCCTCGATCGCCGTCCAGGTCAGGGTGATCGCCGCGTCCGTGTCGACGCGCACCACCTCGACCTCGCTGGCGAGCGTCTCGCCGCCGGGGTTCCACGGGTCGTCGGCGCCCATCACCGCGGAGACGCGGTAGTACCAGGCCCCCGCGGCGAGCCCGCCGGGCCCGACGCCCACCTCCGTGATCTCGGGCCGGACGCCGGCCTCGCCGTCGAGGATCGCCGCGCGCTCCACGGTGTCGAGCGCGCCGGTGCCGTCGTCGCCGCCGATCGCCCACACGAAGCCGCCGAGCACGACGTACGAGGCGTCCGCGCGCGGCGTCGTCATCGCCGTCGACAGGGTCTGCCAGCCCGAGATCGCCCCGAACGCGTCCACCTGCGCGCGCTCCACGCTCGCGAGGGGGGCCGTCCCGTCGTCGCCGCCCACGGCCCAGAGCCAGCCGCGCCCGAGCGCGTCGACGCCGGAGAGGAGCCCGAGGCCCGTACGCGCGGTCGCCATCGCCGGGCCCGCGGCCCACGCGCCGGCGGTGCCGAGCTTCGCCGAGGGGTTGCGCACGACGAACGCGGCCCAGTCGTCGTAGCTGCCGTCGGGGTTGGTCACGCGGACGAGGTACTGGCCGACGCCCATCGCGCTCGACGGCACGGTCGCGTCGATCGTGCCCTCGTCCACCACCGTGGCGACCGCGGCGACCTCGCTGCCGTCGACCCCGACGAGCGAGATGGTCGCGCCCGCGTCGAAGGACTCGCCCGTGATCGCGACGGGCGTGTCCTCCTGGGTGGTGCCCGCCTGGGGGAGCACGTCCAGCACGTCGGGCGGCGGCTCCTCGGTGACGGTGAACGCGTCCTCGAGCACGTTGTAGCCGTTGTCCGGGTTGAGCACCACGACGTCGTGGGGCCCCCCGACCGGCAGGCCGGCGGGCACGACCGCGGTGAGGCTCCCCGCGGTGATGAACGCGACCTGCGCGAGCTCCGGGTCGGCGGTCGTGAACGCGCCGGCCGACAGGAACACGCGCGGCGTCGATTCGAAGCCGTCGCCCGAGATGGTCACGGCCGTCTCCGCGCCGGTCCAACCGAACGGGGGCGTGACGTCGTCGACGCGGATGCTCTCGTCGAGCGTGGGCCCGGGCACGTCCACGATCTCGACCGCGTCCTCCAGCGTGGCGGCGCAGCCCGCGGGGTTCGTGACGACGAGGTCGTGGAGGCCCGGAGCGAGCGCGTCGGCCTCGAGCGTGCCGGTCAGGGCCTCCGGCGACCACGTCAGGTCGACGAGCGCGACCCCGCCGACCTCGACGCCGGGGAGGAGCACGTCGTCGCCGTCGGTGGGGAGCGCGGAGAAGCCGTCGCCCGTCACCACGAGCCGGTGGGCCTCGGCGAGGTACAGGGGCGCGGCCTCGCTCGCGCCTTCCTCGGTTACGCCCTCGATCTCCGGGCAGGGCTCGGACCGCCACGCACAGGCAAGCAGCAGCAGCATGGGAGAGATCCTACACCTCCCGGGGTTAGGCCTGTCCGTATGCTCGGGGACGTGCAGGTCGGACGCGTGCGGGTGCCGGTGGGCGCGATGGACGTCCGCACCGCGCGCGCGTCGGGGCCCGGCGGGCAGAACGTCAACAAGGTGTCGTCGAAGGTCGATCTGCGCGTGGACGTCTGGCAGATCGAGGGCCTGACGGACCCGCAGCGCGCCCGCCTGCTCGCCCGCGCGCGCCTCGACGCCGACGGGCGCCTCCAGATCGTCGCCCAGCGCCACCGCCAGCAGGGCCGCAACCTCGACGACGCGCTCGCCCGCCTCGCGGAGCTCGTCGCCGCCTGCCTCGTGGAGCCGAAGCCGCGCCGCGCGACCCGTCCCACGCGCGGCTCGGTGGAGCGGCGCCTCGCCGAAAAGCGGCGGCACGCCGAGCGGAAGCGCGATCGCCGGGACGACTGAAGGCTCAGCGCCCCTCGTGCCGCTTCGCGACCGCGATCTTCCGGCTGGCCTTCCCCACGATGACGTGCTCGTCGGTGCCCTCGATGAGGCGGCACTCGAGGTTGACCGTGCAGCCGCAGGGCGAGGTGGGGTGGTCCCAGCCGTGGCGCTTGAGCGCGGGCGACACGGTGGAGCCGACGTCGTAGACCTTCCTCCACGCGTCGATCACGGCGCCCAGCCGCGCGTCGGGGACGGGGATCATGCGCGGGAGGATATCGGCCGGACGGCTCACCGCGCCAGCGCCCTCGCCTCGCCGCGCGCCGCGTACCAGCCCACGACGGCGAGGTTGAAGGCGGCGAGCGCGTCGACGTTCGCGAGCTCCGCCTCCGCGAGCGAGGCCTGCGCGGCCACGACCGCGAGGTTGTCGCCCTCGCCGGCGCGGTAGCGGGCCTCGGCGCGCTCGAGCTCCTCCCGGGCGAGCGCGAGGGCGTCCCCCGCGACGGCGAGCCCGGCGGCGGCGTCGCGGGCGACCCGCAGCGCCAGCCGCACCTCGGCCTCCACCGCGCGCTCGGCCTCGGCGAGCGCGAGCGCCTGCTCCTCCTCGACGGCGCGCCGCGCGCGCACGGTGGCGACGCGCCCGCCGCCCTCGAAGAGCGGCACGCTCGCCTGGACGCCGGCCTCCGCCGTGGGCCCGACGCCGGTGAGCACGCCGGCCTCGCCCCATGCCCCGACCGACGGCAGCCCGTCGGCCTGCGACGCGCGCCGGTCCGCGGCGGCGGCGTCGAGGCGCGCGCGCGCCGCGACGAGGGCGGGACGCGCGTCGCGGGCGGCGGCGAGGGCCTCGGCGAGCGCGGCGTCGGAGGGCACGCTCGCGGGGTCCAGCAGCGGCGCGGCCCCCGCGACGTCGATCGGCTCGTCCAGCGGGGCGCCGATCGCCTCCGCGAGCGCGAACCGGGCGGATGCCTCGGCGGTGCCGGCCTCCAGCAGGCGCGCTTCGGCGGTCCGCAGCTCGAGCCGCGCGCGCGTGCGGTCGATGGCGGGCGCGGCGCCCACCTGCACCCGGCCCTCCGCCACCTCCACGAGCCGCTGGGCGTGGCCTCGCCGGGCCTCCACGGCGGCGACCGCCTCGCGGGCCCGCTGCAGCGCCACGAAGCGGCGCGCGACCTCCGTGAGCGTGGCCTCCAGCGTGGCGTCGCGGTCGGCGGCGGCGGCGCGCGCGTCGAGCCGGGCGGCGCGAGACGCGGCGAGCGCGGACAGGTCGAGGAGCGGCACGTCGGCGCGGGCGCCGGCGAACGCGTAGGTCCCCGTCGCGCTCTCCCAGGCGGCCACGCCGGAGGCGGACACGCTCGGGAGCCACGCGGCGCGGGCGGCGTCGGCGGTCGCCTCGGCGCCCGAGACGTCGGCCTCGGCGGCGCGGACGTCGTAGTTGCCGGTCTCGGCGGCGCGGAGCGCCTCGCCCAGCGTCATCGCGCGGGCGGGCATCGCGACGGCGAGCCCGAGCGCCGCGACGGCGACGACGCGCTTCCGCCCGATCGACGCGAGCGCCGCGTACACAACGGGCGTGACGTAGAGGGTGAGGATCGTCGCCGAGAGCATGCCGCCGGCGACCGCCACGCCGAGCGCCGAACGGCTCGACCCCGAGAGCCCGAACGCGATGGGCAACGCCCCGCCGATCGTCGCGACCGAGGTCATGAGGATGGGCCGGAAGCGCAGGCGCGTGGCCTTCTCCGCGGCCTCCCAGGGTCCGAGCCCCTCGTCCTCGCGCAGGTGCCGCGCGTACTCGACGATGAGGATGCCGTTCTTGGTGACGAGCCCGACGAGCAGGATGAGCCCCACCTGCGCGAAGAACGACAGCGTCATGCCCGTGACCTGCAGCGCGGCGAACGCGCCCGCGAGCGCGAGCGGTACGGAGAGCATGATCGACACCGGCGCCACGAACGAGTCGAACTGGGCGGCGAGCAGGAGGTAGACGAGGAGCAGCGCCAGCACGAACATCGTCGCGAGCGACGAGGTGCCCTCGGCGAAGTCCTTCGCCTGGCCGGCGAGCGCCGTGCGGAACCCGGGCGGGAGCTTCTCCCGGGCGAGCGCCTCGACGCGCTCGATGCCCTCGCCGAGCGTGATGCCGTCGACGTTCGCGCTGATCGTGGCCGACGGCGCGCGCTGGTAGTGGTAGCGGGTCGACGCCGCGGTGCGCTCCTCGGTGGTGACGAGGTTGGAGAGCGGCACGAGCGACCCGTCCGCGGCGCGGACGTAGACGCCGCCGAGGTCGCCCGGCTCGTCGCGCCCGCCGCGCTCGAGCTCCGCGACCACGTCGTACTGCCGCACGCCGCGCTTGAACGTCGAGATGTCGATGCCGCCGGTCAGCACCTGCAGCGTGCGGGCGACCTCGCGCAGCGGCACGCCGAGCGCGGCGGCCTTCTCGCGGTCGATCGTGAGGTTCAGCTCGGGCCGGTCGAGCTTCAGGTCCTCGTTGACCGACGAGAGGCCCGGGGTCTCGCGGACCGCCTGCACGAACGCGCCGAGGCTCGCGGCGAGCGTGTCGAAGTCGGGGTGCTGGACGACGAACTGCAGCGGCGTGGAGAAACCGCGGCCGACCGTCGGGAACTGGATCGGGATCGCCCGCAGCGCCGTGACCTGCGAGAGCGGCCCGCGCAGCGAGTCGACGATCTCCTGCTGGGAGCGATCGCGCTCGCCCCTCGGCTTCAGCGAGAAGAACAACATGCCCGTGTTCGTGGGCGACGCGATGCCGCCGCGCCCGGAGGCCACGCGGGCGAGGGCCACGCGCCGCTCGGGCACCAGCGGGATGAGGAGCGCCTCGAGCTCGCGGGTGCGCGCGTCCATGAACTCGAAGGTGGCGCCCTCCTGGGCCTCCGTCCGGATGATGAAGCTGTTGCGGTCCTCGATGGGGAAGAACTCGCGGGGGATCGTGGAGATGCCGAGGACGCCGGTCAGGAGCGCGCCGGCGAGCACCGGGAGGACCAGCCAGGGGCTCTTCAGGACGAGGTGGAGCGTCCGCCGGAACACGCGGTCCAGCAGGCCCGGCGTCGCGTCGTGCTTCGCGTGGACGCGCACGAGCCGCGACGTGAGCATCGGCGTGAGCGTGAGCGCCACGATCATGCTGATGGCGACGCTCGCGGCCACGGTGACGCCGAACTCGAGGAAGAGCCGCCCCGTGGCGCCGCCGGTGAACACCACGGGGAGGAATACGACGACGAGCACGAGCGTGGTCGCGACGACCGCGCCCGAGATCTCGCGCGTCGCGAGGATCGCGGCGTCGAACGGCGAGGCGCCCTCCTCCATGTGCCGGACGATGTTCTCGAGCACCACGATCGCGTCGTCCACGACGAGCCCGATCGCGAGCACGAGCCCGAAGAGCGTGAAGACGTTGATCGTGAACCCGGCGATCCAGAGCACGAGGAAGGTCGCGACGATCGACACGGGGATCGCGAGGGCGGGGACGAGCGTGGCGCGCAGGTCGCGGAGGAAGGCGAAGATGACCGCGACGACGAGCGCGAACGCCACGAGGAGCGTGAGCTGGACGTCGTGGATCGACGTCCGCACCGAGTCGGCGCGGTCGAACACGAGATCGAGGCTCATGCCCGCGGGGAGGTCGTCCTGGACCTCGGGCAGGCGCGCGCGGACCTCGTCGGAGATGTCGACGACGTTGGCCTTCGCCTGCGGCATGATGGCGACCGAGATCGACGGCACGCCGTCGGCGCGGGCCGCCGTCCGCTCGTTGGCGCCGCCGAGCCGCACCGTCGCGACGTCGCGCAGGTACACGCGCCCCGCGTCGTCCGCGCGGACGACCAGCGCGCCGAACTGCTCGGGCGTGCGCAGCCCGCCGTCGAGGTGGAGCGTGAGCTGCGTGGACTGGCCCTCGATGCGCCCGGTGGGCAGCTCCACGTTGCCGGCCTGCAGCGCCCGCTCGAGGTCGGAGACGGTGACGCCGCGCGAGGCCATCCGGGCGGCGTCCAGATCGAGGCGCATCGCGTAGGCCTGGGCGCCGAACAGGTCGACGCCGCTGACGCCCGGCACGTTCTCGATGCGCGAGCGCACGATCGTGTCGGCGACCTCGGTGATCTCGAGCAGATCGCTGCCCTCGCCGGCGAGGCGCAGGAACATGATCGGCTGGCCGGAGGCGTCGGACTTCTCCACCGTCGGCTCGTCGACCTCGTCGGGGAGCTGGCGCCGGGCCCGCGCGACGCGGCTGCGCACGTCGTTCGCGGCGTCCTCCAGATCGCGCTCGAGCTCGAACTCGACGGTGATCTCCGACCGGCCGTCCTGGCTCGTGCTCGACAGGGTGCGCACGCCCTCGATGCCGTTGAGCTCGCGCTCGAGCGGCTCGGTGACGTCGGACTCGACGATGGCGGGGTCGGCGCCCACCCACGACGTGGTCACGGTGACGACGGGCGACTCGACGTCCGGCGTCTCGCGGACGCCGAGGAGTTGGTACCCCATCCCGCCGAGGAGGCAGAGCAGGAGCGAGATCACGACGGCGAGCACCGGGCGCCGGATGAAGACGTCGGTGACGCTCACGGCGTCGCCTCCGCCGGCGCGTCGGCCTTGATCTCCACCGCCACGCCCGGCCGCATGCGGGCGAGCCCCTCGGTGACGACGCGGTCGCCGGGGGCGAGCCCCTCGACGATCTCCGCGCGCGTCTCGGTCCGCTCGCCCGTCTTCACGGGGCGCTGGGCCGCCTTGCCGTCCTCGCCGACCACCCACACGGCCGGACCCGTCGCCGACCGGACGAGCGCCTGCGTCGGCACGAGCAGGGCGTCGGGGACCGAGGCGGTCACGATGCGCGCGGTGGCCGTCATCCCGGGGCGGAGCGGCCCCGGCTCGGCGACGGCGATGCGCACGTCCACCGTGCGGGTGGCCTCGCGGACGCGGGGCGCGACGAAGGCGACGGTGCCGGGGAACGTGCGGTCGAGCGCGCCGACGATGGCGGGCTGGCCGGGCGCGACGGCGGCGAGCACGTCCTCGGCGAGCGCCACGTCGACGACGAGGTTCCGGAGGCCCTCGATGCGCGTCACGGGGTTCGCCGGCCCGACGAGCGCGCCGACGGAGACCTCGCGCCGGCCCACCACGCCGTCGAACGGGGCGGCGATCGTCGTGCGCCGGACGGCCTCCTCGGCCCTCGCGACCGCGGCGCGCGCGAGCTGGGCGTCGGCGGCGGCGCGGTCGAGCTCGGCCTTCGCGACGTCGCCGCGGTCGAACAGGGCCTGCGCGCGCTCGAGCGACGCGCCCGCGAGCGTGGCGCGCGCCTCGGCGTCGAGCAGCGTCGCCCGCGCGTCGGCCGCGCGCAGGCGCACGAGCGGCTGGCCCTTCCGCACCGTGGCGCCGTCGTCGAAGAGCACGGCCTCGACGAGGCCCTGGACCTCCGGGCGGATCTCGGCGGAGTCGATCGCCTCCACGGTGCCGGTCGCCTCGACCGCGCGCTCGAGCGGCGCGGGCGCGAGGACCTCGACGCGCACGGGCACCGCGGCGGTGTTCTTCGCGGCGGCGGGCGCCTCGGTCTTGCAGGCGAGGAGCAGGGCGAGCAGCGTCAAGGGAGCTCCGGTTGACGGCGGGGTCGGCCTGCCCCACTATCGGGATTGCTTGTCACGGCAACGAACACATCCCCCCTCGGTAGCGTTCCTCATCGCCGCCGCGCGAAGCCGGATCCGGCAGGCCACGGGCGCGCACGCAGCGGGGCTGAAGCTCACGCCCACGCAGCTGTGGATGCTGGTGACGCTCGCGGAGCGGGGCCCGGCGCCGCTCGGGGTGCTGGCCGCCGGCGTGTTCGCCGACGCGCCCACGGCGTCCCGGGTGATCGAGACCCTGCACAAGCGGGGGCTCGTGAGCTGCGCGTGCGACGCCACCGATCGCCGGCGCACGGTCGTCTCGCTGACGCCGGACGGCGAGCGGCTCGCCCGCGACGCGGTCGTCGTCGCCGACGAGGTGCGGGCGACCACCGTGGCGGGGCTTTCGGCCAGCGAGCAGGAGGCGCTGCGGGCCCTCCTCGGGAAGGTGATCGCGAACTTCGGTTGAGCACGCTGCGGGGCGCGTCCGGATACGACGGGGCCATGACGTCACAACCCGCCATCCTGCTGCCGCCCCCGCCCGCCGCGCGCTACCTCGCGGCGCGCCTCTCCAGCCCCGACGCCGCGGGGACCGTGCTCGACGCGCTCGCCGCGGTCTCGCTCGGCGAAGAGCTGTGCGTCGGGCTCGGCGAGCCGCTCGTCCGCGCGCGCGGCGCCGCCGTCCCCGGCCTGCGCGGCTTCCCCGCGCGCGGGGGCCCCGGCGTCGCGTTACCCA
>JBMOQZ010000267.1:0-11136 GCA_049322475.1 Myxococcota bacterium | reverse complement strand
GGCCACGAACACCGCCACGGTCAGGGTCCGGCGGGCCCGCCGCCCGAGGTGGGCTACGCGCGCCGGGCGGATCCCCCGCCGTACGCGCCGCCGCCCCCGATGGGCCTGCGGGCGCGGATCCGGGCGCGGCTCAAGAAGCTCGTCGGCCTCGCGTAACTACCTTCGGGGGATGGACGTCCCCGTCTTGATCGCCGGCGCCGGGCCCGTGGGCCTCTCGATGGCGCTGGGGCTCGCGCGCTTCGGCGTGCCGTCGCTCGTGCTGGAGGCGCGGACCGAGGCGTCCCACGAGTCGCGCGCGCCGGCCGTGTTGCCGCGGACCCTCGAGATCATGCGCGGCTGGGGCGTGCTCGACGCGCTGCTCGCCGCGGGCACCCGGCTCGACGAGCTCGCGCCGATCGTGGTCGGCGAGGACTCGCCGCGCGTACGCATCGCGCTGGGCGAGCTCGACGACGTCTGCGCCACCCCGTTCGGCCTCGTCTGTCCCCAGGACCGGACGGAGGTCGTGCTCGCCGACGCCGTCGCGGCCAGCGGGCTCGCCACCGTGCGCCGCGGCGCGGCGGTGGAGGGCTTCGACGCCGACGCCCACGGCGTGACCGTGCGGGTGGAGGGCGGCGAGCGGCTGCGCGCCGCGTTCCTCGTCGGCTGCGACGGCGCCCGCTCCACCGTGCGGGGTGGCCTCGGGTGGGATTTGCGCGGCCGCACCTACCCGGTCCGCCTCGCGCTCGCCGACGTACGCGTGCACGACGATCGCGACGCGCTGCCGTGGCCCCGCGTCGCCCCCCGCGAGCGGGGCGCGCTCGCTGCGGTCCGGCTCTCGCCCGGCACGTGGCGGCTGATCCACACCGTCGACGGCGAGGCCAACCTCGCCTCGCTCGTCGGCGAGGTGCTCGGCGCGGGCCCGTTCGAGGAGGTGTGGTCGAGCGAGTTCCAGATCCACCGTCGGGTCGCGCCGCGGTTCGGGCACGGGCGGGTCTGGCTCGCCGGTGACGCGGCGCACCTCGTGAGCCCCGCGGGCGGGATGGGCATGAACGCGGGCATCCAGGACGCGCACAACCTCGCGTGGAAGCTCGCCCGCGCGCTCGAGGGCGGCGACGTCGCGGCGCTGCTCTCCGCGTACGACGCCGAGCGGCGCGGCGCGGTCGAGGGCCCGCTCGCCCACACGACGGACGCCCTCACCCGCGCGTTCCTGCTCTCGCCCTGGCGCTCGCTGGCGATCCGCGGGGCCGTCGCCGCCCTCGGCCACCCCGCGCTGCGCCGCCGCGTCCTGCTGCGGCTCGCGATGCTCGACGTCCGCTACCGGAGCGGCATCGTCGAGGGCCGGGGGCTCGCCGGCGCCCGGGCACCGAACGTGACGTGGCGGGGGGGCCGCGTGCACGACCTCGCGGCGCGCCGGGCGGTGACGTTCCACTACGGCCGCGCGGTCGACGACGCCGTCGCCTGCGACGACGCGCTCGCCCGCGCCTGGGGCCTGCGCCACGGAGACTACGCGCTCTTGCGGCCCGACGGCCACCTCGGGTACGTGGGCCGCGACCCGCACGGCGTCGCGCGGGCCTCCGGGGCCCACGTCGTGACGGCGAGGCTCGCGCACTTGCGGGTGTGAGCGTCAGTGAACGCGCGCGGAGTCCGTCGTCGGCTCCGACACCTCGCGCACCACCTCCGCCGCCTTCGCCTGCGTGGTCGCGCGCACGACGTCCGCCTGCGCCACGATGCCGCAGCAGTCCCCGTTCGCATCGACGCACACGAGCCGCCGGACGAGGTGGCGCTCCATCTTCTCGCAGCAGGCGTCGACGGTCTCGTCGGCGGAGATGGTGAGCGCGGGCTGCGACATGCAGTCGCCGGCCTTCACCTCGAGCGGGTTCTTCCCCTGGGCGAGCACGCGACAGACGATGTCGCGGTCGGTGACGACGCCCGCGGCGCGGCTCGTGCCCGGCTGGACCACGGGGATGCAGCCGCAGTCGTGCTCCACCATCATGCGGGCGACGTCCTCCAGCGACGTGTCGGGCGTGCAGCACGCGGGCGTGCCGCTCATGATCTCTCGGACCTGCATGGAGACCTCCGCGTCCGTTGTGCCCGCGCCGTCGTGAACGCCCACCATGCTCTGAGCCGGGGGCATCGCCGGCTACTCTCGTCGGAGGGCGGGCCTTGACGGAGAGGCGCGCGCCCAGGACGGTGGCCCCCGACGCGGGTTCAGCGCAGCCGCTCCGCCAGCTTCTTCTGGTACGCGGTGTAGAGCGCGAGCGTGTCGGGCCGCCCGGGCTCGCGCTTCTCCGCCTCCTTCAGCGCGATGAGCGCGCGGACGGTGTCGTCGCGCCAGTCGTAGGCCTGGGCGAGGCGCAACAGTCCGTCGGCGGTGGGGATGCCCTCGAGCGGCGTCCGCGCGTGCGGGAGCAACATCAGGAAGTTCTCGCCGCTGGTTTCGCGGTGGAGGTTCTTCGGGGCGCTGAACTCGACGAGCAGGTTGTCGTCGGTGTTCAAGGGCGTGCCCTCCGTCATCTCCATCGCGACGTCGCGGTCGAAGAGGTAGTGCGAGAGCAGGTCGTAGCCGTCGAGCACGCCGATCTGCGCCATCTCGCCTTCGACGCCGACGTTCTTCGCGACGAGGCGCTCGGCGAGCGCGGCGTCGACGGACAGGGGGCGGTCGCTGCCGATCATGACGAGGTCGGCGTCGCGGATGGTCGAGAAGAGCAAGACGTGCGGGAACACGTCGCAGAACGTGCGGATGACGCTGCGCAGATCCCGCGCGTCCATCCCGTACATCTGCACCCACTGGCTCCAGACGCCGCCCGGCTTGAGGCGGGCCTTGCCCATCTCGAAGAACTCGCGCGTGAACAGGTTCGACACGCCGGTGAGCCAGGGGTTGGACGGCTCGGCGACCACCACGTCGTAGGTGCCCGGCGGCGTGCGCAACAGCTGGTTGCGCCCGTCGTTGGCGAGCACGCGGACGCGCGGGTCGGCGAGCGCGTCGCGGTTCCAGCGCTTGAAGAGCGCCGCGGCCTCGGGCATCGCGGGCTCGAGCTCCACGACGTCGACGCGCTCGAGCTCCGGGTGCAGGGCGAGCGCGCCGAGCGTGATGCCGCTCGCGAGCCCGATCAACATCGCGTCGCGCGCGTCGTCGCCCGTGAACAGGAACGGCGTGTGCGCGACGAGCACCTGGGTGGGCATGTCCGTCGTGGTGCTGGCGTCGATCTTGCCGTTGTTGGCGAGCCAGACGTTCCCGGTCGCCCGGTTGCGCGCGACGGTGACGACGGTGGAGAGGCCCTCCTCGTAGTAGAGCAGCTCGTAGCGGTCGACGAACCGGCGTCGCATCTCCGCGAGCGTCGGCTCCTCGAGGTTGTCGACGTACTTGTAGACGCCCGACGTCATCATCATCGGGTCCCACGGGGGAGGGGCGAGCCACAGGGCGCCGGCCGCGGCGACCGCCGGGACGAGCGCGATCGCGCGGCGGCTCGCGATGGCGGCGGCGACGAGGTTCACGCCGCAGCAGAGCAGCACCGTGCCGGTGACGTTCAGCTGCGGCAGCAGCACGAAGCCGGCGGAGAAGGCGCCGGCGATGCTGCCGAGCGTGTTCGCCGCGTAGATCGCGCCCGTGGGGCGCGAAGCGTCGCCCGTGGTCGCGGCGCGCACGAGCAGCGGGAACGTCGCCCCCATGAGCAGCGCCGGCGGCACCATCAGCGCCATCGCCAGCGCGCACTTCATGGGCCAGATCAGCTCGGGCATGGGCTCGATCACGAACCAGAGCTTCACGAACGTGAGCGGCAGCCACTGGTAGAGCCACATCGCCCCCCACGAGAGCGCGGCGACGCCGATCTGCGCGGCGACCAGCCCGCGCGTCCAGCGCCCGCCGAGCTCGCCGCCGATCGCGATGCCGGCGAGGAAGGCGAGCAACATGACCGTGAAGGCGTACGTGCTCGCGCCGAGCACGAGCGTCAGCACGCGGAACCACGCGACCTCCATCGCGAGCGACGAGAAGCCGGCGAGCGCCGCGACGGCGAGGAGCGCGTACGGCACCTCGGCGGCGGCGGGGCGATCCACCGGGTCCGCCTGCCGGTCCATCGCGAGGGCGAGCCCGGCGAGGGCGAGGTTCACGACCGCGGTCGCCACCGTCGTGTCGCGGACGTGCAGCGCGGGCAGGAGGAAGAAGCCGGCGAGCCAGGTGCCGACGACGGCGCCGCCGGTGTTGAGCGCATAGAGCCGCCCCACGACGTCGGCGCGCCCCACGAACCGCACGAGCAGCGGGAGCGTCGCGCCCATACACGTCGTGGGGACGAGCAGCGCGAGCGTGACGAGCGCGAACTGGGCGACGCCGAACGCGACGGGGCCGAGGTCGAGCGAGAGGTACAGCGGCTCGATGGCCGCGCGGACCCACGGGAACACGAGCGCGTAGAGCGCCACGACGGCCTCGAGCGCGGCGTACACGCGCAGCGGGCGCGTCACCCGGTGCACCAGCCGCGTGGCGATCGCCCCGCCGAGCGCGAGCCCGGTCATGAACGCGGCGAGCACCGTCGCGATGGCGAACTGGCTCGTCCCGAACACGAGGTGCAGCTCGCGGCCCCAGACGCTCTCGTAGACGAGGGCCGTCGCGCCGGACAGGAAGAAGACGAGGCCGAGCATCGCGAGGGCGGGCTTATCGTTACGGGCCGCTTACGTCCGGGCCGGCGCTCGCCGGGGGTCGGGTACGGTGTGCCCATGTTGCTCGACGAGCTGCGCGCGGCCCTGCACGCCACGCTCCGCGGGGTCCTCTTCGTCGCGTGGGTGCTCGGGACCGGGCTCTTCGTCGCCCTCTGGCTCGGCGCCGCCGACGACCCCTCGCAGGCGACGCTGCACCGCGTGCTCTTCACCGCGGGCTACCTCGTCTTCCTCGGGTGGCTCGCCGAGCAGGGCTGGCGGGCCAGCCGTCGGACCCAGCGCCTCGCCCTGCCGAAGGTGTCGGTCGAGGCGTCGTTCGACGTGGCGTGCCTCGACGAGGCCACGCTCCGGCACGCGGCGAGCCTGCACGCGACGGGCCTCCCCTGGGAGGCCGTGTGCGAGATCCTCGAGCCCCGCTGGAGGGGCTGGCCGGAGGAGATGCGGCGCCAGTATCGGGAGGAGGTCGAGAAGGGGGCGCGGAAGGCGTGACCGCGCGTCACCGCGCCCGCAACGGCTCCGGAAACCCCAGCCCCGCCTGCTCGCTCGCGGCCTCGAGCTCCGCGAGCAGGGCGCGCGCCTCCTCGCCGCGGAGGTCGCCCGCGCGGCCCACCGCGTCGACGCGCGCGGGGTCGGGGAGGGGGACGGAGGGGTCCTTCGCGCGGATGTCCTCGACGAGCACGCGCAGCACGAGCTGATCGGGCGTCGGGCGGTCGCGCCGCGTGTCGATCGGCATCCGCTTCTTGTCCGTGCGCTTGCGCGGGCCCACGATCCCGCCGCGCTCCTCGAACCACGCCAGGGGATCCGCCCCGGCGTTCACCGCGGCGAGCTCGCCGACGTCGACCGCGCCGTCGCCGTCGGCGTCGGCCTCGGCGAAGGTGGCGCCGCCGTCGTCCACGCGGGCCCACTCCGCGGCGACCACGCGCCCGTCGCCGTCGGAGTCGAGCCGGGCGAGCGCGGGGGCGAGCGCGCGCTCGGTGGTCCAGGGGGAGGACGGGGCGCAGGCGAGGAGCCAGATCACGGCACGTTCCAGTAGCCGTGCTCGCGCAGCGACTCCTTCAGGTCGTCCGGCAGCGGCCCGTGGCTCCCCTGCGCGGGCGACGGCGTCAACGCGCGGATGCGGGCCGTCAGCGCGTCGCGCATCGCGGCGCGGTCGACCTCGGCGAGCCCCTCGCTCGCGACGAACCCGGGGCCGCCGAGCCACGCGGCGTCGAGCACCGCGGGGAGGATGCGCATCGTCGCGGGCATCCCCACCCAGGTGAGGCGCCCCTTCGGGCCGCGCAGGGACACCGTCCGCATCATCTCGGTGCCCTCGGTGAACGCGTGCTCGCGGCCCGCGAAGGGCTCGCCGCGCAGCGCCGGCACGAGCGACCGCCCCTGCGCGCGCGCGGGCGGCTCGGCCCCGGCGACCTCCAGCAGGGTGGGCATCACGTCGACGAGCTCGACGAAGCCGGTCACCCGCCGCCCGCCGCCCTCGCCGCCGGGGAGCCGCACGAGCAGCGGCACGTGCGCCTCCTCGTCGTTGGTCTCGCAGCAGTGGCCGAAGAGCCCGTGCTCGCCGAGCTGCTCGCCGTGGTCGGACAACACGACGAGCACGGCCTCGTCGAGGACCCCGCGCTCGCCGAGGCCCGCGAGCAGGAGCCCGAGCTGCGTGTCCGCGTAGGACGCGGCGCCGTCGTACACGCCGCGGATGAGCGCCACGTCGGCGTCCTCGACGGGGACGGCGAGGTCGTCGTAGGCGGCGATCGCCTCGACCGTCCTCGCGCGCGCCTCCGGGGAGCGGGGCCGCAGCTCGGTCTCGTACGAGGCCACCAGCACGGAGAAGTCGGCGTAGAGCGTGCCGTCGACGATCCGGCCGGGGTCGGTCCGCACGGCGAGCATGCCCGGACCCTCGGCGCGCGCGTCGGCATGGGCGAAGCCGAAGGGCGGCGGCTTCACGTAGGGGCTGTGCGTGTCGTAGCCGTGCACGAACAGGAGGTACGGCGCGTCGCCCTCGCGGGCGTCGAGCCACGCGAGCGCCATCGGCCCGGTGTGCCAGAGCGAGCCGAAGTCGCGCGCGCTCTCGTAGACGTCGAAGCCCTTCGCGAGCCCGCGGACGCGCCGGAGGTCCGCGCCGCCCACGAACGCGGCGGTGTCGTAGCCGTAGGCGCCCAGGACCTCCGCGAGCACCGGCATGTCGGGCGGCACGAACGGCTGGCGGTCGGCGCCGACCTGCTCGCTCGGGTAGCGGCTCGTGAACAGGCTCGTGTGCGAGGGGATCGTCTGGACCGCCTGGCTGTACGCCTGTTCGAACACGACGCTCTCGGCGGCGAGCGCGGCGAGGTTCGGCGTGATCGCCGGGTCGAGGCGGTCGGCGCGGAACGTGTCGATCGAGACGAGCACGATCGGCGGAGGCCCGGACGGTGGCGACGCACACGCGGCGAGCAGGGCGACCGCGCCCATCCGCGCGACGGTCACCGCCAGAAGAACGCCGCCGCGCCGCCGGCGACCAGCATGAAGAGGCCGGCGAGCGCGATCCCGCCGGCGAGGACGAGCCGGACGTTCTTCCCGGCCGCGGCGTCCTCGGCGTACCGGGCGCGGCCGCCGAACCACACGCGCGGGATCTCGCCGTCCGGGACCACCTCGACGGCGACCGTGTCGCCGGCGCGGATCGCCATCAGGTCGAGCCCGTAGTGGTCGACGGCACCGAGCCGATCCCAGCCCTCCGGGCGGAAGGGCGGCGGGAAGCTCGCCAGCGACGGCACCTCCTGCCGGAGCGGCTCCGCGTGGATCCAGCGGCGCCAGGGGTCGCCGACCCGTACGCGGACCGGGCCCGACGCCGTCCGCACCGTCACGACGGGCGAGCCCAGCTCGCCCTCCTGCAGCGCGTGGATGTACTTCTGCTGCACCGCGAGCGGGGCGGGCTTCGGCATGCCGGCGAGCACGGCCACGCACTTGTAGAAGCCGTACACGAACGGCTCGCCGATCGGCGCGCGCGCCTCGTTCGGTCCCTCCACGACGCCCTCGACCGCGGAGTCCGGGATGGGGTTCTTCGCGGGCTGGAGCGCGAGCGCGGCGCCCATCCCGACGACGAAGAGCCCCACGAGCAGGAGCGGCACGGCGACGAGGCAGCCCGTGGGGATGGTGACCACGCGCTTCGTCACGTCGCCGAGACCTCGCGCTTCAGCCGCGCGCCGAAGGCCGCCCAGGCCTCGGGCCCGACCTCTCGCTCGAGGTTCTTGACGGGGGTGTCCAGCAGCGAGGCGGTCGCCGGATCGGACCGGCGGAGCAGCGAGCGCGCGAGGAGCAGCGTGCGGAAGCGGGGGTAGGGCTCGCCGACCTCCTCGAACACGATGGCCTTCGCGAGCGCGAGCGACGCGTAGCCGGGCCAGTCGGCCTCGGCGTGCGCGCGGGAGAGGGCGTCGTCGAGCGCCCGGACGGCGGCGGACACGTCGCCGGTCATCGCGACGCGGGCCGCGCGCACCTGCGCCACGAGCGCGGGGGGCAACGCGCCGGGGACGTCGGCGGGGAGGACCGCGGCGCGCTCGCACAACGCGGCGACGGCGGGACGGTCCCGCTGCGCGGCGAGCGCCGCGTACGTGGAGAGCCCGAGCGCGGCCTCGTCGGCGTCGGCGCCGTGGCGGCGGGCGATCGCCGCGGCGCGGGCGAGCAACATCGCGGCGGCGGCGGCGTCGGACTCGAGCAGGCGCGCGGCGGCGAGGTGCTTCGCGGCCTCGAAGTGGAGCTCGTCGGCGGCGAGCCCCGTGGCGGGCACGGCGAGCGCGCGGGCCCACGCGTCGCCGGCGGCGGGGCGATCGCCCGCGACCTGGGCGCGCTCGGCGTCGAGCATGCGGTGCCGGAGCGCGCCCAGCGGCGTGTCGCCGGCGACGGGCGGGCCGGGCTCGCCGAGGTCGGGGACGCGGGCGAGGAGGCGGGCGAGGAGGAAGGCGCGGCGCTCGCGACGATCGGCGTCGAGCGAGGCGGGGTCGACCCCGTGGGCGGCGGCGAACGCCTGCCCGGCGAGCCCCGCGGCGGCGAGCAGCTCGGCGAGCCGCAGCAGCACGGCTGGGCGGTCTTCCGTGACGTGGACGAGGGCGTCGCGGTGGCGGGCGAGCGCGCGCGTGGCGCCGTCGCGCCAGGCCGGGACGCCCTCGAGGTCCTGCAGGAGTGAGCTCACGCCCGCATTTCACCCGCGCCGGACCCGCCCGCACCCTTCTTCTTCGCGCCGGGCGACGGACGCGGCGTGGCGGAGCCGCCCTGCGCGGGGGCCTTCGCGGGCTCCTCCTCCAGCGAGGCGGCGATGCGCTGGAACAGGTCGATGACGGAGTGCTTCTGCGCCTCGATCTGGACCTCGGCGGTCATGATCTTCGCGCGGGCGTCGCGCAGGGCGGCCCACGCGGCGGGGTCGGTGCGGCCGACGAGCCCGTTGACCGCGGACGAAATCGGGACGAGGCGCGAGAGCAACACCACCTGCTGGGCCTGGTACTCCTCGGCGGCGGCCTTCGCTTTCGCCGCCGCGGGCGCGGGGAGCTGCCCGAGCGCGGCATACACGTCGGAGACGGCCGCGTCCGACAGCGCCTCCACCACGCCGAGCGCCTCCGCGATGCCGTCGGCGTGGGCCTGCTGGACGGCCGGCGCCTGCTCCTGCCCGCCGCCGGAGAGGATCGGCCCGTACTGATCCTTGAACGCCGCGTTGGCGGCCTCCTGGCGGGCGCGCTCGGCGCGCACCTCCTCGAGCAGGGCCTCGATCTTCGCGCGCTCGTCGAGCTGCTGGGCCTTCGAGGCCTGCGCCTCCTCGAGCTTCTGGTCGATGGTGTCGCGCATCGCGACGCCCTGCTCCTTCTGGGCCGTGCGTTCGGCGACGGCGGCCGCCGTCCCGGCCTGGGCGTCGAGGCCCGCGGCCTGCGTTTCCTGCGCGTGACCGACCTGCTGCTGGACGCCGGCCTGCGCCTGCGCGCCCGCGGGGGCGCCGGCCTTCACCGGGCCCGCGCCCTCCATCGCCTTCGAGAGCACGCCGGCGAACGCGTTGCGCGCGGCGTCGACCGCGCGGCCGATGGTCTGGTCGTAGAGGAAGCCGCCGACCTTCTCGAGCAAGCCCTCGCGCTTCGGCGGATCGGGAACCTTCGTGCGCCCGAGGTTGGTCATCCCGGACATCGCGCTGTTCGCGCCGCCGGACATCGCCTGCGTGAGGTTGCCGGTCTGGCCGGCGAGGTCGGATCCCTGCGTGATCATGCTCCCGACGCCGGGGAGGTCGGCGTCGAGCCCGGTGCGGATGCCTTCGCCGGTGGAGATGCCGCGGTCGAGCTGGGGCAGCGCGCCGTCGATCGCGGCCTTGCCCTGCTCGCCCTCCGCCACCCACCCGTCGATCGAGGACACGTTCGTGTCGGTGGTGGCGAGCGCCTCGGTGAGCTGGCCCTCCATCTGCGAGAGCGCCTGCACCTGCGCGGGGGAGTGGTCCGGCTTCGGCACGCTCTGGCGCGGGTTCGTCGTCGCGGGCGCGGCCGCCGCCTTCTTGTCGGCGCGGTCGAGCGCCGCGGCTGTCTTCGCGGGGGCCGCGGGGTTCCTGGGCGCCGCGGGCGAGTAGAGGCGCTCGTAGGTCTGGTCGCTGATGAGGCCGACGGCATGGAGCCCGACGGAGACGTCGCCGACGATGTCGTCCGGGAGACGGCCGATGTCGCTCGTGAGCGTGATCTCCTGCTTCTCCGCGTCGGTCAGGTCCATGAGGCTCGTCAGCTGCTTGCCGCCCGCGCCCAGCGCGCCGCTGATCGCGCTCTTGCCGGCCTCCTTCACGAACTCCTTGCCGGCGTTCGAGGCGATGCCCTTGAGCACCGCGTTCGGCACGAAGTTCACGGTGGCGATCGACGCGATGTCGAAGGCGACGTTCACCACGTTGCCGACGGTGAAGTCGAGCTGCTTGTAGGCGAGGTACTTGTACCGGAGCTTGTCCACGCGGTCGGCGGAGCCCCAGTTCGCCTGGTACAGGCAGTAGAGCGTGCCGATCGTGCCGAGGTAGACGTTGATGCTGTCGAGCACGAGCGTGATGACGTTCAGCGCCTCGCCGATGGTGGCGTTGAGCGCGATGCCGAGGCCCTCGAGCGCGGCCGTCACCCACCCGAGCATCGACTCGAGGTAGCCGAGGTGGGCGACCCACGCGGAGAGCGTGGAGACCACCATCTGCGCGGCGAGCAGGCCCTTGAGGAACCAGTCGTCCGGCGCGACGGCCCACTGCTCCTGCATGCCGTTCCAGGAGTCGCGGAAGCCGTCCCAGAGGCCGTAGATCGGGATGAGGCGCTCGCCGAGGTTGAGCAGCGCGCCGCCCCAGGGGTTGGTGCGGAAGGCGTTGAGCCCGTCGATCCAGTCGCCCGACTTGGTCTGCAGCGCCTGCGTCTTGTCGGTGGAGGCGTTCTGGTCGAGCCAGGCGCCGATGTCGACCTCGCCGCCGGGGGGCTTCGGGGCGGGGCCGATCGTGGGGCCGAGGGCGGGGCCGGGCACCGCGGGGCCGATGCCGCCCGGCTCCTTCGTCGGGCCGCTCGC
>JBMOQZ010000266.1:0-11233 GCA_049322475.1 Myxococcota bacterium | reverse complement strand
GACGTCCTCGTCGGAGACCCCGAGCCGCCGCAGCTCGCCCTCGGGATCGGCCTCGACCGCGCGTCGGCGCTCGGGGTCAGAGGCCAGGGAAGTAACCAATTGGGAGAGCGTCACGCGGGTCCTCCAGGGCGGGGTGGAGAATACCAGAGGCGGGGTCCGGGTCGGCGTCTGCGGGGATGATGCGCTGCAACCCCTCGATCGAAGGCTCGATGAACCCGATCCCGTCGCAGTCGTAGGCGAAATCGGCGTCCTGCAGGTACAGGAGCGCGCCCCCCGGCGCCCCCTTCCAGTTCCCGACGACGAGGTCGCGCGCCTCCCGATGGAGCCAGCGCACGACCACCGCGGCGCCGGGGCGGGTCCCGCCCACCGACACCCAGTCGTGCTCGGGCGTCCACGCCCAGGGCGCCTCCACGCCGTCGACCGTCACCGCCGTGATCCGCGACACGCCGTCGCCCAGGTCGACCAGCGCGCCGCCGCCCGCGGCGGTGATCCGCGTCTCGCGTTCCTCCGTGGCGAGCCCCGGGCGGGCCGATCCCGCCGCCACGTACTGGCTGACGAGGTTCTCCTCCGAGGCGAGGCAGGGCGTCCGTGACGGGCCCGCGGGCGAGCCCCGGTAGACGTAGAGCGGGCCGCCTTCGTTCTTCCGCTGCGTGTCCGGACCGTCCTCGCCCGCGACCACCGCGCGGCCCCACGAGCCTCCCACGAGCTCGGGATGCCGGTCGCCGTCCAGATCGTGGAGGAGGACCGGGCCCGGGTTGTGGAGCCGCGCGGTCGCGAAGGTCGGGGTCGCGGCGAGGTCGGACGGCCGGACGTCGTACGCCACGTACTGTCCGACGCACCCGGGCGCCGACTGGATCGGGTACTCGCAGCCGGTGGAGACGACGATCCACGCGGATCCGTCGTCGCGCCGCGCCACGTCGAGGCCGTAGGGGATCAGGTACCGGCTCCGGGAGCGGAACCCGGGCTCCGCGGGGAGCTTCCCGGCCTCTGAGAAGAAGGCCTGGACGCGGCGACCGACGGCGACGAGGTCGAGGTCGCCATCGCCGTCCACGTCGTCGAAGGAGAGGCCCATGAAGCCCTCGTCCCCGGCGCTCTGCCAGTACGACGGATCGAAGCCCGTGCCGAGGTTGCGGTAGACCCGCAGGCGGCCGCGGTTCTTCGCGATCAGGACCTTCAGCATCGTGGCGGGCCCCTCGTTGATCCCCCCGCGGTCCCAGAGTACGGCCACGCCGAGATCGAGGCGTCCATCGCCGTCGACGTCGCCGAAGTCGCAGGCGTAGGGCACGTACCCGCCGACGGACCAGGTCACGTCGGGCTTGCCCGAGAGCACGCCGCCGTGGTTCAGGAACACGTCGACGCCGCCTCTGGCCATGTCCGCGTGCTCGTCCCACGCCCGGACGACCGCCACGTCCACGAAGCCGTTCCCGTCCACGTCGCCGAGGCACGTGTCGTTGAAATTGCGCCGGTCCTCCGAGCGCTGCGCCGGCGCGTCGCCGAAGGGCCGCTTCCCGGGCCCGGCGTGGGCGAAGAGCGTGACGGGCCCCGGGTCCATGTCGTTCCCGCTCGCGAGCACGAGGTCGGCGAGGTGCGCCGCGTCGCCGTCGAGGTCGGCGAGGCCGACGCCGGTGCCGAATTCGCCCGCGGCGACGGCGTCGTCCCGTCGCAAGGTGGGCCTCGGCGGCTTCGGTGGTGTCCGGGCCTCGCCCGCACACCCCCACGCGAGCAACGTGATCTCCATCACGACGTCCTCCCACGGCCGTCCCGACCGCGGGGGGCAGCCTACCACGCGGTCGCTCGCGACGCGGCTGTCAACCCGGCTGGACACCGCGCGCGATCCGTCAAGCCGCGTTGACGGAGGGGCGTGGAGGGTCGGCGTTTCACCGTGCCGTTCGCGCGGCACGCGGCGTGCACTGCCTCGAAGGTCGCGGAGCCGGCCCCGATGCACCCCCACGCGCCGTCGCAGCGAAGGACCAGGCCGTCGGCCGGAGGTGCGCCGTGACCGCGACCCTCCGGGCGGGGGCTGCGTACGCCGACGTCACGCCCGTCCTGGGCGTGGACGTGGCCGGCCCGAGCGTGAGCGGCGGCGACGGGTGGGGGCCCCGGCGGGCGTCGGTGCTGGTGCTCGACGACGGCCGGGAGCCCGTGGTGTTCGCGGCCGCGGGCTTCTGCGTCGGGACACGCGCGGTGGCGGAGGCTGCGGCCCGGGTGGCGGGCGTCCACGCCGGACGGGTGTTCCTCGCGGGCAACCCCGCGCGGAGCGGCGCCGGCCGCGCCCGCGACGACCGCTTCGGCCCCCCATTCGCCGCGGCGGAAGACGACGCCTTCGACGGTAGGCTCGCGGAGGACCTCGGCGCGCGCATCGGCGCCGCGATCGAGTCGGCCCGGGCGTCGCTCCGGCCGGCGCGCCTGTCGCTCGGGGTGGCTCGACGGGGGATCGCCGCCGCCGCCCACGGCGACCCCACGCCGGGACGGCCCGCCGCGAGCGTTCGCGTCCGGGCCCTCGTCGCCACCCGGGACGCCGGGGGCGAGCTGATCGGCGCGTTCGCGTCCGTGTCCGTCGGGGACGCGGCCCGCGGGGCGCTGGGAGATCGCGCGTTCCCATCCGGCGCCGAGCGCGCCGCCCGGCGCATGCTCCGCGCGCCGGACGACGCGGTGCTCGCCGTCTGCGCCGACGCATCCCGCCCGGCGGACGCGGGGGAGGTCGGGCCGGCCACCCCGGCGTTCGACCCCAAGGTCGTCGTGGGCGAGGCGCTCGCCACCGCCGTCGCGGGCGCGCGTCCGATGGAGGCACCCGGGCTCCACGTCGCCTGGTCCGACCTCGCGGCTGCGCGGATTGCCCACGGTCCCGGGTACTGGGGCTCCCTGGCGCGGGCGTCGTTCGGCGGGGTCCCGGGCACGTCCGTGCAGGGGCTCGGCGCCTGGTCCCCCGCCCTCCGCCTGCGCCTCCTGCGCGTAGGGCGGTGGGTCGTGGTGGGCCTCCCGGGCGAGCCCACGCCCATGCTGGCGGGCCGGATCGAACGCGACCTCCGCGCTCGCGGCGCGGCGCAGGTGGTCATCGCGACGAACGTCGGCGAGTCCGCCGGGACCCTCGCCACGCGCGAGGAGCTCGAGACCGGCGGCGACCTGCCGTCTGCGCGCTGGGGTCGCCACACCGAGGCCCTCGTCCGCGCGCGCGTGGTGGAGCTCCTCGGTGAGTGACGCGCGCCCCGGGGCGCCGCGGTATCCTCGCGCCCGTGCCGCTGGACTGCGACCTCGCCCTCGTCGTGCCCCCCGGGACAGACATCTCCGTCCCGCTGGGCACCCCCGCCGGCGTCCGCGAGCTCATGCGCGGCAGCCTCGTCCGTCGCCTCGACGAGACCTGCCTCGAGGTGGTGTCCGTCGCGGGCTGGTACACGACGGCGAGGCCCGCCGCGCCGCGCGACACGGGCTGCGTCCCGGCGCCCGGCCTCACGAAGCCCGTCACGGACGAGATCTTCGTCGCGTTGTCCTACGGCGACGGCCTTCATTCGGGCGACGTCCTCGGGCCGCTCGTCGACCGGAAGGGGGCCTGCCGCTTCGCCGGGACCGCGCTCGACGTCACCCAGCTCCGCCACGTGCGCGCCGTCGCCCCCGCGGTCTGGCGGGACGTGGAGGCCGTCCGCGCGGCCTACGGCGAGCACTTCGGCGAGCTCCTCCCGGGCGGCGTCCCGTGGACCGACACGGGGCGCGTGGGCCTGCCGATGACCGCGTACTCGCCCGCCGAGCTCGCGAAGGAGTGGGAGCGCGAGGGCCTGTCGACCCCGACGCAGCGCGAGAAGGCGGTCGCCGCCGAGGGCCCGGCGTGGACGCACTTCTGGGGCGCCGACCTCCCGTGGACGGACGTCTGGGCGCGCCCCGACACGCTCGTCCGCTTCTTCGCGCTCGCCCGCGGCTGGGCCGAGGCCTGCGGCGACGCGCCCGGCTGCGTGCTCTCCGTCGGCGATCTGTCCTGGTACGACACCCGCGAGCCCGACCCGCTCGGGCACGTCGGCCACGACGGCGACTGCGTCGACCTCCGGCTCTTCCGGAGCGACGGCAGCCGCTACGAGGCCTTCTGGAACCAGCCCGACGACCGCACGCGGCTCTGGGCCTACGACCGCGCGCGCACGATCGAGTTCCTCCGCTGGGCGACCGCCCACGAGACGCTCCGCGACGTGTTCTTCAACGACCCCGAGGTCATCGCCGCGGTCCCCGGCGTCAACGCGCAGAAGGGGCACGACGACCACGTCCACCTCTGCTTCGGCGAGCCCTCCGCGGCCGCGGGCAAGCGCTGATCAGCGCTCCTGGCGCAGCATCCCCTCGACCCGCAGCACGACGTCGTTGAAGTCCTGGTCGCCCCCGCCGCGGATGTCCTCGAAGCCGATGAGCCAGGCGCACCCGCCCTCGTACGTCACGGCGACATGGACGATGCCGTCGTCGTTCCGCGACGCGGGGCCGGACTTGAAGTGGTCGCCTGTGTCGCGGACGTCGATCCCGAACACGATCTCCACGATCGCGCTCCACGGCCCCACCTGCGTGGTGGTGCCGATGGGATCGGCGTACTCGCGCAGGAGCAGGATGGACTCGGGCGCGTCGAGCAAGAGGTCGTTGTCGTAGCCGGAGTCGGACTCGTGGAGCGTCACGGTCACGGGGGTGGTGCCGTCGGTGGTGATCAGGCGGGCGGCGGCGTTCTGCTCGTAGCCGTCCTCGGGCTCGTAGCAGGGGTCCTCGCCCGGGTCGCCCGGACCGGTGTCGGGGCGGCCGGTGTCATCGGGCCCGTCGTCGCCGGCGCCGCCGCCCGGACCGCCGCCCGGCGTGCGCCCGGTGTCGGTCGCCGAAGCGCCGGTCTCGCCCGCGTCGTCGTCGGTGTCCTTGCCCGCGGAGAGCTCGTACTCGTTGCAGGCGGTGGCGAGCGCGAAGGCGAGGACGAGGGGGCGCGGCACGGGGACCTCCCCGAACAAGGCTTGCAAGGCGGAGGCCAGCCCAAACGCGGCCTTTTCCGGGTCGGAGCGGGGCGCCCCCGCCCCAGGTGGGGCGCGCTCGCCCCGCGTCAGGCGGACAGCTGCCCCGCCCTCGCGCGCTCGATCCACACCCGGACTTCGTGCTCGATCACCTCGAGCGCGCGCTCGCGGAACGGCCGGAGCAGCAGCGGCACCTCCAGCTCGAGCTCGACGTCGTCCGGGCCCACGACGACCGCGCCCTCGACACGCTGGCCGAGCGCACGGAACGACACGCGCGCGTGGTCCTCGTCGATCCAGTCCCCCTCGGGGGCGTACGACGCGAAGCGGGCGCGGTAGCTCTCGAGCGCCTCGCGCGTGGCGGCGCGGGCGAGCGCGTGGGGGAGACCGTGGGGGATGTGGTGCTTCACGCACCCAATGTCGTGACCGCGCGCCCGCGCGGCAACCGTCGTCCGGTCCGTGCACCCGCGCGAAAGCCTGTTAGCCTCGCGGCCGCGAGGGCTCGTCATGGACATTCTTCAGGCGTTCCGGGAAGGCGGATGGACGATGTTCGCGGTCCTCGGGCTCGACCTGTGCGCCGCCGCGCTCGTGCCCATCGCGCTGATCTTCGCGATGGTGGCTCGCGCGAAGAACAAGTGGCGCGGTCCGTCGCTCGCGCTCGGCGTGCTCGCCGTCCTCGCCTCGCTCCTGCCGATGTGCATGGGCGTCGGCGGCTACATGCTCGGCATGCACTACGTCGAGTCGGCGGTCGAGTACGCCGATCCCGACATGAAGGACGAGTTGCTCGCGGCCGGCAGCGCCGAGGCCGGCCACAACCTGAACTTCGGCTTCGGCAGCGGCTGTTGCTGCCTCCTGCCCGCCGTGCTCGCGCTCATGCTCGTGCCGCCGGCGCAGCCGAAGTACGACGAGTTCTAGAAGATCGACTTCGTCATCAGCCGCCGCACGTTCTGCGGCGACGGCGGCCCGTTGAGGATCTCGAGCCAGGTGGGCTTGCCGTCGGCGCGCGGCGGCGGCGTCGGGAAGACGTGGTGGTGCTTCGTGAGGAAGGCCCACACGTCACGCCACCGGGTCGCTCGGACCCGCTGCCAGAAGGTCTTCGGCGGCTCGCGCTTCACGAGGTGGAGCGTCGCGCGGCTGCCGAGCACCACCATCAGGTCGTGGCCGTCGAGCACCGAGGGCGCCCACTGGTCGACCCCGTGCGCGGCGAGCACCTGTCGGCGCTCGTCGGCCGTCGTACACGACGTCGTGGGGCCGTGGACGAGGATGAAGCAGTCCTTGCCGACGAGGGCGCGGAGGGCCTTCGCGACGAGGAGCCCGTTCTCCTCGACCTGGCGGAGCGTCGCGACGATCGCGTCCGGGGGCGCCTTCCTGATGGCGTCCGTCGCCTCGCGCGGCGTGTACGCCTCGTGCACCTCGAACCGCATCCCGAGCACGCGCGACACCTTTTCGCGACGCATGCGTACGGGATCGAGCAGCAACACCCGAAACCGAGCCGAGCTGGCCATCCTGGCCCTCCATGTCCTGCGCGTCCTGCGCATCCGGAGCATGCCACGGATCGCGGCACCCGTGGGTCAGGGCGCCGGGGTTGTAAGCGCCCTGTCACGACGTTTGAGCAGCGCCGGCCCGATCAGAAGCCACGCTCCTCCACCTCCGCATCCACGAGGGTCTTCGTCCGTCTCCGAAGGAGAAGCGTCGTCTTCGCCCGGAGGTTCGGGCGGCTCGCGCGTGCTGAACTCGAAATTGTGGGGCTCGCCCAGCTCGGCCTCGCCGTCCCAGGAGTCGATGCCCGGGTGCACGGTGACGAAGTAGTCGGTGTCGGCGGCCCAGCCGTGGGTCGGGATCACGTTGATCAGGTGGCTCGTCTCGCCGTAGTAGAGGTCGATCTCCACGGGCGAGTCGTTCCCGTCGGCGTCGGCGACGGTCACGCTCGCGGCGGTGACCGAGCCGGTGGCGAGCCCGCGCGACATCACGACGTGCAGCCGCGCGTCGAAGCCCTCGGTCGCGACGCCCATCGCCCCGTCGGCCGGCAGGGTCGCCAGCACGCGCCAGCCGTCGTCGCCCTCGAGGCGCTCCCACAGCGCCTGCCAGTACAGGGCGACCAGCCCGGCGCCGCACTCCGGCGTGCAGACCCGGTCCTCGTCCAGCACGTGGGCCGTCGCCCACGGGAACTCCGCGCGGTACTCGTCGACGGTCTCCTCGTCCTGCGCGACGATGCCGACGAAGTCGATGGCGGCCTGCGCGAGTTGCGTGCCGTCCTCGAGCGTGGCGGCGTCGACGGCGATCCCCTGCTCGCCGAGGATCGCCACGATCGGCTCGGCGGGGATCCAGGGGTCGGGGGTCTCGCCCGGGCCGCGCTCGCTCGCGACGACCATGTCCGTCGCCTCGTCCCACGACTCGGCGGCGAAGCTCTCCGCCGGGTCGTTCGCCTGCGCCTCGACGTAGAAGGTGCCGTCGTAGGTGGTGTCGGACATCCCGTGGCTCGCGAGGCCCATCAGGAAGGCGACGTGCTCCGCGCCGGCGCCGGCGAAGTCGTCGCCGTAGGTGTCGCGGATCCAGCGCAGGTACGCCGTCTGGAACGGCTCCCAGTGCGCGGCCTCGCCGTACGCGTGGCCGACCGCGTAGCCGCCGTCCGGGAAGCAGTTGCCCGTGAGCAGCGGCGCGTGCTGCTCGGTCACGAGGTCGCGGAGGGGGCCGTCCGGCAGGCGCTCGACCGCCTCGACGGTCACCCACTGGTGCGCGGTTAGCCCATTGGCGAGGGCGGGGGCGGTGAGTATCCACATGCCCCCGCATCGTACTCCTCGGCCGCCCTTGACGGCACGGCTGCCATCCGATAACGGCGCGGGCCGCTTTCAGTCCGGGAACGAGAACAGGATGCCCACGATCAATCAGCTCATCCGCAAGGGTCGCGAGAAGTTGGCCGCGAAGACGGCTTCTCCCGCGCTCAAGGCGTGCCCGCAGAAGCGGGGCGTCTGCACCCGCGTGTACACCACGACGCCGAAGAAGCCGAACTCGGCGCTCCGGAAGGTCGCGCGCGTGCGCCTCACCAACGGGATGGAGGTCACCTCCTACATCCCCGGCGAGGGCCACAACCTGCAGGAGCACAGCTCCGTGCTCATCCGCGGCGGTCGCGTGAAGGACCTCCCGGGCGTGCGCTACCACATCATCCGCGGCACCCTGGACACCCAGGGCGTCTCCAACCGTCGCCAGGGCCGTTCCAAGTACGGCGCCAAGCGGCCCAAGAAGTAGAGGTCAGGCATGCCTCGTCGTCGTGTCGTCGCCAAGCGCCGCGTGCTCCCGGACCCGATCTACGGGGATCAGGACGTCACGCGTTTCATGACGGTCGTGATGGAGGACGGGAAGAAGGCGGTCGCCGAGTCGATCGTGTACGGCGCCTTCGACACCATCCTCGAGCGCACCCGTGAGGAGCCGCTCAAGGTCTTCCACCGCGCGCTGGAGAACTGCCAGCCCGTGGTCGAGGTCAAGTCCCGCCGCGTCGGCGGCGCGAACTACCAGGTCCCGGTCGAGGTCCGCTCCGAGCGCCGTCTGTCGCTCGCGATGCGCTGGATCGTCGAGTACGCCCGCGAGCGCGCCGGCAAGTCCATGCGCGACAAGCTGGCGAACGAGCTCATCGAGGCCAGCCACCAGCGCGGCAACGCGGTGAAGAAGCGCGACGACGTGCACCGCATGGCCGAGGCCAACAAGGCGTTCAGCCACTACCGCTGGTAGTGGCTCCCCCCGTCCCTCTCCGTCGAGGAGGCTGCTCCACCCAGTAGAGCACCCCGTCTTCCAGCATCGTGCCGAGGCGCCGTCGAACGCCACTCGCAAACAGGAGCCATGCCCAGCTTCCCGGGGGATGGCGGACCGGAACCGACGCACGAAACTCCAAGCGGACGCCTCTGGCTGGCGCGTGAAAACGCACCATGCAGACCGACCTCGCCATCCTCCGCAACATCGGCATCATGGCCCACATCGATGCCGGCAAGACCACGCTGACGGAGCGCATCCTCTTCTACACGGGGAAGGTGCACCGGATGGGCGAGGTGCACGAGGGCTCGGCGACGACGGACTGGATGCCCCAGGAGCAGGAGCGCGGCATCACGATCACCAGCGCCGCGATCACCTGCTCGTGGAAGGACCACAAGATCAACCTCATCGACACGCCGGGCCACGTCGACTTCACCGTCGAGGTCGAGCGCAGCCTGCGCGTGCTGGACGGCGCCGTCGCGGTCTTCACGGCGGTCGAGGGCGTGGAGCCGCAGAGCGAGACGGTGTGGAAGCAGGCCGAGCACTACCACGTGCCGCGGCTCGCCTTCATCAACAAGATGGACCGCGTGGGCGCGGACTTCGCGGCCGCCGTCGCGTCGATCCACGAGCGCCTCGGCGCCAACGCCGTGCCCTTCCAGATCCCCGTCGGCGCCGAGGACAAGTTCGTCGGCGTGGTCGATCTGGTGCGGATGGTCGCGATCGTGTGGGACGACGACGTGCTCGGCGCCCACTTCCGCGAGGTGCCCATCCCCGCCGAGCTCGAGGCCGCCGCCGCCGCCGCGCGCGAGAAGCTCGTCGACGCCGTCGCCGGCGAGGACGACGCGTTGATGGAGGCCTACCTCGAGGGTCGCCCGCTCGACGAGGGCCGGCTTCGCGCCGCCGCGCGCAAGCTGGTCGTCGCCGGGAAGCTCTTCCCCGTGTTCTGCGGCACCGCCTTCAAGAACAAGGGCGTCCAGCCGCTGCTCGACGCGGTCGTCGCGTACCTGCCGTCGCCGATCGATCTCCCGCCCGTCGACGGCAAGGACCCGAACGACGAGACGAAGGTCCGCCACCGCAAGCCCGAGCTCGACGAGCCCTTCTGCGCGCTCGCCTTCAAGATCCAGACCGATCCCTACGTCGGCACGCTCACCTACCTGCGCGTCTACAGCGGCCGCATCGCCCCGGGCGAGGTCGCGCTCAACCCGCGCACCGGCAAGCGCGAGCGCATCGGGCGCCTGCTCCAGATGCACGCGCGCAAGAGCGAGGACATCCCCGAGGCCACCGTCGGCAACATCGTCGCCGCCGTGGGGCTGCGGCAGGTCGCCACGGGCGACACGCTCTGCGACCAGAAGCACCCGGTGGTGCTGGAGGCGATGGCCTTCCCCGAGCCCGTCATCTCCGTCGCGATCGAGCCGATGACGAAGGCGGACGAGGAGAAGCTCAACGCCTCGCTGCAGAAGCTCGCCGAGGAGGACCCCACGTTCAAGGTGCGGGTCGACAAGGAGAGCGGCCAGACCGTCATCGCGGGCATGGGCGAGCTCCACCTCGACATCATCCGCGACCGGCTGGAGCGCGAGTTCAAGGTCCAGTGCCAGGTCGGCCGCCTGCAGGTCGCCTACCGCGAGTCCATCTCCGCGCCGGCCGAGGCCGAGGGCAAGTTCGTCCGCCAGACGGGCGGGCGCGGGCAGTACGGCCACGCGATCGTGCGGCTCGAGCCGAACGAGCGCGGCGCCGGCAACACGTTCCACGACGGCACCACCGGCGGGGTCGTCCCGCGCGAGTTCGTCAAGCCCACCCTCGACGGCTGCCGCGAGGCGCTGGACCGTGGCGTGATCGCCGGCTTCCCGATGGTCGACGTGAAGTGCACGCTCGTGGGCGGATCCTTCCACGACGTCGACAGCACCGACGTCGCCTTCCGCATCGCCGGCTCGATGGCCGTGCAGGAGGCCGCCCGCCAGGCGAGCCCGATCCTGCTCGAGCCGATCATGAGGGTTGAAATTTCCGTGCCCGAGGAGTATACGGGCGCCGTCATGGGCGACCTGTCCGGTCGCCGTGGCGCCGTGAACCGCCTGGAAGCCCGCACGGGCCTCCAGATCATCGGGGCGGAAGTCCCGCTTGCGGCCATGTTCGGCTACGTCACGGACCTCCGGTCCGCGACCCAGGGCCGAGCGTCGTTCACGATGCAGTTCGAACGCTACGCGGACGTCCCGGCGCAGCTCTCCAGAGAGATCGTCGTCCGCCTCCGCGGGTACTGACCACCGCTTTCCTTCTCCCCAGGACTTTCGAGGACACAGACATGGCCAAGGCGAAGTTCGAGCGCAACAAGCCGCACGTCAACATCGGGACGATCGGTCACGTCGACCACGGGAAGACGTCGCTGACGGCCGCGATCACGAAGGTGCTCGCCGAGACGGGCGGCGCGACGTTCATGGCGTACGACCAGATCGACAAGGCTCCCGAGGAGAAGGCGCGCGGGATCACGATCAACACGGCGCACGTGGAGTACGAGACGAAGAACCGTCACTACGCGCACG
>JBMOQZ010000265.1:0-11262 GCA_049322475.1 Myxococcota bacterium | reverse complement strand
CCCCGCGCCGAAGGCCGCCGCGGCCCCCGCGCCGCCTCCGCCCTCCGCGCCGGTGGCCGCCGCGGCCGCGCCCGCGTGGGAGGAGGAGCCCGCCCCCGAGCCCGAGGCCCCCCGCACCGGCAGCGTGTTCGTCGATCCCGACGGCATGCCCGACGAGCTCTGGCTCGTGGACGCCGCGGGCGGGCGCCGCGAGATCCACAACGCGCCCGTCGGGAGCTACACGTTGTGGGCCCGCTTCGGAGCGAGCGCGTTCCCGGCGATCGTCTCGCTCGAGATCCGCGCCGGCGAGGTCACGCCCATCCGGTGCAACACGCGGACGAAGGTCTGTACCCTCACCGGCGCGTGAGGTCGCCGCCCGCGTCGCCGGAGCGGGCGCGAGCGGCGTCGGACCGCGTCAGTGCGTACGCGTCTCGCGCTCCGACACGCGGCGCATCGTGTTGGCGGCGGTCGAGCCGTCCTCGAACTGCGCGATGTCCGAGAGGCTGATCACGCCCACGAGCCGGCCGGAGTCGTCGCACACGAGGATGCGGGACTTCTGCTTGGCCCCCATCAGCTGCTGTGCGCGCTTCAGGTCGTCCTGGGGCCGGCAGAACACGATCTCGTCGCTGGACATGCAGTCCTCGACGCGCGTGTCGTAGGGGAGATCCTCCGCGACGCAGCGCAGCACGATGTCCCGGTCGGTGACCACGCCCTTGACCTTCCCGTCCTCGTCGCAGATGGGCAGGAAGCCGACGTTGTTGTCGCGCATTCGCACCGCCGCGTCCATGACCGTGTCCTCCGGCCGGCAACACTGCACACCCGCCTTCATGATCTCCTCGCAACGCATCGTTTCTCCCCCTCTGAGACTCCCTTTGGGTACTCACGCGGGATCGAGGGTGAAGCGCGCTCCTTCGCGGGTGGCTTCCACCCGCGCGTCCGGGCGGGGGCGCTCGGGCCAGTACACCATCACCTCGGGCTGCCAGGCCCACGGCGCTCCGTTCAGCCGCACGCGCCCCTCGGCCACCGCGCGGGACACGTCGGCGAGCGGGCGATCGCCGGCGTCGCGGACGAGCGCGCGGAAGCGCCCCTCCACGACGGGATCGGCGAACACGAAGTCGTGGCGCGCGGTGTACGCGGTGTGGAAGTGCATCGGGCGCCACGCGACCCCGGCGAGGCCGAGGCGGTCGGCGATGCGGGCGAGCAGCTCGCCCGTCTCGCGCGCGAGGCCGAGGCCCGGGACCTCCTGACCCGGCAGGCGCGGGCGGGTCGGGCGGAAGGGCGCGCGCGGGTCGCGGAGCGTGAGCCAGTGCACGAACAACACCTCGCGCTCGGCCACGCGGGCGCGGGCCAGCACCGCCTCGAGCAGGACGTGCTCGGCGCCGCCGGCCGCGCCGTGGACGCGGACGCGGTCGCCCAGCTCGACCGTGTCGATCGCGACGCGGAAGCGCTCGTACCCGAGGCGCCGGAGGTGGTCGAGGAAGCCGTACCGGTGGAGCGCGAACTCCACGCCGGCGGGCGTGTAGTGGCCGAGCAGGCGCGGCTCGACGTGGCCGCCGAGGGCCTCGTCGAGGTCGGCGGCCGTGAGCGCGCCCCCGAGGTCGTCGATGCGGATGCCGCGGGCGATCGCGCGGAACCGGGCGCGGAGCGGGTCGACGTCGGCCGGCACGTCCACGAGCCGGCGGGTGGCGAGCAGCATCGCGGTCCGGGCCGCGAGGCGCCAGGCGTCGCGGTGGTAGCCCCCCGCGAACGTCCAGACCGACGCGGTGTCGGCGACGCGCCGGAGCACGCGGCGATCGCGCTCGCCCGCGCCGTCGAGCGTGAGCCCGAGGCGGCCCATCCGGTCGCCGGCGAGCACGTCGCCCCCGGCGAGGACGAACACGAGCGCCGCGTCCTCGGGCATCCGCGCGAGCAGCCCGTCGAGGGCGTCGAGGTAGGCGTCGTCGCCGGCCCCGTCGGGCAACACCGTCTCGTCGACGCCGGGGGGGAGGGGACCCCAGTCGCTCGCGGAGATCGAGCCGATCCACGCCGCCGGATCCCCCGCGAGGCAGGCGGCGGTGCCGTCGGGCGGGTGCGCGTCCAGATCGATCACGGCGACGCGGCCGGCGAAGCCCGTTGCGCGCAGGGCCGCGATCGCGACCGCGACGTCGTTGACGGGGCAGAGCCCGCCGCCCTTGTCGGGGAACGCGTGGTGGAAGCCGCCGAGCAGGTTCAGCGTCGGGCCGCCGTGCGCGACGGCGTGACGCGCGGCCGCGAGCGTGCCCCCGCAGGCGAGCCGCACCACGCGCACGAGCTCGTCGGCGCGGACCTCCCAGGGCTCGGCGCCGAACACGGAGGCGACCGCCGCGGGGTCGCCGAGCTTCTCCAGCCACGCGGCGGTGTGCACGCGGCACAGGTCCTCCCACGCGATCGGCTCGGGCGTGCGCAGGCGCGCCGCGGGCAGCGCGCCCGCCGCGTCGAGGTGCCAGGCGACGTAGTCGGCGCGCCGCGGCTCGGCGCCGGTCCGCGCCTCGAGCGAGGGGATCGGCAGGCGGTAGTCCGGGTGGTACCAGGCGGGCAGGGGCCCCCGGACGCGGGCGAGGAGGCGGACGAGGAGGGGCGACACCTCCGTCGGCCCTATCATGGGGGGATGTTGCTCCTCATCGGCTGCGTGCAGGCGCCCGTGCTCGACCCGCCCCCGATCGAGTTCCACCCGCCCGACGAGGTCGGCCCGTACGGCGCCGGCGCCGACACGTTCACGTGGACCGACGACCGCGGGAAGGAGATGGTGGCCGAGGTGTGGTTCCCGACCGAGCCCGGCTGCAGCCCCGACGAGTACGAGGAGCTGCCGATGATCGGGATGGCCTGCCGCGGCGTCGACCCCTCCGGCGACGGCTGGCCGCTCGTGGCCTTCAGCCACGGCTACGGCGGCATCCGTTACCAGTCCATCTTCCTGACCGAGTGGCTCGCCACGCACGGCTTCGTCGTCGTCGCGCCGGACCACGAGCACAACACGCTGCTCGACCTCGACGACGCCTACACCACCGAGGTCGCGCTGGAGCGCCCGGGCGACGTGATCCGCGCGGTCGACCAGCTCGCCGTCGCCCGTCCGGGGCTCGCCGAGGCCGACCGCTACGCGATGAGCGGGCACTCCTTCGGCGCGTGGACCACGCTCGCCGTGGCCGGCGGCGACGCCGATCTCGCTTACCTCGAGGCGTTCTGCGCGGAGAGCCCGGAGTACGACCTGTGCGGGCTCGACCTGCCCCCCGAGGCGGCGCTCGAGGACGGGCCCGACGCGCGGGTGGTGGCGGCGATGCCGATGGCGCCGGTCGGCTGGTACACCTACGCGTCGCTCGACGCGATGCCGCCGACGCTCCTGATGGGGGGCGAGCGCGACCAGCTCGAGGCGGAGATCCTCCCGCTCTACGACCGGCTGCCCGTGCCCGCCCGCCTCTCCGTGCTCGCGGACGGCGGGCACTACGCGTACACGGACATCTGCGAGCTCGGGGCGATCGCCGAGCAGTTCGCGGAGGACTGCGGCGAGGTCGAGGCCGGCTACATCGAGATGGACGTCGCCCACGAGATCGTCCGCGCCCAGGCGACGGCGTTCTTCGCGTACGCGATGCGCGGCGACGCGCGGTACCTCGACTGGCTGGGGGCCGAGTGGCCGGAGGTCGATTGGGAGGAGCGCCTGTGATTATCCTTGGCGCATGGTCTCCGAGTCCGATCGCATCCGCGCCGCGGCCGCGATCTTCCAGCGGATCGCCGAGGAGGAGGGGGGCGACCCCGGCCTGCACGTGGGGCTGCCGCCCGAGCAGGTGAAGCGGATGCTCACCTCCGGGAGGAAGAAGGACCTGCGCAAGCTGATGGAGCGCTGGAACGCGTCGCACCCGCAGCGCGTCGTGCTCGTCGACCACGGCGACGAGGCCGAGGTGCTGCTGGGGCACCCGTCGTGGCCGAGGCACTGGGTGGCGGTCTGATCGGGCTTCGGGTCAGGCGGCGTCGTCCGGGAAGAACGCGCGCGCGTGCAGCCGCAGGAGCTCCTTCCGAGCTTCCGTGACGTCGCAGGGCGTGGTGGACAGCGCGATCAGCGCGGTGCCGACGGCGCGAAGCGTCTCCGCGGAGGCGGTGCCGCGCCAGGTGTAACGGGACGACTCGACGATGTCGGTGCCGTAGTTGCGGGCGAGCACCCGCCATCGGTCCGGCTCCTCCACAAGCGCGCCGATCAGCGTGACGAGCACGTCGCGGACGTGCTCCTGGGGCGTGCCGGAGACGGAGACGGGGGCGTCGCCGGCGACCCGCCGGACGTTCCACAGGCCGAGGAAGAGCCACGTCTGCGCGCCGGGCGCGCGGTAGACGTAGTCGCAGCCGCAGGCGTCGGCGGCGAGCAGGGTGAGCGCCCAGGCGTCGCCCGGGGCGGCGTCCTCGAGGTAGTGCGGGATGCCCTCGACGGGCTCGATCGCGGCGGCGCCGCGCAGCGAGTCGACCTCCCACGCCATGAGCACGCTGTTGTTCGAGAGCGCGTAGCTCGCGATGGCCTTGCACTCGGCCTCGGCGGAGGGGAGCCCGTTCGCGTCGAGCCACCAGAAGCGGCCCGTCTCGAGGTCGACGCGGTACTCGTGGCCGCCGGCGCCCCACGCGCGCAGCCGCGCCGCGAGCTCCTCCTGCCGAGCGTGCCAGCGCTCGAAGCGGTCCTGGGACATCGGGCCCTCCCGAGCGCCCGATAACGCGGACG
Source organism: Myxococcota bacterium (assembly GCA_049322475.1). GTDB lineage: Bacteria > Myxococcota_A > UBA796 > UBA796 > SXON01 > JBMOQZ01. The sequence goes on along the minus strand of JBMOQZ010000265.1, from coordinate 6,572 downwards.
GGGCGGGAGGTGGCGTGCCCACGGGTGACCGGAAAGTCGGGAACCTTCCCGTCAGGTGCCGAGATTCCGGTCGTGGCGACCGGAAGGTGGGGGACCTTCCCGTCAGGTGCCGGGATTCCGGTCGTGGCGACCGGAAAGTCGGGGACCTTCCCGTCAGGTGCCGAGATTCCGGTCGTGGCGACCGGAAAGTCGGGGACCTTCCCGTCAGGTGCCGGGATTCCGGTCGTGGCGACCGGAAAGTCGGGGACCTTCCCGTCAGGTGCCGGGATTCCGGTCGAGGGCGCCGTCCGACGCGCGTTACGCCGCCGCGTGATCCGCCCCCTCGCGTCGCCCGCGGAGCTCGACCTCGTCGCCGCGCGGATGCGCGCCACGCTGGTGGAGGTGCTCGGCGAGGCCCGCGGCGGGTCGATGTACACGATGGACTGGCTCCGCGAGCGGGCGCGCTGGCACGTCGATCACGGCGCCGTCCTCCTCGCCGACGTCGACGGCGCGATCGCCGGGCACACCATCGTCCGCGAGGAGCCCGACGGCGGCCTTTTCTCCACGACCTGGGTCGACCCGGCGTGGCGGCGGCGGGCGATCGGCTCGGCGCTCCTGCTCGCCGGCGAGGGCTGGATGCGCGCCCGCGGGCTCGCCGCGGCGAACACCTGGACCTCCTCCACCAACGTGCCGCTCATCCGCCTCTACGAGCGGCACGGCTACGCGATCGTGGAGCGGGGGGAGGAGATGGTGCGATTGTCGCGATCGCTGCGTGGGGGCCACCAGGAGGGGGCACGGAGGCGCGGAGGCACGGAGGAATAGAGAGAGAAAGAGGCAAACCGCCAAGACGCCAAGTTGACGCCAAGAGCGCCGAGGAAATGGCCGGTCGCGCGCGATCGGGGGGAGCTTCCAGAGGTTTTTGGGGGGCTACGCGCCGGTAGGCCGGCATCGCGATGCGTGCGCGAAGTTGCGCCGAAGGCGCCCCCCAAACCCCATGGCGTCCTTGGCGAGACCTTGGCGTCTTGGCGGTTGCCTCTCCTCCGCCTCTCCTCCGCGCTCCTCTCGAGATCAGCTGGCCTTCCGCTCCTTGAGCACGTCGATGACGCGCAGGACGGCCTTGTAGCTCCCGAACGGCGGGTACACGTAGACGCCGCGCACCCGCGGGTGGTCCATGACCTCGCGCAGGGCCTCGCGCGCGACCTGGATGCCGACCTCGCGCTGGGCCTCCTTGTCGCCGGCGTCGGCGAGGCGCTTGCGGATTGCCGCCGGGACCTGCATGCCCGGCACCTCGTTGTGCAGGAACTCCGCGTTCTTCAGCGACACGAGCGGCATGATGCCCACGAGGAACGGCACCTTCGCGAACTTGTCGGTGCGGTCGAGGAAGCGGAAGAGCAGCGTGGGATCGAACACCGGCTGCGAGAAGAAGTACTCGGCCCCCGCCTCGACCTTGCGGCCGAAGCGCTCGACTTCGAGGTCGAGGTCGATGTGGCCGGGGTTGCAGCCCGCCCCCACGAGCAGCGCCGTGCGGCCGCCGATCGGCTGGCCCGAGAAGTCGAGCCCGCGGTTCATCATCTGGATGAACGTGATGAGGCCGATGGCGTCGATGTCGAACACCGCCGTCGCGTTGGGGTAGGTGCCCATCTTGGGCGGGTCGCCCGTGATCGCGAGGATGTTGTGCAGCCCGAGCGCGTTGGCGCCGAGCAGGTCCATCTGCATGCCGAGCAGGTTCCGGTCGCGACAGCAGTAGTGGACGACGCTCTCCATCCCGCAGTGCTGGCGCACGAGCTGCGCCATCGCCGAGGGGCCCATGCGGGCGACGGCGCGCGGGCCGTCGGCGATGTTGACGACGTCGACGCCGGCCTCCTGCAGGAGCGCGGCGCCCTCCACGGCCTTCTGCGCGTCCACGCCGCGGGGCGGGTCGAGCTCGACGCTCACGCAGAACTTGCCGCCGTAGAGCCGCCGCCCGAATTCGCTCTTCTCGGCGGGCGGCACGGGCTCGTAGGCGGGGATCGCCGGCGTACGTTCGGGGGACTCGACCGCGACGGGGCGGCGCTCCTGCTGCACGGAGCGGATGAACCCGCAGATCTGCTTGATCATGTCCGGCGTGGTGCCGCAGCACCCGCCGACGATGCTGGCGCCGAGCTGCACGTAGCGGCGCGCGTGCTCCGCGAGGTACTCGGGCGCGGCGAGGTAGAGCGTCCGGCCCTCGACCACCTGCGGCAGGCCCGCGTTGGGCATCGCCGCCAGCTTCATGTTCGTGGCGCCCGCGAGCCGCTCGAGCACGTGCTGCGCGCCGCGCGGCCCGTTGGAGCAGTTCGTCCCGAAGGCGTCGATCGGCCACGCGCGCACGGCGCGGGCGGCGTTCTCCGGCGACTCGCCCTCGATCTGCGTCTGGCCGGGCCCCACGAGCTGAAAGCTCATGCAGGCGACGATCGGGAGGTCGCAGACGGACCGCACGGCGCGGACGGCCTGCCAGAGCTCGGAGAGGTGTGAGAACGTCTCGAGCACGAAGAGGTCGGCGCCCGCGTTGGCGAGCACGTCCGCCTGCTCGCGGAAGGCCTGGAACACGTCGCCCGGCGTGAGCTTGCCGACGGGCTGCATGAGCCCGCCCGTCGGGCCCATCGAGGCCGCGACGAAGGCGTCGCCCCGGGCCTGCTCGCGCGCGAGGCGCACGCCGGTCGCGTTGATCTCCTTGAGCCGGTCCTCGAGGCCGTGGGTGACGAGCCGCAGGCGGTTGGCGCCGAAGGTGTTGGTGGTGAGCACGTCGGCGCCGGCCTTGCGGTACGCGGCGTGGATGTCGCGGACGAGGTCGGGCTGGACGAGGTTGACCTCGTCGTAGCAGCGGTTGATGAACACGCCGCGGGCGTAGATCTCGGTGCCCATGGCGCCGTCGAAGACGACGACGCGCGATTGCAGGGCCTCGCGGAACGCGGAGATGGGGGCCTCCTCGGACGCCTACGATGGTACCGGCCCGCCGGACGGCGGCGAACCGTACTCCGGCGAAAGCGTGAGGGCGAGTACGGTGACGTTGTCGCCGCCGCCGCCGCGGTTGGCGGCGTCGACGAGGCGCCGGCAGAGCTCCATCGCGTTCTGCGCCGGCGTCGCGAGCCGGCACTCGCCCGCCTCGCGCGCGACGAGCTGCCCCACGCCGGCGTCCTCCGCCGCCGCGTAGTCGCTCAGGCCGTCGCTGCAGAGGACGAGCCATTCGCCCGGCAACAGATCGACGACGCGCGAGAACGGCGGCGGGAGCGTGGGCCGCTCGTCCTCGTCGAAGTGACCGACGTAGCCGACGAGGGCGTGGCCGATGTCGTGCCACGGGACGACCTGGCCGCCGAGGTGGTCGCGCAGGCGCAGCGACGTGAGGTTCTGGTCGGCGAGGAGCGGCGCGACGCCGTGCCGGCCGACGAGGTAGGCGCGCGAGTCGCCCAGCGCGGCGAGGTGCACGCGGTTGCCCCGCGTGAGCGCGCACACGGCGGTGGTGCCCATGGGGATGTTGCGCTGGAGGTCGCCCTCGCCGAGGCGCAACGCGGCCTCGCACACGATCTGGTTGGCCCGCACGAGCCCCGCCTCGAGGAACGCGCCGAGGGCGGCGGGGGGGCCGTCGCGGAGGGCGTCGGCGCTCTCCTCGAACGCGGTTCGGAGCGCGCGCGCCGTCAGGGCGCTTGCGAGGTCGCCGCTCCCGGCCGTGGACTGGCTGATGCCGTCGCAGACCGCGAGCAGCGAGAACCCGGGATCGCCGACGAGCAGGAACGCGTCCTGGTTCGTCTGGGACTGGAGGCTCTTCAAGAGCCCGACGTGCGAGTTGAAGCCGGCGACGCAGGTGGCGTCGCGCACCCACCCCACCTGGGCGCGGAGGTCGGCCGCGGCCTGCGCGGCGACGAGCCGCTCCCAGAGGACGAGCCCGTCCGCCGGGCGCAGGAAGGGATCGCCCGCGAGGCAGTCCGCCGCGACGGCGAGCAGCTCGGGCGCGAGCTGGGGCGCGAGGGCGCCGGCGAAGGCGCAGAGCTCCTCCTCGGGGAGCTCGCCGGGGTGGGGGAGGGGGCCGAGCACCTGCTCGAGCACGAGGCGCATCGCGAAGCGGACGTCGTCGCGCCGGCCGGAGGAGGTGGGGGCGCCGCGCGTGCGGAAGCGGACGCCGTCGCCCGCGACCTCCACGGTGTGGCGGATGGGGACCACACCGGCGCCGGCGGCGTGGACGGCCGCGAGGGCGCGCGCGAGCTTGAGCGCGAAGGCGAACGCGGCGGCCGGCGGGAGCGTGCCGGGGGAGGGCAGGGCCGTTGCCGCGGGCTCGAGCAGGGCGTCGACGCCCAGCCCCTCGCGCAGCGCCACGCTGGCGCGCCGGACGACGAAGCGATCGTCGGCCTCGGCGAGGGGGAGCACCGCTTGCCACCACGCGGCGAAGCGCGCCTCCGCGAAGAGGCGACGCTCGAGCATCCAGTCGCGGACGTCGTCGGCGGACTGCGGCCCGTCGAGCTCGCAGAGCAGGAGCGCGAGCGCGGCGAGGGGCTCGGCGCCGACGAGGGCGCGGGCGCCGTCGGGATCGCGGACCGAGCGGGAGAAGAGCCCGCGGGGGTGGCAGAGCTTGTAGGCGGCGGCGAGCGCGGGCCCTCCGACCTGGACGGGGTGGCTCGCCCCTTGCCGCTCCCATCGCAACGCGACCCCGTCGTCGTCGGCTCGCTCGACGATCGCGAAGCCGAAGGCCGGGTGGTGGAGGACGTCGCCGGCTCGGAGCGCGGAGGGCGAGGGGATGGGTGTCATGGGGTCGGGGCCCTTATCGCGCGGGGGGGCGCGCCGGTGTTAGTCCCCGGGGCGTGGAAGTCCGCGATCCGCTGCACGGCGCCATCGCCGTCGCCGACGACGAGGTGGCGGTCGTCGATCACGCGTTCGTGCAACGCCTCCGGGGCGTCAAGCAGATGGGCTTCTCGGAGCTCCCGTTCCCCGGCGCGGTGCACACCCGGTACGCGCACTCGCTGGGCGTGATGGAGCTCGCGGGGCGCGCGTTCGACAGCTGCTTCCGGCGCGATCCGTTCGTGACGCGGGGGCGGCGCGAGGTGTACCGCTCGCTCGTGCGGCTCGCCGCGCTCTGCCACGACCTCGGCCACGCGCCTTTCTCGCACTGCACCGAGTTCGCCATGCCGCCGCTGCGCGCGCTCGGCATCTCCGCGTACGCGCCCGCGGAGGTGGCCGCGCGGCTGGACCGGACCGCGTCGCACGAGGACTACACGATCCTCGTCCTCACCCGCTCGACGCTCGCCGACACCATCGCCGCCCACTTCCCGTTCACCGGGCGACACGTGGCGGCGCTGGTCTCGCGCGAGGTGGCCGTCCCGGACGACCTCTTCGAGGACGGCGGGCAGGACTACCGGCGCATCCTGTCGCAGCTCATCTCGAGCGAGCTCGACGTCGACCGCCTCGACTACCTCGGGCGCGACTCCTACTTCTCGGGGGCGCGGTACGGACAGGTCGACGTCAACTGGATCCTGTCCAACCTCGAGTGGCACGTCGACGGCGAGGGGCAGGTGTCGCTCGCGCTCGACCAGCGCGCCATCTACGCGTTCGACGACTTCATGATCGCGCGCCTGCACATGTTCATGCAGGTGTACTTCCACCACAAGAGCGTCGTGTACGAGGAGATGCTCCGCCGGCACTTCACCGGGCCGGGGTGCACCTACCGCTTCCCGGCCGACCCGGAGGGGTACCTCGAGACCGACGACATCCACCTGCACGGGTACTTGCGCGCGTCCCAGGACGAGTGGGCCCGGCGCATCGTCGAGCGGCGCCCCTACGGGCGGGCGCTCGAGGTCCACGGGACGGAGGCGGAGGTCAACCTCACGACCGCGCTCGGGCGGCTCGCCGAGGCCGGCATCGACGCGATCTCGGCGGGGTCGGTGGGCAAGCTCTCGCGCTACAACGCCATGGGCCGGAAGCGGGAGCGCGCGCCCCGCATCTACGTCGTCGCCCGCAACCCGGGCCTCGGCGAGCGCGTGCTCGCGCTGGAGCAGGCCACCCGCATCTTCGACCGCTACCAGGACGAGCGACACATCGCCCGCATCTACGTGCCCGAGGCCCAGGTGGAGGAGGCCAGGCGGGTGATACGCGGGTGATACATCCGGATGTGTCAGGCGGAGAGGCGGAGGAGAGGCAACCGCCAAGACGCCGAGGGCCCGCCAAGGACGCCAAGTAGCTTTGGAGGCGCCTGCGGCGCCGCGTCGTGCAGGCACCGCGATGCGGAGTGAACGGCGCGTAGCCCCCCAAGAACCTCCGGAAGCGATCGCGTCCACGCGAGACCTGCCGCCGCCTTGGCGGTCTTGGCGCCTTCTTGGCGTCTTGGCGGTTGCCTTACTCCTTCCCCCTACACGAAGTAGAGGGCGCCCGCGGCGGACATGGCGGCGACGAGCAGGATGGCCGCCCCGCACCCGAAGCAGCCCTTCTTCTCGGGGAGGTCGCCGCCGGACTTGGTGTACTTGATGGGGGCGTTGCCGAGCGACGCCGCGGGCTCGGCCTGCTCGAGCGTGTAGTCCTCGCGCTGCGCGGAGCGGGCCTTCGCGGCCTCGGCCTCCTGCCGCGCCTTCTCCGCCGCCGCCTCCGCCTCC
>JBMOQZ010000264.1:0-11283 GCA_049322475.1 Myxococcota bacterium | reverse complement strand
ACCACCCCCGTCGGCCGGCGAAGCCGGCAGGGGGTGGGAGCTCCCGGGCCGGCGCAGCGAGGGGCAGGTTCCACCTGTGCGCGTAGCGGCGAAGCCGCGAGCGCGCAGGTGGGAGCTGCCCCGAGCGTGTCGTGGCGAGACGCTTCGGGGGCCCCGCGCCGAGGCCAGGCGCGGCGTCTTCGCCGCGCCGTCGCCGCAGTCGGCGTAGTTATGCGCCGTCTCGGGCACTCTTCGTGCAGGCCGCGGTCGACGCTCCGGGCTTCGCGCGGGGCGCGGTGCGCGTCGAGCCCACCGCGACCCCTGAGACGCCCCGCGCCCACGCCGACGCCGAACCGCGGCCGGGCGTGGGGCACGCCGGCAGAGCCGCCCCCGCACGCGACCGCCGAGGAGGCGCGCGCCGGGCTGGTTCCCGGCAACCGCCGCGCCGCGCCGCCGGCGAGGACGTGGTCGTCGTCGGCGGTTGCCACCCCATCCAATTCACCGGCGCGCGCCGCCACCCCGACGTCGGGGGCGGCGAGCAGGTCACGCGGCTTCGGCCTTTCGTTCGAGCCGCCCGCCCACGCCGACGTCGGTGGAGGCGCGCTCAGCACGGCGCCGCGCAACCGCCGCAACGTCGACGCAGGCGGCGCCCCGGCCGGCGCCGTTCACGCCGCGGTCGTCGGCGAGCTCGTCACCGCCGCCTTTGCGGAAGCGCTCCCGGCGCCGCCGTGGAAATGCGCCAGTCCGGTATTTCGGCGGTTGCACCACGCCACCCTCCGCGCGCCGACGCGTGAGCCCTGGCGGGCGGCGACCTCAGCACCCCGCTCCACGAGCGGCGCATAACGCCCCCCTAACCCCACCCCCCTCCCTCTCCTCCCTAGCCCCATTCTCTGAGTCCCCCGGTCCCGCCCCCGCCCACCTCCCGGCCGGTCCGCCCCTCGACGCTCCTGTTTCGCGGAAGGGCCACTTCTCTGAGGGGGGCCCCTTGACGCCGCCTCCCCGACGAACGTCCGCCGAACCGCCGTCGCCGACGGTCGGCCGTCGTCCGCGAATCGAGAGGTTTGCCCGTCGGCCCCACCCTTGCTTCGCCCCCCCGGCATGCCCGACCCGAAGCCGCCCACCCTCCTCGATCGCTACCGCGACCAACTCGTGCTCAGGCACTTCGCGCCGTCCACGGCGCGGGTATACGTCCGCTGCCTCCGGGCGTATCTGCGCTGGCTGCAACCACGGCACCCGCGCGACGCGGGGACCGAGGAGGTGCGGGCGTTCCTGCTCGAGACCATCCGGCGGGGCTGCTCGCGCGCGTACGTCGACCAGCTCATCTCCGCGATCGCCTTCCTCTACGTCGAGGTCTACGGCCGCCCGCGCGAGACGCTCGGGATCGTCCGCCCCCGCCGGGAGAAGTACCTCCCGCCCGTCCCCACGCGCGCGCAGGTCTTCGCGATGGCGGCGCAACCCACCGCGCGGCACCACCGCATCGCCATCCTCCTCGCGTACGCCTCCGGGCTCCGGGTGTCCGAGCTCGTGCGCCTCGACGTCGGCGACGTCGACCTCGAGCGGCTCACCCTGCGCGTGCGGATGGCCAAGGGACGCAAGGACCGCATCACCCTCCTCAGCGAGCACCTCGTCGACGACCTCGCCTGGCTCTGCGGCGACCGCCCCCGCCGCGCGCCCCTCTTCACCAACCCGGACGGGGGACGCTTGACGACCCGCTCCATCCAGCACGTGGTGGAGCGCGCGGCCAGCGCGCTGGGGCTCCCGTTCTCGTGCCACAGCCTCCGCCACGCCTTCGCCACCCACCTGCTCGAGCGCGGCACCGACCTCCGCGTCATCCAGGAGCTCCTCGGCCACGCGAAGATCGAGACCACCACCCGCTACACCCACCTCCGCGACCCCCACACCCTGCGCGTGCGCAGCCCGCTCTGACCGTTCAGCTCGCGTCCCCCGCCTCCCCCACCTCCACGATCACGATCTCCGGCGGGCACAAGAACCTCAGCCGGGGCGCCTGGCGCCGCTCCATGCCGACGCCGCGCGAGACGTAGAGCCAGCTCCCGTCGTCCAGCCGCGTCGGGCCCGAGGCCCACGCGCGCGGCACCGCCGACAACGTGAGCAGCGGCCCGATCCCGGGCAGCTGGACCTGGCCGCCGTGGGTGTGGCCGGCGAGGTTCAGGTCGCGACGGCCGGTCCCGAGCACGAAGTCGGGCGCGTGCCCCAGCACGACGTGGAAGCCGTCCGCGCGCGGCAGGTCGAGGTCGGCGCGCCGGGCGTCGCGGATGTCCAGCCCGGTGAGCGTGATCCCGCCGACCTCGACCGTCCGCGTGCCGACGAGCGGCGTGATCGCGGTGCCCCGGAAGATCGTGGTCCACTCGTCCGGGTCGACGTCGCCGCGCACGGCGAAGCCGCCGAGGCGCGGGCGCAGCGTCGCCACGAGCTCGCGGAGACGTGCGGCCTCCGCGGGGTAGTCGGCGGGGTCGTCGACCTGCACGTAGTCGCCGGCGAAGAGCACGAGGTCGGGCTCCGCGGCGGCGACGGCGGCGAGGGCGCGGGCCTCGTGCTCGCCGACGTGGTCGGTCTGCACGTCGGCGACGAGCGCGATCCGGAGGCGCGGCCCGGCGACGGCGAGCTCGCCGACCTCGAGCCGGCGCGGCTCCCAGACGAACGCGTACAGCCCCACGAGCGCGAGCCCGGCGGCGAGCGCGAGCCCCACGCGCCGGAGCCCGAGCGCCAGCACGACCGGCAGGTGCACGAACGCCCACCAGCAGAAGAGCTGCATGAGCAGGAAGATCGAGCTCCACGCGTAGAGCCCCCACGCCATCCAGAACAGCCACACGACGACCGGCCCGAGCGGCAGCCAGACGAGCTCCCGCCGCCGCAGCGCCCGCACGGTGACGACGTCGGCGGCGATCAGCAGGAGGTTCGCGAGCAGCGGGGCGAGCACGAGGGGAAGCTACCCCGGGCCCCGTGCAGGACACGTGCAGCGCGCGCGCAACGTCGGCGTCCGCGACGCCGACCGCGTCAGCCCCCCGTCCCCTTGAACTGGTCCCGCTCGTCGCGGAAGAGGAAGTTGAAGGTCGTCAGCGAGCCGTAGCAGCGCGCGATCAGGGCCTGGATCTCGGCCTTCTCCGCGGTCGTCAGCGCGTCGTTGTTGTTCGTCTTCTGCTCCAGCACGCGCAGCTTCTCGCGGATGGCGGTCACCTTGCGGAAGAAGGCGTCGGCGGGGATCTCCTTGACCACGCGGCCCTCGCCGTCGTGGAAGACCACCTTCCCCTCGATCATCCGCTTCGCGAGGGCCACCCCGCCGCCGCCCGCCTCGTCGGCGAGGGCCTGGCGGACGGCGTCGATCACCAGCTCGTAGAGCTCGTCGGTCTCCATGCGGCCGGCCCGTATCCTGCCCGTCCCTGCGCGGCCCCGCCCGCGGGCGTTAGCGAGGGCCGTGATCCTCGCCTGCGCCTCCCCGCCCCGGTGGCTCGACCGCGCCCTGTCGGACGTCGACACGCTCCTGCTCGACCACGCCCACAACGAGAAGAAGGCGGCGAGCACCGTGCTCGGCTTCGTCTTCCGCGCGCCCGACGCCGAGCTGTCCGCCGCGCTGTCCCGCATGGCCCGCGAGGAGCTGACCCACTTCGAGATGGCGCTGCGCGAGCTGGCGCGGCGCGGGCGCCCGTTCGAGCGGCTCCCCCCCGCGGCCTACGCCGGCGAGCTCGCCCGCGCCTGCCGCCGCCGCCCCGAGCCCGACGCCCTCGTCGACGCCTTCGTCGCCGCCGCGCTCATCGAGGCGCGCTCCTGCGAGCGCCTCGCGCTCCTCGCCGAGGCCGTCGACGACCCCCGCCTGCGCGCCTTCTACGCGGCCCTGCACCCCGCCGAGGAGCGCCACCACGCGCTCATGCTCGAGGCCGCCGCCCGCTTCGGCGACCCCGCGCCCCGCCTCGCCCACCTCGCCGAGGTCGAGGCCGGCCTGATCCTCGCCGGCGAGGACCTCGTCCGCATGCACGCGTAGAACCCGGGCGATCGCCTGGCGCCCGGCCGCCCGCCGGGTGAGGAGGGGCGGAATTCTGACGAGGGTGTCATGGATGCACACGACCTCGACCTGCGCGACCCCCCGCTCCTCGCCGCGCCCGTGCCCGAGCGCGAGGCCCGGATCGAGGCCCCCGTCGACCACCCCGGCGCCGCCGACGGCGCGCTGTCGGGCCGCGCCGTCTACCTGAGCCAGTGCCACGGCTGGATCTGGTACGACACGCTCGACGCCTTCAGCCTCCAGCGCGGCAACGTCTGGGACACCGTCGAGGACATCCACAACCCCGAGGGCATGAACCAGTTCCTGACGGCGTACCTCGAGAACGCGGGCGCGCGCGTGTTCACCGTCAAGGAGCGCGATCTCAACCCGCTCCTCGCGGTCGTGGACGACGGCGACCCCGGCTACGCCGAGGCGGGCGAGGGGTTCGCCGACGGCGAGCCCGGGTTCGCCTGGCAGGACACCTGGGCCTACGGCGAGAACCCGTTCGACCTCGGCGGCACCCGCCGCTTCCCGGCGAACGGCGGCGCCGTCGCGACGTGGACCCCCGAGGTGCCCGCCGACGGCCACTACGCGGTGTACGTGAGCTGGGACGCCGCCGCCGACCACGCGCGCGACGCGCACTACCGCCTGACCCACCCCGGGGGCACGATCGACCGCCGCTTCGATCAGACGGTGCACGGGAGCACCTGGCAGTACGTCGAGACGCTCTGGCTCACCGCCGGCGAGAGCCTCGTGGTCGAGCTCGTCGGCGACGCCTCCGACGGCGACTGGCTCTCCGCCGACGCGGTGCGGATCGGCGGCGGCACGGGCGTGATCGAGCGCCACGGCGAGACGACGGGCCGGCCCCGCTGGGAGGAGGGCGCGATCCTCGCCACCCAGTTCAACGGCGCCCCCGAGAGCATCTACGACCCCTACGGCGACGGCAACGGCTCCGACCCCTCCTCGCGCGCCCGCTGGGCCGACTGGGAGCACCCCGCCGGCGAGGACGCGCTCTACCTCTCGTGGCACAGCAACGCGTGCGACGGCTGCGACGCGCGTGGAACGGTCGTGTACACCTACGACGCGACGTGCAGCGCGGGCGCCCCGGTGGACGGCTCGACGGAGCTCGCGGAGGCCCTGCAGGACGAGATCGTCTCGGCCGCGACCCTGCTCTGGGACAGCGACTGGAACGACCGCGGCACCAACACCGACTGCTTCTCGGAGAACAACCCCTCCCACAACGACGAGATGCCCTCCGCCCTCGTCGAGCTCGCCTTCCACGACACCGAGATCGAGGCCGACTTCCTCAAGGACCCCCAGTTCCGCCGCGACGCCGCCCGGGCGATGTACCGCGCGATCGTGCGCTACTGGGCCGAGCGCGACGGCGCCGACGCCTACTACCTGCCCGAGCCGCCCGTCGCCGTGGCGCTGCGCGACGGGGCCGACGGCCTCGTGCTCTCGTGGGAGCCGGGCGTGTCCGGGTGGCCCTGGGGCGACGCCGCCGAGGGCTACCTCGTCTACACGTCCGCCGACGGGCGCGCCTGGGGCGAGGGGGTCGCCGTCTCCGGCACGAGCACGACGCTCGACGCCTCCGCGGGCGAGACCGTGTACGCGCGGGTCGCCGCCACCAACGTCGGCGGCGTCAGCTTCGCGTCGGAGACCGTCGCCGCGCGCCGGGGCGCGGGCGAGCCGCCCGTGCTGATCGTCGCCGCGTTCGACCGCCTCGACGACGGCCAGCTCGCCTGGGAGGACCTCGGGCCCTCGCTGGGCGAGGTCGTGAAGATGGACGTGCGGCGCATGAACGGCGCCGACGTCGCCGTCCCGCACGCGGCCGCGATCGCCGCCGCCGGCTGGCCGTTCGACACGGTCTCGGACGAGGCCTTCGACGCGCTGGACCTCGCCGGCTACCGCCTCGTCGTGTGGGCCACCGGTGAGGAGTCCACCGCGGACGAGACCTTCTCGACGGCCCAGCAGGAGAAGCTCCGCGCCTTCCACGCCGGCGGCGGGGCGCTCTGGGCGAGCGGCGCCGAGATCCTTTGGGACCTCGACGAGCGCGGCGGCGACGACGACCGCGCCTTCGCCCGCGAGGTCCTCGGCGCGACGATGGCCTCCGACGACGCCGGGACCGACCGCGTCGCCGGGGCGGGCCAACTCGCCGGCCTCACGCTCGACTTCGCCGATCCGCCCTACCCGATCGAGTGGCCGGACACGCTGGAGACCGACCGCGAGCCGCTCGCCGTCTACGAGACCGGCGAGGTCGCCGCGGCGATCGGCGACCGCGTCGCGCTGTTCGGCTACCCCTTCGAGGCGATCGGCGGCGCCGGCGTCCGCGCCGAGGTCGCGAGCCGGCTGCTCCCGGCGCTGGTCCCGGACTACACGCCGCCCGACGCGGGCGTCACCGCCGGCGACGACACGGGCGAGCCCCTCGTCGCGACGGCGCGCGCGGACCGCGCGGAGGCCGCCGGCTGCGGCTGCGACACGGGCGCGACGCCGTTCGGGATCTCCGTGCTCCTCGCCGCCCTCACGGCCGCGCGCAGGTCTTCCGCTCGGCCGAGCACTCCAGCACCACGACCTCGCCCGGCGCGATCGTGACCTTGCCGGCGTCGACGGCCTCGGCGCCTTCGAACACCGCGCGCACCGTGTAGTCGCCGGCGGGGACCGGCCCGGGCGGGCGTCGCCCGAACGGCGCCTCGATCCAGGCCGTGCGCGCGTCACCGCGGATCACGAGCTCGGCGTCGGGGCCCGCGGGCGCCTCGGGTGGCTCCGCCTCCGGCGCGATCGGCGTCGCCGGCGAGGCGGGCCCGGCCGACGCCGCCTCCACCTGCGCGGGTCGCGCCGAAGGCGGTGGGGGTGCGGGCGAGGTCGTCGTGTGCAGCCACCACCCCACGCCGGCGACCACCGCGACCGTCAGCACCACGCCGGCGCCGGCGACCGCGCCGAAGCTCATCGGCTCGGGCGCGGCGCGGGACGACGACGCGGCGGCCGCGGCCGAACGCTGGGCCTCGATCTGCACGGCGAGCGCCTCGAGGTCGAGCTCGCCCTTCCACATGCGGAGGAGCGTGTCGCAGTCGGGGACACGCTTCTCGCGGTCGGCGCGCAGCGCCCCCACGATGGCGTGCACGATGCGCTCCGGGATCCACTCCGCCAGCGAGCGGGGCGCCTTGTAGCGGCCCTCCAGCATCGCGCGCACGACCTCGTCGGGGTCGGGCTGCGGGAACGCCCGCATGCCGGTCACGAGCTCGTAGAGCACGGCGCCGAGGCTGAACACGTCGGCGAGGCGATCGAGCTTGGTCGGGTCGAGCGCCACCTCGGGCGCGCGGTAGGGGATCGAGGTCGGGGCGGGGGCGGACCCGTGGAGCTCGAGGAACAGGGCCTCGAGCCCGAACCCGGCGATCCGCGCGTGGCGCGCGCCCGACGGTCCCGTGAGCAACACGTGGTTGGGCGTGAGGTCCCGGTGCCACACGCCGGCCTCGTGCGCGGCGGCCATGCCGGCGATGATCTCGCGCCCGAGCTCGTCGAGCTCGCGCAGCTCGAGGTCGCGCGCGCCCGCTATCTCGGCCACCGACGTGCCCTCGTCGACGCCGCCCACCAGCACGACGCCCCCCTCCACGGTCTCGAGCGCGACGGTGCGGACGACGTTCGGGTGCTTCAGGGCGAACAGGACGCGCCCCTCGCGGACGAGCCACCCGCGGGCGCGCTCGGCGTCGAGCGGGAGGAAGCGCAGGCTCACGGCGCCGTGCGCGGCCTCGTCGTACCCCACGTAGACGCCCGCCTCCTCGTCCACGATCTGTTCGACCCGGAACCTCCCGATCGTGTCCCCGATGGCGAGCTTCATCTGCCCCCATCATGCCACGACGCGCGCCCCCGGCCCCTCGCCGAGCGTGAACGAGACGGTGGCCCCGGCTTCGACGGCACCCTCGGCCCACACCCGTCCGCAGTGGCGCTCCACGATGCGGCGCACCGTGGCGAGGCCGATGCCGGTCCCCTCGAACTCGGACTGGGCGTGGAGGCGCTCGAAGGCGCGGAAGAGGCGGCCCGCGTAGGCGGGATCGAAGCCGGCGCCGTCGTCGCGCACCCGGTAGACGGGCGATCCGTCCACCGTGTCCACGGCGAGCTCGATCCGCGCGCGGGCGTGGTGAGACGTGAACTTCCACGCGTTGCCCAGCAGGTTCTCGAGCAGGATCCGGAGTAGGTCCGGGTCGCCCTCCGCCACGAGCGTGTCGGGGAAGACGAACTCCACCACGCGGCCCGGATCGGCCGCGCGCAGGTCGCCGGCGATCTCGCGGGCGATCGCCGCGAGGTCGACCGGCTCGCGGCGCACGGTCCCGCGCGTGACGCGGGAGAGCCGGAGCAGGTCCTCCACGAGCTGGCGCATCCGCTGGCTCGCGAGGTGGACGCGCCGGAGGTGCTCCAGCGAGGCCGGGTCGAGCCGCGCCGCCTGCTCTTCGAGCAGCAACCGGCAGTAGGCGTCGATGGCGCGCAGCGGCGCGCGCAGGTCGTGCGAGACCGCCGAGCTGAACGACTCGAGCTCGAGGTTCGCCGAGGCGAGCTCCCGGGTGCGCGCCGCCACGATCTCCTCGAGGCGCGCGCGGTACTCGCGCAGCTCCTCCTCGGCGCGCCGGCGCTGGGTGATGTCGGTGATCGTCCCGACGTAGCCGACGACCTCGCCGTCCGAGGCGCGCTCGGCGGCCGCCTGCCCGAGCACCCACGTGGCCACGCCCCGGGGATCGAGCATGCGGTACTCCGCGACGAAGGGGGCCTCGCCCCGCGCGGCGCGGTTCCAGTGCTCGACGACGCGGTCGCGATCGTCGGGGTGGATCGCGCGCGCCCAGCCACGGCCCCGCGCCTCCTCCGGAGCGAGACCCGAGATCTCGCACCAGCGCTCGTTGACGTAGATGCACTCGCCGGCGGCGTCGGTGCGCCAGATGCCGACCGGCGAGACACGCGCGAGCGTCTGGAAGCGGGCCTCGCTCTCGCGCAGGGCCCGCTCCACCTGGTTGCGGTCCGTCACGTCGACGATCACGGCGAGCGACCGCAACACCCCGCCCTCGGCGTCGCGCTCGGCGGTGGCGGACAGGAGCGCGTCGAGGATCGTGCCGTCCTTGTGGACGAACTGGTAGGGCACGTCCCGGCACGCTCCCGTGCGGAAGTAAGCGGGCAGGACCACCTCCTCCGCGTAGCGACGCGACGCCGGCGTGAGGAACTCGACCGACTTGCGGCCGATCACCTCGTGCCGCTCGTACCCGAGGGTCGCGAGCCAGTGGTTGCTGACGCTCACGAGGCGGCCGTCCCGGTCGATGGAGTGCATCATCACGGGGGTCTGCGTGTACAACGAGCGGTACTTCTGCTCGCTCGCGCGCAGGGCGGCCTCGACGCGGCGGCGCTCCGTCACG
The DNA here is from genome assembly GCA_049322475.1 of Myxococcota bacterium. GTDB lineage: Bacteria > Myxococcota_A > UBA796 > UBA796 > SXON01 > JBMOQZ01. Next base: position 1,917 of record JBMOQZ010000264.1, on the reverse strand, counting down.
TCCCGGAAGCTCCACACGCGCCCGATGACCTCGCCCCCGCGCACCTGCGGCGACGAGTAGCGCTCGAAGACGCGGCCGTCCTTGAAGCGGAGGACGTCGAAGCTGTCGGCCTCGGGCGACGCATACAGCTCGTGGACGCGCGCGAGGAACGCCTCGGGCTCGACCAGCTGGTCCGCCACGAAGGAGAGGACGAGCGCGTCGTCGCGCGAGATGAGGAGCTCCTCCGGGGTCTGCCACATCTGCGCGAACCGGGTGTTGTGGCGCACGATGCGCCGGCCACGGTCCACGACGAGGAGCCCGTCCGCGGTGGACTCCAGCGCCGACTCGACGAGGGACACGGCGTCCCGCAGCTCGGCCTCCGCGCGGCAGCGGTCCGACACGTCGACCATCACCCCGGTCAGCAGCGTGGCCTTGCCGTCCACGAGGTGCACGGCGACGGTGTCGCGGATGTACACGTCGCGGCCGTCCGCGGCGATCATGCGGTACTCGAGCACGTGGGGGACGCCGTTCCCGGTCTGCCGTCGGCAGGACGACACGACCCGGTCCTGGTCGTCGGGGTGCAGGTGGTCGACCCAGAACGTCGGCTCGTCGGTCCAGCGCCCCACGGGGTAGCCGAGCAGGCGCTCGGCGTACGGGCTCACGAAGCGGAACCGGAACGTGTGGGGATCGGCCTCCCAGACGACGCCGTTCACGTTGTCGACGAGGCGGCGGTACCGCGCCTCCGCCGCGCGGAGGTCCGCCTCGCCGCGGAGCCGCTCGCCCACGTCGCGGACGATGGCGTTGCTCCAGCGGAAGCGCCCCGACTCGTCGCGCACCGGCGTCGCCGAAAGGGACACCTGCAGGACACGCCCGTCCTTTCGCACGAGCTCCAGCGCGATCTCGCGCGCTTCGCCCCCCGCGAGGAACCGCGGGAACTCGCGGTCGAAGGTCGTCCTCGACGAGGGCGCGAGGAACGCGCGGTACTCGTGGCCCAGCACCTCCTCGGCCTCGTAGCCGAGCCAGGTGAGCTCGGTACGGTTCATGCGGACCACGACCCCTTGCGAGTCGAGCGAGTGCATGCCGTCGGGCGCGTCCCGGTAGAGCCGCTCGAGCTCGTCGAGCCTGCGCTGCAGGTCGGCGAGCGCGCCACCGCCCGCGGACCCGCTGTCCGAAGCATCCCGAACCGCCACGACGTCGCTTCCCTGCACGCAGGCTAACCGCCCGATTACACGGGAGCGAGGCTGTTTTTCCAGATGCTTGCGCGAGGGCGGCGGAGGGGGTCGCCGAGGCGCGCGGTGCTATGCTGCGCCGTCATGCGGAAATACCGCCCCGCCCGGGGACACGCCGGTCCTTCGGTCGCGGCGCTCCTCGGCGCGCTCGCGGGGCTCCTCTACGCGACGGCGGTCGGCTCGCGGTTCGTGACGCCCGCGCCGCTCGACCCCGCCACGTGGAACGTCACCACCGCCGCGCACCGCGGGGCCCTGACGGTGCCGGGCCTCGGGCGAGGCACCCACGTCGTCGACGGGACGTTGGTGATCCGCCAGCACGCCTTCAACAACGCCGACATGATCTCGCCGAAGGACACGCGCCCCTTCGCCGGGATCGAGATCGCGCTGGAGGGAGACGGCGTCGCGGTCGTGATGTTCCGGGGCGACGGCCTCGGCACGCCCGTCCACGTCGAGCTCGCCGCCGACCGGTACATGACGCCGGACGGCCGGGTCGCCGCGCGCGACGACGCCGGACCCTGGCGCGTCGCCTGGCGCGACGGGACGGCGCTCCTCGAGCAGGCGACGGGCGCCGTCCCGCTCGGCGCGATCGGCCCCGGCAGCTTCGAGATCACCGCCGCGTCGGACGAGGTCGCCTTCTCGTCCTTGCGCGCCGTCGCGCTCGACGGGTCGACCCTCGCGGAGACGGACTTCCGCGGGGTCGGCCCGGGGC
>JBMOQZ010000263.1:0-11328 GCA_049322475.1 Myxococcota bacterium | reverse complement strand
ATGTGAAGCGCTGGCTCCGCGCCGGCAGGGGACGGTAGCCTCCCGCTCCTGACCACCTTTCCGGGGGAAAGGCCGGCGCGCTCTTCCATCATCCCCGGGGTTTACTTCGCCCGAGCCACTTTTGACCATTTCGGAAATGGTCAAAAGTAGAGTCCTGACCCCTCTCCGGATCACGCCCCTCTCCCTGCCCGCCGCCGGCGGCACGCCCGACGACCGCGAGGCCGCCGTCCGCGCCGCCGTGCTCGCCGCCGAGGCCGATCTCGTCGTGCTCCCGGAGGCGCACCTGCCCGGCTACGCGCACGTCCGCGGCGACGCCGGCGCCCGCGCCCACGCGCTCCTCCGCTCGCTCCCGCCCACGGCGATGGGCTACCTCGACGGCGACGGCAGCTGGCTCGCGCTCGCGGTCGACGGCGAGGTCCACACCTACCGCAAGCGCTTCCCCTCCCCCGCCGAGTCCCGCGTCTGGCGCGCCGGCGACCGCCCCGGCCTCGCCCGCACCCGCCTCGGCCGCATCGGGATGCTCGTCTGCGCGGACGTCCTGCAGCTCGACGCCTGGGAGGCGCTCCGCGGCGAGGTCGACGCCGTCGTGGTCGCCGCCGCGTGGCCCGACTACCGCGGCGTCCCCTTCGACTCGAACCCCTACCGCGACCGCCTCCTCGCGCGCGCCGCCTCCTCCCTCGGCGTGCCGGTCGCCTTCGCGAACGCGTCGGGGCCGGGGTTCTCCGGGGGCGCGCGCGTGTTCCAGCCGGGCCCGCCCGAGCCCTTGCGCCACGAGGCGGGCTGGGGCGCGTTCTGCCGCATGTACCGCCGCCTCTCGGGCCGCTGACCTTGCCGCGGGGGCGCGGCCGCGCTATCCGCCGCCCCCTTCGCGAGGTCGAACGTGGCTGTGCTCCTCCTCTCGCTCGCGTGCGCGCCCTCCGAGACGACCGACGAGGGCGGCTACCCCCCGCGCACCCGCCCCGACCGCACCCACGACGAGACCGCGGCCGACGACACGGGCGAGCCCGCCGACACCGAGGACACGCACGAGCAGGACACCGACGAGCCGGACGACACCGACACCACGCCGCCCGACGACACGGACACCACCCCGCCCGACGACACCGACACCCACGTCGAGGAGGAACCCTGCCCCGCCGACGTCGTGTGCGTCACGACGTTCCCCTACGAGCACACGTCCACCACCACGGGCGCGGCGCGCGACGACTGGGACAGCTACGGCTGCGCCTCCTCCACCGACGAGTCCGGCCCCGAGGTGCTCTACCGCGTGGACGTCCCCGAGGACGGCTTCGTCGCGCTCACGCTCACCGACGTGGCGTCCGGCGCCGACGTCGACGTCCACCTGCTCGCCAGCGAGGACCCCGACGACTGCGTCGACCGCGGCCACGAGATCGCCGGAGGCTTCGTCGAGGCCGGCCGCTACTGGGTGGTCGCCGACACATGGGTCAACTCCACGGGCGACGAGAAGGACGGCGCGTACACGCTCGTCATCGGCCTCACGTCGGTCGACGGCCTCGTCGGCGAGGGCCTCGCCGCCGACTTCGCGGAGGACTCGCTCCACGCATTCGACGTGGCTTGGGACCGCGGCGACACCGACCGCCTCCAGTACGCCGTCACCGATTTCTCGATGCACTCGTCCGACGAGCGGATGTGGGTGCTCGACCTCACCGACGGGAGCGTGCTCCACAACATCCACGTCGCCCACGGCGAGGGCAGCTCGAGCGGCGACTCCGCCGTCGCCGACACCTTCTCCAACACCGAGGACAGCCACCAGTCGAGCCTCGGCATGGTGGTCGGCGCCGAGGAGTACACGGGCACCTACGGCGACTCCATGCGGCTCGACGGGCTGGAGGACGGCTTCAACGACGCGGTCCGCGACCGCGCGATCGTCGTGCACCCCTGGCAGGGCTCGCGCGCGGAGTATGTGGCGCGCGCCGGCGAGACCGCCGAGACCTGGGGCTGCCCCGGCATCGACGATCGCCTGTCCGCCGACGTGATCGACCAGCTCGCGGACGGCGGCCTGCTCTTCTTCTGGTACCCCGACGCGGAGTGGCTGCGGGAATCCGTGTACTTGCGGTAACATCCCCCTTCCAGCGGAGCGCCCGTGCCCGACCTCACCCGGCAGACCTCCACCCAGCGCTCCACCTCCACCGGCGGCTCGTCGGCTGGCGGCGCGGCGCGCGACGCGCAGAGCACCGTCGGCAACTCCGCCATCGCCGACCAGATCAAGAGCACCGGCAAGAAGCCCACCTACACGGGCATCGTGCACTTCGGCCTCAACGGCGGCGCCCAGCAGGAGGCCAGCTGGTTGAACAAGGCCAACGGCGACAAGGGCGGCGCCAAGTCGATCCGCAACCAGAAGGAGCAGGACGTCCTGGAGCGCGGTGGCCAGCGGATGGACCTCTCCAGCGAGGAGGGCCGCGCCGGCTGGCTCGCGACGCTCGGCCTCGGCGAGGAGACCATCGCGAAGGTCGAGGCGATCATCCGCGACGCCGGCTCCGGCGCGCGCGACGAGCTCGGCCAGCTCGTGGAGGTCTACGCGCAGGCCGAGTCGGGCGTGCGCCGCATCGATCGCCTCGTGCTCTCCGGCCACAACGTCGGCACCGCCATGTGGGGCGACGACAACGGGCGCGTCCCCTTCGAGACCTTCGTGGCGCTCAAGGAGGCCTTCCCGAACGCCGCCGCGCAGGTCCGCCACCTGCTCGTCTCCGCCTGCTACTCCGGCGGCGAGAAGAAGATGGACATCTACCGGGACGCGTTCCCGGGGCTCATGTCGATCATGGCCTACACCGGCAGCTCGCCCGGCACGTTCTCCGGCGCCCAGAGCCACCTCACCCGCTGGGAGAAGGCGACCGAGGAAGGCGACGGCAGCAACGTCGACAAGGACATCGCCAAGAACACGCGCAAGGGCGAGAACGTCTCCACCTGGAACGCCACCGACGGCTACCAGGGCGACGAGCCCATGCAGCTCTACGAGATCGAGAGCGACCTCTCCCAGGGCGACGCCACCTTCGACCGCTACTACACGGCGGGCGAGAAGGTGACGGACCCGCAGACGGGCGAGCTCCGCGAGTACTACAACCTCGTCCAGCGCGCGCTCCGCCACCCGGAGCTGGCCGACGGCCGCAAGGCCGAGCTCGAGGACCGTCGCGACCGCACCATCCGCCTGCTCTTCTGGCACCTCATCCGCGGGCGCTTCGCCGAGCAGCACAAGGACTCGCTGAAGGCCGGCTACGACGCGATCGGCCAGGCTTTGCCGGAGTACGCGAAGATGGAGCGCGCCGAGGCCCTCGCCGCCATCCGCCTGCTCGAGTCCCAGAGCGAGGCGGCCGCCGCGTACGACCTCCTCCACCGCGGCCTCGAGAAGCTCGACAGCGACCTCATCCTCGAGAACTGGATCTAGTTCAGGACGAGCTTCGCCCCGAAGCGGGCCTTCAGCTCCTCGAGCCCGCGGGGGCCGGGGTCCTTCGCGTCCACCCGCAGCGTCTCCAGCGCGGCGAGACCCTCGCTGTAGGCGAGCCCGCGCGCGCCGGCCTCGGCGATGCGGCAGCCGGAGAGGTCGAGCGACCGCAACGCGCCGAGGTGGGGGCTCGCCGCGATGGCCATCGCGCCGGCGCTCCCGACGGGGTTGCCCGAGAGGTCGAGCGCGCGCAGGTTCCGCGCCTCGGGCGACTTGTGGACGAGGGCCTCGACCTCGTCGCCGGTCCACGCGCGCGGGCCCTTCGCGAGCTTGAGCGCGACGCCTTCCGGGTGCGCCGCGAGCGCGGCCCTCACCTCGGCGATCGGCGTGCCCGCCGGGAACGACAGCGGCGCCGCCTGCTCGGCCGCGACGGGCGGGGCCGGCGGGGGCGCGGGCGACGAGGCGCAGAAGAGGCCGATCAGCCAGAGGAGGGGCACGGGATCTCCCATATCCGGCGCGCCGCGACAGGCCTACCCCGGGGTGCCGCCGGCGGACTCGCAGGCGTCCCAGGCCTGGCTCTCGCTCCACATCGGCTCGTAGTAGTAGGCCGTCGCGTCGTGGTCGAAGTCGCTCCCGGTTCGCGCCTCGAGCTCGCAGATGGCGACCTCGTCCCCTGGACAGGGCGAGACGAAGTAGGTGGCGCCGACCCCGTAGGTCTCCCCGATCAGGATGCACCAGGCGTTCGTGGACCCGTAGTTCACGTACTCGTAGCAGATGCTCCACTCGGGCACCTCGCAGCTGTCCACGTCGGTGTCGACGTCCGAGTCGGTGTCCGCGTCCACGTCGGCGTCGGTCTCCTCGCCGCCGGTGTCGCCGGCCGCGGTGTCGCAGCCCTCGTCGTCCTTGCAAGCCTCGTCGTCGTCGTCGGGCAGGGGGCAGGCGGCGAGCAGGGCGAGCACGGGAAGGACACGCACTGCGCCTCCGGGTAGCGCCCAAGCATACACGACGCCTACCGCCCGCCCACCCCCTGCGAAACCGGCGGCGGCCCGCCCGGCGGCTGGTTCTGCGGCGTGAGCGGCGGTCCTCCGGGCGCGCCCGGCGGCGGCCCCTGCGGCGGCCCCATCCCGGGCGAGATCACGATCTTCGGCGCACCCTTCGCGCTCTTGGTCCCGCCGCCGAGGCGCGGCGTGGGCCACCGCCCGGCGAGGATCTCCGGCGCGACCAGCGTGTCCATCGTCAGGTTCGGCATCCGCGCGAAGGCGAGCGCGCGGGCGAGCCCCTCGCGGTCGACGTCGGCGAGCGCGAGCGATCCGCCCCGCCCCGACAGGATCGCGTTGCGGTCGGCCACCGCGCGCACGATCTCGACCGGCCAGCCCGACTTGTCGGCGACCACCGCGTCCCAACGGGGCCGATCCGCCGCCGCGACGCGCATCGCCGCCCCGATCAGCGCCACGAGGCGCTCGCCGCGGCCGGGCTCGTAGGTGGCCCAGGGCACCGAGAGCGAGATCGCCGAGCGGAACGTCCGCTCCTTCAGCACGGTCCAGCCGTGCTCGCGGACCATCTCCTCGGCCCACGGGTCCCACGCGACGACGGCGTCCACGCGCCCGTCCAGCATGGCGGCCTCGAGCTCGTCGGTCTTCAGCGGCACGTCGGTCGCGCCCGCCCCGGCGCCCCACGTCTGCCAGTCCATCGCGGTGGTCGAGCCCGGGGCGAAGCCGACCTTCGTGGGCTTCTCCACCCGGGCGATCAGCGCCACGCGACCGAGCTCGCCGGGGCTCGCCACGATCCGCTGGTCCACGCGCGAGCCGACCATCTGGATCGCCGGCACCTCGCAGGTGAAGAACGCGTCGAGCGCGCCCTTGCCGACGTCGTCGCCCTGGGGTCCGCCGCTCTGGTAGCCCTGGAGCTGCAGCGCGAGCCCGTGCTCCGCGGCGAGCTCCGGCATGGCCTCGAGCACGGCGCCCACGTGGGCGTGCACCGGCGTGAAGGTCGAGTACCCGAAGCGCAGCGTCGCCTCGTCCGGCGCGGGGGGCGGCCCCTCGATCGCGACGTCGCCGGAGAGCCCGAGGAGCGGCGCGAGCTCGTGCCCGATCTGCTGCGCCATGCGCAGGTGCCCGGTCTTGCAGGGGTGGTGGACGTGGCCGAGGCAGTGGAGCTCCGGCTCGCGCGTGCGCAGCCAGCGCGCGTCCACGTCGAAGAGCGGGAAGCCCTCGGCCTCGGCGAGCGCCTCCACCGCCGTCCGGTACTCGTAGTTCACGTACCGCTCGACGAGGTCGGGCTCCGAGCGGTTGATCGGCATGTCGATCCACGCGAAGCGCGCGCCGTGCGCCTTCGACGTCTCGTTCAGCCGCTTCACGTTGGCGAGGAACTCGTCGAGCGGCACGCGCGGGACGAGCCCGACGTCCTCGCCCTCGCCGAGCTTCCCGTAGTTGGGGGTCTCGCCGGCGACCCGCGCCGTGTAATGCACGTCCTTCGCCGGGAAGAGCCGTCGCGCCGCCGAGAGCGTGAACTCGCGCGCGAGCAGGTACGTCTCCAGCCGGAAGAGCACGCCGTTCACCGCGCGCACCGGGCCCGACATCACGCGCGCGCGGTCGCCGAAGTACTCGGGGCCGGGGTCGTTGTTGAAGCCGGCGATCACCATGTCGGGCGCGTAGGCGAGCCCGATGGACTCGAGGAACTCGTTGGCCTGGTAGGTCGTCCACCCGGGGCAGGCGCCGTTGAGCACGTGCACCCGCTTGCCCGGCATGCGGTCGCCGATGAGCTTCTCGAGCTGGAAGCTCCACGTCTCCTCGTTCCCGACGCCGTGGCCGAAGTTGGAGGAGTCGCCGAGCACGAGGATGCGGAACTCGTCCGGGCCCTTCTCGCGCGGCTCGTCCACCATCCGCATGCCGTCGGCGTTCGTCGTGATGGTGGTGCCCTCGGCCGTGAGGTTCGGGAAGTCGCGGAGGTTCGGCCGGACCTGCCAGTGCAACGTGGGGTGCGGGCGGAAGTAGGTGACCTGCGCCCGCGTCAGGTACAGGCGCATGCCCCCCTCGGCGAGCCCCACGCCGGCGAGCAGCGCGGCGAACGGGACCCAGGCGTTCGCCGCGTGGCGGCGCCGCCACGCCGCGAGGGCGAGCACGTAGACGTTCGCGACGACGCACGCGACGGCCGCGAAGAGCACGACGGCGTTCTCGGGCGCGTACGGCGCGGCGGGGTCGATGAGCGGCCCCTTCTTCCAGCCCGGCACGACCTCCTGGCGCAGGACCCAGGCCGCGCCCATCACGAGCGCGTCGAGCACGAGCAGCACGGCGAGGATCATTCCTTCACGACCAGGAGCGCCTCGGGCGGATCGCCGCGCCAGACCACGTCGGCGAAGTCGCCCGGCGCGATCGGGACGGGGATCCGCGTCGCCGGCGTGACGCGGACCTCCTTCGGCTGCTGCTGGAGCGTCGTCAGGGCGACGCGTTCGCCGTCGATGGCCGTCACCTCGCCGAAGTACACGGGCGACAGCGTCCGCTTCGCGAACGACCGGATCGCCGGCGTGCCCGCCTCGAACTCGTACGTCACCTCGACGAGATCGCCGGGCTTCGTCGCGGCGCAGTCGCCGTCGCACGCATCGAGGCGGAAGGACACGACGCCGAGCGAGGCGCCCCATGCGTCCACCATCGCGAACACCCCGGTGCTCGGGTCCCAGCTCGACATCTTCCCGGTGAACGGGAGGGGCGGCGTGCGTTTCTCGACGGTCTTCCCGACCGCCACGTAGTCGCCGACGGCCACGTCCGCGGCCACGTCGTGGGTGCGCGGGCCGCCGAGCGTGCGCACGATCAGCGGGCGCACCGCCTCCACCACGCCCACGTCCACGACCTCGCCGGGGAAGCGCCGCACGTTGAGGATCACGTCGCCGCCGTCCTTGTAGAACTTGGCGCCGACGTACTCGCCGACGGCGAGGCCCGCGGGCAGGTCCGACCAGGGCTCGACGCGGAACGTCCGGTCGCCCAGCGGCGAGCGGACGACGAGCGGATCGAGCGAGGCGACGGTCCCGTAGAAGATCCCGAGCCCCAGGTGCGGCGCGGCGGCGACCACGCGCCGCGACCCGTCGGCGAGCGTCTCGCAGTCGAGCTGCACCGTGTCCCCGCGCTTCGCGCTCGCCGGCGACGCCAGCGGGAGCGACTGCTCCCCGTGGGGCCCCATGAAGCGGATCGTCTCGCCGACGTCGAGCACGTCGACCGTCATCGCCACGCGGTTGCCGGGCGGCGCGGGCGACGCGGGCGGCGCCGCTTCCTCCCCTCTCCCCGCCCCGCGGGGAGAGGGGTCGGGGGTGAGGGGTTCGCTACACGCGAGGACCCAGATCACCCGGCCTTCCTCTGCATCGCCGCCTTCAGCTCCGCGGTGAGCACGGTCATGTCCCGGATCTCCGCGCTCGCCGGCGGGTGCGCGTCGATCCACGCCTTCTGCGCGTCGGTGAGCGCCGCGAGGATGTCGCGTTTGGTCTGCTGGTGCATCGACTTCAGGCGCACGTAGCTGTCGACGATCGGCAACATCGCCGCCGCCTGCTCCGCGCCGAGCGCGAGCGCGGGGTCGGCCATCATCCCGTCGAACGAGACCATGAACAGGGTCATCCGCGACACCGTGGCTGGGCGCGTGAGCGGGCCCACGTCCGCGGGCACCTCGACCTCGGCCTCGGGGCGCTTCGTGCCGGCGATGCGCTCGACCTCGTCGACGATCGCGTGGATGCGCTCGGGCGTGAAGCGCTGGTGCATCGCGTCCTGCGTGAGCGCCTTGCCCTCGGCCTCCATGAACGCGCGCTGCGCGGGCGTGGCGAGCGCGTCGATGCGCTCGTCGTAGTACGCGTTCTTGCGGAGCTTGGCCTCGAGCAGGCCGAGGACGCGCAGCACCTCGGCGGCCTGCGCGGGCGAGAGCGCCAGCTCGCTCGCCTCCAGCGCGATGACGCCGAGGAACAGCTTGTCGGTGTAGATCGAGCCGTCCGCCGCGAGGAAGACCGGGGCGGGCGTGCCCGCGGGGGCGGGCGTGCCCGCGGGGGCGGGCGCGCTCGCGGGGGCGGGCGTGCTCGTCGGGGCGGGCGCCTCCGGCGGCGCCGTCAGGAGCCACGCCACCACCGAGAGCACCGCCCCGCCTCCCGCCAGCCACGCCCACTTCTTCATCGCGACCGCAGTATCCCACGCACGTGGTCGAGCGAGCCGGCCGCCACCGCGGTCGCGACCGTGGTGCGCTCGATCGCCATCAGCGGCACGCACGCGATCGCGAAGCCGAGGCCCTGCTCGCGGCGGAGGTAGCTCCAGAGGTCCTGCTCCCAGGCGACGAGCGTGGCGGCGAGCGCCGCCGACAGTGTCCACCGCCCCGCGAGCGCGGCCGCGACGGCCCCCGCGCCCAGCGGCACGCCCACGAGGTAGTGGAGCTGACGCCGCTCGCCGGGGCCGCGCAGCGACACGCTGTCGTCGCCCCGCGCGCGCCGCGCGAGCGTGGTGCGCACGTGGTGCCGCGCCTTGTGGAAGTCGTTGCGGACCGCGCGGGCGAGCGTGAAGCGGTGCCGGTGCTCGCCGGCGAGCGCCTTGTCGAGCAACACCACCTCGCCGGCGTCGTGCAGCGTCCGCCCGAGCTCCACGTCCTCGACCGACACCGTCCGCAGCCGCGTGTCGAAGCCGCCCGAGCGCACGAACGCGTCGCGACGCACGGCGGCGAGCATCGTGGTGAGGTGGCGGGTGCGGGTCTCCTGCGCCAGCGTGAAGTGCCGGTGGCAGAGGTTCTTGTAGCGGCTCACCAGCCCGCGGTGGGGGTGCGCGGCGGTCACCGTCCCCCAGATCGCGGCGGCGTCGGGGTTGCCGGCGAACCCCTCGGCGAGCCGCGCGAACGCGTCCGGCGGGACGACGACGTCCGCGTCCACGAACACGAGCACGTCCCCCGTCGCGACGGCGGCGCCGGCGTTGCGAGCCGAGGCCGGCCCCGCGTTCGCCTGCCGCACCGCCGCCCCCTCGATCGGCGCGGGCGAGCCGTCGTCGACCACGATCACCTCGTGGGGCGCGGGGTCGCAGGCGCGCAGCGCCGCGAGGCAGAGCCGCAGGTTCTCCCGCTCCTCCTCGTCCCGTGCGCAGCACGGGACCACGACTGAAAACTGCCGACGGACGACCGACGACGTCACACCTTGCAGCATCGCCGACACACCTCGAACGGCTTCTGCCACTGCGCCCGCCGGATCTCGCGGAGCCGCAGGTTGTTCCACACGTCGTCGAGCTCGTCGGTGAGCAGGTTCCCGACGGGCTCCTCGAAGAGGTGTCCGCAGGGGACCACGCTCCCGTCCGGCCGCAAAAACAACGTGTGCCACAACGTGTGGCAATGGCGCAGGACCCCGCCGCCCTCGCGCCACCACGCCCGGCGCTCGGCGTCGTCGAGCACGGGGTGGAACGTCACGAAGCCGCGGTAGTCGCGCTCGAGCGCGCGGGACTCGGCGACCACGTCGATCTCCGGCGCCTCCGGCAACACGAGGTACGTGACCTTGTGGGCCTCGCGGGCCCGCTCCGCCGCCGTCAGGAACGAGAGCCACGTGAAGCGCACCGCGTCGGCGCCGAGCGACCGCCCCAGCTCCGCCACGACGCGCAGCGCGCCGAAGTTGTCGGGCCCCAACGTGCAGTTCACGATCACGCGCGTGCGCCGGGGATCGCGGTGGGCGAGCAGGTTGGACAACCCGCCCACCGTCTTCTGGAAGGCGCCCTCGCGGGCCATCGCCCGGTCGTGGGCGGCCTCGTCGCCGAGCAGCGAGAACATCACGACGTCCGGCGCGATCTCGGCGAGCCGCCTCGCCTTCGTCGGCCCGAGCGTCGTGCCGCTCGTGACCGTGAAGATCCGCCCGCCGCGGGCCTTGACGCGCGCGTAGTGCTCGAGGATGCCCGGATGCGCCAGCGGCTCGCCGCCGCCGATCGCCAGCGTGGGCACGCGCGGCACCAGCTTCTCGACGAGCCGCGCGAGGTCCGCCTCCGCCATCGGCTTCGTCCACTCCTCCACCACCTGCGTGACGTTGCAGAAGGTGCAGGCCTCCGGGCACGCGTAGGTCACGTAGTGACAGGCGGCGATCGGCGGGGGCGCGGAGCCGTCGCGCCGCACGTACCAGGACACCGGCAGGCGCGCGCCGCGGGCCAATTGCGAGAAGGACCAGAGGCCGCGGGCGACCCACGCGGAGTGCGCCTGCGAGCGGACCTCCTCGACCAGCGACATGCCGGCAGATTACCACCCGCCCGGATGGACGGTCCGTTCCCCCGGATACGCGCGCGCTACGCGGACCAACCCGCGGGCGCGCGCCTGCGCCTCTGGCAACGCTGGTACGGCTCGCCGTTCTCGCAGGTGGCCCGCTGGGTGCCGCCCGACGCTCGCGTGGCCGACCTCGGGTGCGGCTTCGGCCTCTTCTCGGGGCTCCTCGCGCTCGAGCCCGCCCGACGCGTGGTGGGGCTCGACGTCGACGCCGCGAAGATCGCCCACGCCGAGCGGGTCTGGGGCGACCTCCCCAACGTCCGCTTCGCCTGTGCCGACCTCTCGGCGACCCCGCTGCCCGACTGCGACTGCGCCGTCGTCTACGACGTGCTCCACCACCTCGCCGACGCCGACGCGCTCCTCGCCGCGGTGTACGCGCGCCTGCCGCCCGGCGGCCTGCTCGTGGTCAAGGAGAACGACACCGGCCCGCCCCACAAGCGGCTGGTCAGCGAGCTCGTGGAGCGGGTGGCGGTGGGCCTCGCGGTCACGAGGAGCGCGCCGGTCCGGTTCCGCTCGCGCGCGCAGTGGGTCGCCTCGATCGAGCGCGCGGGCTTCCGCGTGCACGTCGCCGAGCACCTGCGCGCCCGCGAGGGCTTCTTCGTCCCGCACTCGCTGTTCGTGGCGTCGCGGTGAGGCGCGCGCTCGCCGTCCTGCGGGTCGTCGGGCTGCTCGGGTTCTGCGCGTGA
>JBMOQZ010000262.1:0-11342 GCA_049322475.1 Myxococcota bacterium | reverse complement strand
CGACAGCGGCGGCGATCGCCGCGCCGCGCCCGTCCGGGGCGCCTCGCTCGACGCCGCCGGCGCCTCGGGCCCAGCCCACGATCGCCAGCACGATCCCGAGCCCCACCGCCTCGACCCCTCCCCAGCCCAGCAGGAGCGGCGCCGCGCCGCTGGTGACGCCGATCATCGACGCCCCGCTGGCCGCCAGCACGAGCCGCGCCCGCCGCCCGGGGTCCGGCTCCCCCGCCGCGAGCCCCACGGCGACGAGCGCGTCGCCGAAGAGCGCCGTCGCGACCACGACGGCCGGCCAGCTCCGCGCGCGCAGCCAGCCCGCGCCGCCCACCGCCGCCCACGCCGCCAGCCCGAGGGCCGCGGCCCAGGGCGCGTCGTGGATCAGCGAGTCGATCGCCCAGCCGCGGTCGAGCATCCCGCGCAGCGCGGCGCCCGCGACCGCGAGGAGCGCGACGAGGACCACGCCGAGCCGGGCCGGGCGGATCGTCGCGACGACCGCGCCGGCGAGCCCGACGGCCCCCATCGCCGCCGCGTTGACCCAGAGCTCGGGGAGGTCGCTCATCGATCGTCGCGGTCGACCACCGGGTTCGCCAGCGCCCCGATCCCCGCGATCTCCACGACCACGCGTTGCCCCGCGACGATCGGCCCGACGCCCGCGGGCGTGCCGGTGACGATCAGGTCGCCCGGCAGGAGCGTCATGACGTGGCTGACGAACGAGATCAGCGTCGCGATGGGGAACACCATGTCGGCGACCGCGCCGTCCTGACGTTTGTCGCCGTCCACCGAACACGTCACGCGCAGCGTCGCGGGGTCGAGGCCCACGACGACGGCGGGCCCGACCGGGCAGAACGTGTCGAAGCCCTTCGCGCGCGTGAACACGCCGTCCTCGCGCTGGAAGTCGCGCGCGGTCACGTCGTTGACGCAGGTGTAGCCGAAGACGTGGTCCATCGCGTCGGCCTCGGACACGCGGCGCGCCTGCCGCGCGATCACGACGCCGAGCTCGCCCTCGTGGTCGACGCGCTCGGTGACCGGCGGGATCTCGATCCGCTCCTCGGGCCCGAGGACCGCCGTGGGCGGCTTGAGGAAGATCTTCGGCCGGGCGGGCACGGGCTTCCCCATCTCGGCGCCGTGGTCCCGGTAGTTCGTGCCGACGCACACGATCTTGGAGGGCTCGACCGGCGCGAGCAGCCGCCCGCGCCGCAGCTCCCCGGTGGGCAGCCCGCCGAGCCAGGGCGCGGCGTTGAGCACGCGGAGCCCCACGCCGGGCTCCTCGATCGCCCAGAACGGCGACCCCTGCGAGAAGGCCCGGACGTAGCGCTTCACAGCTTCGCCTCCAGCTCGCCGACGACCTCGGACGGGTCGGCGAGGAACAACAGGAGCCCTCGCCACACCCACTTCTGCCACTGGTAGTCGTCGATCGGGCCCTGCGCGGCGGCGAGGTGGGAGCGCGGGAGCTCGCCGCCGTAGGCGTCGGAGAGCTCGCCGAAGAGGCGCTCGAACTCCTCCTCGTCGGGGCGGTACCCCACGAAGAGCACGACCTGGTTGCGGATCAGCGCGCGGAGCTGCTTCTTCTGGTCGGGCGAGAGCGGCTGCGCGGCGAAGTCCGCCGCGGTCACGACGGGGCGGTCGCCGAGGCGGCCGCGGAGGCGCACCACGCCCTCGTTCGGGATGGGCTCGCCGCGGCCGGTCACCGTCGAGGCGCCCGCGCGCTCGAGCAGGTCGTCCCAGCAGGTGGTGACCACCAGCGGGAAGCGGGCGAGGAGCTTCTCGTAGAAGGGCGGCGGCGCGAACGGGGCGCCCACGCGCTCCGCGAGCCGGGCCTCGAGCGCGGCGCGCCCGTGCTTCGCCTCGAAGGTCGCGGCCCCCTCCTCCACGCTCGGGGACGTGGGCTTCGGGCGCTGGCCCGGGACGGGCGCGGGACGACGCCAGCCCAGCTCCTTCGCGAGCGCGGCGGCGTCGGGGTAGTCCGCGCCGGCGAGCTGCGCGGCCTCGAACGCGGCGCGCGACCCGAGGAAGCAGACGCACCGCTTCGCGCGGACCGCCTCGAGCACCTCGACCGGGAGGTTCATCGATCGCGGACCGCGGAGAGGGCCGCGGCGACGGCCGCGCGGTCGCGACACACGGCGCCGACCTGGCTGACCGTGAGCGCGGCGATACGCGAGCCGAGCTCGCCGCACTTCTCCACGGGCCAGCCGCGGAGCCACCCGTAGAGGAAGCCGCCCGCGTACGCGTCGCCCGCGCCGGTCGTGTCGGCGACCTTCACCGGGAAGACGGGGACGCGGTGGGTGGTCCCGGCGGTGCGCACCAGCGAGCCTCCGGCGCCGAGCTTGACCACGGCGACCTTGCACCACGTCGAGAGCTCGTAGACCGCCTCCTCGCCCTCCTTCCCGGTGACGACGAGCGCCTCGTCCCGGTTGAGGAACGCGACGTCCACGAAGCTCTTCAGGAGGTGCTGGACGTCGCTCGTGATGGTGCGGGCGACGAAGGGGTCGGCGACGTCGAGCGAGATCGGCACGCCCGCGCCGTGCGCGACCGTGACGGCCTCGAACGCGGCGTCGCGGATGGGGCCGCCGAGGAAGAGGTAGCCCGTGAGGTGCAGGAGCTTCGCCTGCCGGATCTGGTCGGCGAAGTTGCCGATCGCGGGCAGGTGCACCGCGGCGCCGAGGTCGGTGAGCATGGTGCGCTCGCCGTCGCGGGTGGAGATGAGCGAGAGGCACTTGCCGGTGACGTGCTGGCTCGTGCGGTGGAGCGCGTGGCCGCCGCACACCTCGCGCATCGAGCGCTCGTACATCTCGCCGAAGGGGTCGTCGCCGATCTGGCCGCAGTAGAGCACGTCGGCGCCGAGCAGCCCGAGCGTCGAGATGGTGTTGGCGCAGCTGCCGCCGGAGTAGACCTCCACCCCCCGGTCCTTCACGTGCTCGTAGGCCGTGTGCCACTGCGCGTGCTGCACGGGGTGCATCTGGCCGCGGGTGAGCCCGAGCTCGGTGAGGACGCGGTCGTCGTCGATGCGGACGAGGGCGTCCATGATGGCGTTGCCGAGGCCGACGGCTTCGTGGGGCACAGATCCTCCGAGGGAGCCGCCGGTGTCTATCTGACGACGTGCCCGGCCGCCCGTCGCGTCGCGGTCCGGCGACCCCGTGCTATGGTTCGCGGGTGAAGGGCAGGCTCCTCCGGCTGATCCCGGGGTTGGCGATCAGCGTCGGCTTCATGGGGTGGTTCGTGCTGAACGCCCACTGGGCCGAGGTGCGATCGGCGATGGCCGGCGTGAAGATGGAGTGGGTGCTCCTGTCCGCGGCGGTGCTCTTCACCGAGTTCGCCATCCGCGCGGCCCGCTGGAAGGTGCTGCTCCGTCCGCTCGCGCCGAAGGCGCGCTTCGGGCGGCTGTTCGTCGCGACGGTCATCGGCATGAGCCTCAACGTGGTCCTGCCGTTCCGCGCCGGCGACTTCGCCCGCCCATGGCTCGGCGACCGCGAGACGGGCGTCGGCATCCTCCCGCTCGCCACCATCGCGGTGATCGAGCGCGTGTTCGACATCCTCGGGCTCGTGAGCGTGTTGCTCATCATGGTGGCCATCCTGCCGGCGGACGTGGAGGCCCACGGCGAGCTGGTCGTCAACCTCCAGGTCTACGGCGGCCTGCTCGGCACCGTCGGCATCGGCTGCCTGCTCGTGTTCCTGTTCCTCGCCGCCCGCGAGAACGCCGCGCGCGGCGTGTTCGCGCGCATCGTGTCGATCGCGCCGCGCCCCGTGGCCGACCGCTTCCTCGACCTGTTCGACGGCTTCGCCGGCGGGTTCGCCAGCATCCGCAGCCGCCGCGCGCTCGCCGAGGCCGGCGCGCTCTCGCTCGTCCACTGGATGAACGGCGCCATCAGCATCTGGGTCCTGTTCCACGCCTTCGACATCGCGCTCCCGTTCGCCGCCGCGTGTTTCACCACGGTGGCCATCGCGCTCGCCGCCGCGCTCCCGCAGGCGCCGGGCTTCTTCGGCGTGTTCCACAAGGCCATCGAGATGACGCTCGTGCTCTGGGGCCAGCCCCTCGGGCCGTCGCAGGCCTTCGCCATCGTGTTCTGGGCCGTCAGCTTCGTGCCCATCGCCACGGTCGGCGCGCTGCTCTGCTGGAAGGAGGGCGTCACCCCCCGCCAGATCCGCGAAGAGATGGCGCGCGCCGGCGCGGCCGAGGCCGCCGCCAAGTAGGGTTCCG
The DNA here is from genome assembly GCA_049322475.1 of Myxococcota bacterium. GTDB lineage: Bacteria > Myxococcota_A > UBA796 > UBA796 > SXON01 > JBMOQZ01. Next base: position 7,153 of record JBMOQZ010000262.1, on the reverse strand, counting down.
GTCGTGCTGACAGCTGACAGCTGACAGCTACGCGTCGTCCAGCGACATCGGCGACAGCGCCTTCCCCAGCCGCTCGCTCGTCTCGCGCAGCCGCTGCGACAGGAGCGTGGCGACGGACTGGAAGAAGCGCGCGGCGAAGCCGTCCCGGCGCGCGAACAGGCCGAACACGTACTCGCGCCGGATCACGTCGATCTCGCAGTCCTCGTTGGCGATCACCGCGGCGCTCGTGTCCTCGTTCTCCAGGAAGGACATCTCGCCGAACAGCGAGCCCGGCCCGAGGTGGGCGATGGGCACCGCCTGCCCCTCGATCGTGCGCTCCACGCGCACCGAGCCGCTCCGAACCACGAAGATGCCGATGCGACGGGCGCCGGCCTCGATGACCGGCTCGTCCTGCGCGTAGGTGCGCGTGCGGGCGCCGGCGAGGAGCTCCTCGCGGTCCTCGGCCGTCAGGAAGCGGAAGACGCGGTCGATGCCGGTCGGGTCGACCGGCGGGTTCTCGGGCACGCCGGTGCGCGGCGTGACCACCGCGTGCTGGGGCCGGAGCCCGCGCAGCGCGTGGCCGGCGGCGTGCCAGAGCGCGCCGAGCTGCCGGTCGCGCGTGACCGCGACGAAGTCGCGGACGACGGCGGCGTGGGCGTCGAAGGTCTCGAGGAAGCGGCGGTGGCGCGCCGGCATGCCCTGCCGGGCGCGGACCACGTCGGCGGGGTGCCCCATGCCGAGCACCGCCTCCGCCACCTGGACGGCGCCGAACTGCGCGCTCGTGGCGCCCTCGCCCGCGTCGGGGTCCCAGAGCGTGGTGCGCTCGATCAGCGTGAGGAACTCGGCGCGGTCGAGCCGGTGCTCGCGGGCGTAGCGCGCGAAGGGGTGCGCCATGTCGCGGATCTCGGCCGCGATGCGGTCGAGCAGGTAGCCGACCTCCTGCACGCTCTCGTGGCTGGCGGCGCGCACGAGCTCCACCGCGGTGCGGACGACCTGGCCGCCCATCGCCTCGGTCTCGACCGCGGCGCCGACGAACGCGTGCAGCTCGGCGTCCGCGGGGGCCTGCAGCCACGAGTACCGCGCGCGCAGCGCCGAGGCCTTCAGCTCCTCGCGGAGGTAGGTGGTCCCGCCTCGTTCGGGCAGGCGCCAGTTGTTCAGCACCATGCTGTAGAGGCTGCCCATGCGCGGCACGCCGAGGCGCACGGACAGGCGCGCCCAGGGGGCGGCGATTCCCTCGGGGAGCACGCCCACGTCCTGCCGGTCGCGCCGGGGCGGCGCGGCGTCCCAGCGCCACGCGTGCCCGAGCACGCACAACACCGTCATCAGCCCGTCGAGCTCGGCGGGGGCGAGCAGATCGAGCTCGGCGTCGAGCTCCGGGTCGTGGCGCGCGAACGTCTGCGCGAGCCAGGGTCGCACGCTGGCGTCGGGCGCGTGGTAGCGCGCGGCCAGCTCCTCGCACGCGGCGAGGTGCGTCGCGAAGCGACCCGGCAGGACGTCGAGCGGCACCACGGGCGGCAGGAAACCTCCCTCCACCGAGAGGCATTCGTCCATCGCTTGTCGGAGAATCCGGTGAGGCGCGGCGTTGGCGGCGTCGTTCACGGCCATCGGATCCCTTTTCGTCCCGTGAATCGTGCACCACGCGGGCAGGCGCGGCAAGGGGCGCCCGCCGGAAAGTCCCGGCTGGGGAAGGTTTCACGAGGGCCGACGGCGACGCGACGGGCGAGCCCCCGCGCGACCTTGTTCACCGGCCGTCCGCGCGCAGCTTCGGACGTGGAGGGACGATGGCGAACCGCGAAAAGGGCGGCGACGGCTCCATGACCGTGCGGGAGGCCGGGCGCAAGGGGGGCACCGAGGTGCAGCGCCAGCGCGATCTCCGCGACCGGAAGGAGGTCCGCGGCCACGCCTACGACAAGCCCGGCCCGCCTCGGGGCACGGCCTTCGGCATCGCCGCGATCACGCAGGCGCTCAAGGGCGTGGACTTCCCGGCCACGAAGGACGACCTGCTCCACAAGGCCGGGAGCGCGTCGATCGAGTACCGCAAGGGCGAGCCCGTACGCCTCGGCGAGGTCATCGGCGAGCTCGACGTCGACGACTTCCCCTCGATGGCCAACGTCGTCGAGGCCGTCAGTGACGCCCTGAAGGCGAAGGGCATGACCGGCGGCGAGCGCGAGCACTAGCGGTTCGAGACGCCGGCACCGGAGAACGTCGCCATCTCCCGCATCACCTTCACCGCGAGGCGGAGCGTGTCGATCGCGAGCACGGCGCCGGTGCCCTCGCCGAGGCGCAGGTCGAGGTCGTGGACGGGGTCCTTGCGGAGGTAGCGGCTCATCGCCCAGTGCGCGTTCTCCGCGCTGCGGTGCGACACGAGCAGGTGCGGCGTGGCGTCCGGGGCGAGCACGCTGGCGACGAGACCGCCGGCCGTGCTGATGAACCCGTCCAGCACGACGGGCACGCCCGCCGCCGCCCCGCCGACGCACAGGCCGGCGATCGCGGCGATCTCGAAGCCGCCCACGGCCGCGAGGATGCCGATCCCGTCGTCGCGATCGGGCCGGTGCAGCGCGAGCGCGGCGTCGATGGCGGCCACCTTGCGGGCGAGCCCCGCGTCGTCCACCCCCGTGCCGCGCCCCGCGGTGAGCTTCGCGGGCATCGCCGCCACCGCGGAGAGCACCGCGGCGGCCGACGTGGTGTTGCCGATGCCCATCTCGCCCGCGGCGAGCACGTCCACGCCCGCGCGCGCGGCCTCCTCGGCGAGGGCGAGCCCGACGGCGACGGCCGCTTCGGCCTCCTCGCGGGACATCGCCGGCTCGCGGACCATGTTGCCGGTCCCGGCGCGGACCTTGCGCGACACGAGGCCCGGGTGGGCCGGGAGCTCCGACGCGACCCCGACGTCGACCACGCCGAGCTCCACGCGGTGGTGCCGCGCGAACACGTTCACCGCCGCCCCGCCCGCGAGGAAGTTCGCGACCATCTGCGCCGTCACCGCGCTCGGGTACGGGCTCACGCCCTCGGCGGTCACGCCGTGGTCGCCCGCGAACACGAAGAGCTTCGCCCGCGCGGGCTCCTTGGGCGGGTAGCCCGTCGCGCCGCACCACCACGCCGCGATCTGCTCGATGCGACCGAGGCTCCCGGGGGGCTTCGTGAGGTCGTCGAGGCGGGCCTTCGCGCGGGCGACCGCGTCGTCGTCGAACGGACGGGCAGTGGGAAGTAGCATCCCGGGCGCTTATGACGCGGCCGATGTTCCGGCAGCCAGAGGACCGCCGTGCCGGGCTCGCCGCCGCGCTCCTGCTGGCGGCGGCGTGGGCGGTGCTCCCGGCCGCCCCGGCCCTGTGGCGCGGCGAGATCGTGGGCTCGCCGTTCACCGACCTGTACCCCTCGGTCTGGGGGCTCGCGTGGTTCGCCGCGCACCAGCCGGGCCTGCCCGTCCACACCGACTGGCTCGGCGCGCCGGAGGGGATGCGCTTCTACTTCTCTTCGCCGCTCCACGGCTGGCTCGGCACGCCGCTCTGGCGCCTCGGCGGCCCCGCCTTCGCGTACGACGCAACGCTCCTCGCCGCGCGCTTCGCCACGGTCGCCGTCGCGTTCGGGTGCTTCCGCGCCGCCGGGCTCGGCGTGGCGGGCGGGCTCGCCGCCGCCGGCGTCTACGGCGCGTCGCCGTTCTTCCAGGGCTACGCCGCCGAGGGCATCGTGGAGGGGACCGACGGCTGGACGCTGCCGCTCTGGGCATGGATCGTGCTGCGCGCCCCGCGGGCCGACGGTCGGGGGGTGCCGCTCGCCCGGCGCGCCGCCCACCTCGTCGCCGCCGCGGTGGCCTTCGCCGCGGTGATCGTGTCGAGCTGGTACCTCGGCATGGTCGCCTGCCTGCTCGCCCTCGGCTGGGGCCCGTTCCGCCGCGAGGCGTGGGCCTCCGCGGGGCTCGGGCTCCTGCTGGCGACCCCCTTCGTCGCGCTCTTCGTGGACTCCATGTCCGGCGCCACCCCGCTCCCCGACGCGATCCGCGCCGCGATGGGCGCGCCGCTGGGCGTGCGCCGCCCGGGCATCGCCCCCGAGCTGAACCCGTTCGCGATCAACACGTGGATCGGCGTCTCCACCTTCGTGCTCGCCGCGCTCTCCGCCCGCGAGCGCCCCCTGTTCGCGCTCGGCGCGCTCTCGTGCGCCGTGCTCTCGCTCGGGCGAGGCCCCTGGTACGACCTACCCGTGTTGCAGAGCGTGCGTTTCCCCTACCGGTGGCACGCCGGCACGCTCTTCTGCCTCGCGCCGCTCGTGGGGGCGACCGTCGATCGGCTCGGCCGGCGCTGGCTCGCCGTGCTGCCGGTGATCGAGGGCTTCCTGCTCTCGCCGGTCGAGCCGGTGCTCCCCGGCGCGCCCGCCGACGTGCCCGGCATCTACGACCTCGTCCGCGGGCCCGTGCTGCTCGAGGTCCCCGGGCCGGTGGCGATGCCCCCGGGCGAGATCAACCGCTCGCGCCCGCGCGCCCGCTACCTGCTCCACCACCAGCTGTTCCACGGGGCGGCGTCTCCCTGGGCCCCCGACTTCAACGGGGTCGCGGACGTCGCCCAGGCCCCGTGGCTCGCCAGCTTCGCGTCCTGGGACCCGCTCGTCGCCACCTCGCCGGTGCCGCCGGACGTCGCCGCCGCGCGCGCGGCCGGCGTCGTGCAGGTGATGGTCCACCGCGAGGAGCTGCGCGCGAACGCCGACCCCTTCGAGGTCGCGCTGCAGGAGGCCGGCGCCGTGAAGGAGGCCGAGGACGGCGACCGGGTGCTCTACCGCCTCTGACGCCGCCTCGCCGCGAAGGCCGCCAGCACCGACGCCACCGCGCCCATCGCGCCGGCGCCGCCGGTCGAGCACGCGAGCAGGCCGCCGTCGGCCGAGGCGCCGATGTCCTCGGGCGTGAGGTTGTCGGTGTCGTTGTCGAAGCCGTAGTTGCGGTGGTCGTCGCCCCAGCGCGCGACGTCCTCGTCGGGGGGGTCGCCCTTCACCGTGAAGTCGGTCGTGTAGCCCTCGATCCACGGCAGGAAGTAGTCCACGCGGGCGAACGCGGAGGCGTTGCCCTCGCGCCCCTCCGGCGGGATGGGCGTGAAGTTGGTGACGCCCGCGACGGCGTAGCTGCCGTCCGAGAAGAGCCGGAGCGCCGCGCCGCCGGAGTCGCCGCTCGCGATGGTCTCGACGCCGTCGTACAACATGAACAACGAGTCGTTGTAGAACGCGAGCGGGATGTCGGCGAACTTCTTGACGCCCGACTGCGCGTCGCGGTCGTCGCCGTCGAGGCCGTAGCCGACCGCGCGGAAGTCGGTGCCGAGGTCGGCGTCGGTCATCGCCTGCTGCGACAGCGGCACCGGCGCGACCCCCTGGAACGCGCCCTCGAGGTAGACCAGCGCGATGTCGTTGTAGCCGGTGTTCTCGTCGTAGGCGGGGTTCGCCCACCAGGCCTCGGCGTGGACGGCCTGCTCGAGGTCGGAGTCGGACGGCCCGACGTAGGCCGTCATGTAGTAGGCGTCGGGGACGCAGTGCGCCGCCGTGAGGACCCACCGCTCGGCGATGAGGGTCCCGGAGCAGAAGCCGATGGGCCAGCCGTCGTAGGTCTCGATCGTCAGGAACACCACCCCCGGGTACTCCTGCGTCTCCTCGCCCCCCACGATCGGCGGTGCTTCCTGCGCGTGGAGCGCGGCGATCAACGCGAGCATCGTTCCTCCTCCCACGGGGGAGCGTAGCACGCGCGCATCGACGGCTGCAGGTCCGCCGGGGGGGTGCCGGCGCCGGGGTCGGCGATCACCCCAGCGCCCCCAGCAGCTCCTCCACCGCCTTCGCCTCCGCGCTCCGGCCGAGCCCGCTCCACTGGTCCCGCGCGATCGCCAGCGCGTCTCGCGCGCGCTCGCGGTACCCCGCCTGGAGCGCCGCCTGCGCCGCCAGCTCCGCGGCGAGCCCCATGTCCGGCTCGCGACGGCGGGTCGCGCGCAACAGCGACCGCGCCTCGGCCAGCCGCGCGTCCCACTCCTCTGCGGTCGCGTCGCCGGCGAGGCAGGCGAGCTGCGTGACGACGACCACCGTCCGCGCGCCCGGCTTCTCGCCGACCGCGGCCAGCGCGTCGTCGAGCCAGGGCCGCGCCTCGGCCGCGCGCCCGCGCTGGATCAACACGAGCCCGAGGTTGTACGGGGCCGTCCAGGGGCGCACGTCCATCGTGTCGTACATCGCCATCGCCTCGCGGTAGCACTCCTCCGCGCGGTCGATCTCGCCGAGGTAGCGCACGACGTCGCCGAGCGCCTCGTACGCCCCGGCGAGCCGGTTGCGCATGCCGAGCCGGCGGAACTCCGCGCGCGCGGCCTCGAGCCCCGGCCGCGCGAGGTCCAGCCGGCCCTCCAGCATCCAGATGTGCGCGAGCGCGTGGTCGCAGACCGCCACGCCGGCGGGGTGGCCGGCGACCACGAAGCTCTCGCGGGCCTCCTCCAGCTGCGCGCGCGCCTGCGCGAACCGCCCCGTCTCCATCTCGAGCCCGCCGAGGTGGTAGCGCGCCTGCCCCTCCCAGCGGCGGAGCCCGAGCGCCGCGTACTCGTGCGCCGCGTTCTCGAGCAGGAGCGCGCCGAGGCGCCCCGCGCCGCGCCGCCGCTCGGCGTTCGCGCGCAACATACACGCGCCCGCCGCGATCTCCGGCCAGCTCCGCAGGCGGGCCTCCATCTCCAGCGGCTCGGCGATCACCGCGGCCGCGGGGTCCTCCGTCGCGTCCAGCACCCTCGCCCGCGCCAGCCGCAGCATCGCCGTCAGCCGCTCGGCGTCCTCGCCCGTCCGCCCCGAGACGAGCGCGTCCCACGAGGCGACGAGCCCGTTCGCCTGCCCGAACTCCCCGGCGACGATCAGCTCGTCCACGGCTCGCTCGACGCAGGCGGTCGCAGCGCCCGGGTCCTCCGCCGCGAGCAGGTGCCGCACCCGCCGCGCCGCCACGCCGCGCGCCCCCTCCCGCGCCTCGAGCACGTCCGCGCACGCGCGGCTCCACGCGACCCAGCGCCCGCCCTCGCGCGCGCGGCGCTCGACCGCCTCGCGCAACATCCCGTGCACGAACGACCACCCGCCGCTCCCCGCGCTGGCGAGCCGCCGCTCGAACAGCGCCTCGGCGAGCCCCGGCGCGGCCGACACGCCCGCGCGCGCGCACGCCTCGCGCCACTCGGCGTCGTCGACGTCCTGC